>NZ_JBNPEC010000259.1:0-18258 GCF_051117345.1 Alcanivorax sp.
GCGAGCAACAATGTTTATTCGGTGGCAACGATTTCGCCCGCGCCTAGTAGCTCGCAACTAGCAGCTCGTCGCTTTCTTTACCCGAGGATCCCCAATGCAAACCGTCCATTCCGTCTCCCAGGTCCGCGAGTATGTGCGCGGCTGGCACCAGAAAGGCCAGTCCGTGGGTTTCGTACCCACCATGGGCAACCTCCATGACGGCCATATCAGCTTGATCAAGGAGGCGCGGGCCCGTTGCGACGTGGTGGTGGTATCCATCTTCGTCAATCCGACCCAGTTTGGCCCCAACGAGGATTTTGATCGCTATCCGCGCACCCTGGACGCGGATGCCGCCGTTTTGGTGGACGCGGGCACCGACCTGCTATTCGCCCCCTCCGTAGACGAGATATATCCGCTGGGCCAGAACCACACCTGGGTGGACGTGGACGCCCTCGGCGAGCATCTGTGCGGCGCCAGCCGGGAAGGGCACTTCCGTGGCGTCACCACGGTGGTATCCAAGCTGTTCAACATCGTTCAGCCGGATGTCGCCGTGTTTGGCGAAAAGGATTTCCAACAACTGGCCATTCTCCGCCGCATGAGCGAAGAGCTGTTGTTCCCGATCAAAATCGTCGGCGCCCCCACTAGCCGGGAAAGTGACGGCCTGGCACGCAGTTCACGCAACGGCTTCCTCAATGAAAGTGAGCGCACACTTGCACCGCAACTCTACCAGGCACTGCAACAGCTGAAAGCCGATATCGAAGCCGGTGAGCTGGACTATCGGCGTCTGGAAAGCCGCTACCGCGACAGCCTCGACCAGGCCGGTTTCCAGGTGGATTACCTGACCGTAGCCAACGCCCGCAGCCTGGCCCCCGCCGGCGCCGACGACACCGATCTGGTGGTCGCTGTGGCCGCGAAACTGGGCAATACACGATTGATAGACAATGTCAGCCTGGCCGTTGTGCGTGACCGGTGATTCATGCATACTTCCGGCCCCTTGAAGCGCCTGCTTGGTGGTAACACCGTGTATCCGCAGGCTTCGGGTAGCGCAAGAGGTAACCAAGATGCAGTGCACCATGCTGAAAGCAAAACTCCATCAGGCTCGGGTGACCCACGCGGAGCTTGAGTACGAAGGCTCCTGTGCCATTGATGGTGACCTGATGGACATGGCAGGTATCCTGGAATACGAACAGATCCAGATCTATAACATCGATAACGGTGAGCGCTTTGAAACCTACGCCATTCGTGGCGAAGCTGGTTCCAAGATCATCTCCGTCAACGGTGCCGCTGCGCATAAAGCCCAGCCCGGCCACCGGGTGATTATCTGCGCCTACGCCAGCTATTCCAGCGCCGAACTGGTGAACTTCAAGCCCAGCCTGATCTATATGGCAGAAGGCAACGAAGTAAAGGGCACCAGCAACGCGATTCCGGTACAGGTTGCCTGATACCGAAATCCGAAAAGGAATTCCTGAAACGCCGGCTTTTGCCGGCGTTTTTTTATGCTCGATGCTACCTCCCTCCCCTACTCTCCGCCCCCGTAAGTGCGCCGCTTGAGGCGCGAATAAATCAGTTCGCGAGTAACGAGAAGCGAGTTTCGAAAGGCAAAATGTTTGCTCTTCGCTTCTCGTCACTTCGATGTTCGGCGCTCCTACAACCGTGCCCCCGCCATGCATTTGCGGTCGTTCACCGTTCTGTCCTTGGCCATTCACCAACACATTGTTTACTCTTGGAACCAACAAAACCGTTCCCCCTTCGACCATGGTTGAATAGCCAGCCAGGGAGCGTCACACAATAATCAAGGGAAAGCCGGGAGCCCCACGGGCGCTCCCCACTGGCAGTATCCCAAGGAGGCCCCGATGTCCAAGACCCACATTCATCCTGTTCCCGCAGACTTCAAAGCCCAGACCCTGATGGACCGCGACACCTACGAAAAATGGTACGCACAGTCCATCAATGACCCGGATACCTTCTGGGCCGACCGAGCCCGGGAATTTCTGGATTGGAAAACTCCCTGGGACACCGTCAGCGACTGGGATTTCAACGAGGGCCGTGCCACCTGGTTCCAGGGCGCCACCCTCAATGTCTGCTACAACTGCGTGGATCGCCACCTCCCCGAGCGTGCCAACCAGACTGCCATTATCTGGGAAGGCGACGAACCGGATCAGGACAAGCACATTTCCTACCAGCAACTGTTCGAGGAAGTGAGCAAGTTCGGTAACGTGCTGAAAAACCGTGGCGTCAAGAAAGGCGATCGCGTGGTTATCTACATGCCGATGATCCCGGAGGCTGCCTACGCCATGCTGGCCTGCGCGCGCATCGGCGCCATCCACTCGGTGGTGTTTGGCGGCTTCTCGCCGGAAGCCTTGAAAGACCGTATTCAGGATGCCGGCGCCTGTGCCGTCATTACTGCCGACGAAGGGGTCCGTGGCGGCAAGGCCATCCCCCTGAAGGTCAATGCAGACAAGGCCATGGCCAGTACCGATAGCGTGCATACCTGCCTGACGGTTCAACGTACCGGCGGTGATATCGACTGGCAGGCGGATCGGGATGTCTGGTACCACGAGGTCATGGCAGAAGCGTCCAGCGACTGCGAACCGGAATGGGTCGACGCGGAAGACCCGCTGTTCACCCTGTACACTTCCGGCTCCACCGGTAAACCCAAGGGTGTGGTACACACCACCGCCGGCTATCTGCTCAACACCGCACTGACCCATAAATATGTGTTCGACTACCACGAGGGCGACATCTACTGGTGCACCGCCGACGTGGGCTGGATCACCGGGCACAGCTACATTGTCTATGGGCCGCTGGCCAACGGCGCCACCACCCTGATGTTCGAAGGCGTGCCCACCTACCCGGATGCCTCACGCTGCTGGCAGGTGGTGGACAAGCACAAGGTCAACATCTTCTATACCGCCCCCACCGCCATCCGCGCCCTGATGGGCCTGGGCGATGAGCCGGTTACAAAGACCTCACGGGCCAGCCTGAAGCTGCTGGGCACCGTGGGCGAACCGATCAACCCGGAAGCCTGGGAGTGGTACTACAAGGTGGTGGGAGATTCCCGCTGCCCCATCGTCGATACCTGGTGGCAGACCGAAACCGGCGCCATCATGATTGCGCCGCTGCCGGGTGCCGTAGACCTGAAAGCCGGTTCCGCCACCTTGCCAATGTTCGGCGTACAGCCGGTACTGATGGACCCGGACGGCAACGAATTGGAAGGCGCCACCTCCGGCAACCTGGCCATCAAGGCCAGCTGGCCCAGCCAGATCCGGACCGTCTACGGCGATCACCAGCGTCTGATCGATACCTATTTCAGCGCCTACAAGGGCTACTACTTCACCGGTGACGGCGCCCGTCGTGACGAGGATGGTTACTACTGGATTACCGGTCGTGTGGACGACGTGCTGAACGTGTCCGGGCATCGCCTGGGCACCGCCGAAATCGAATCCGCCCTGGTGCTGCATACCAGCATTTCCGAAGCCGCCGTGGTGGGCTACCAGCACGGCGTGAAAGGCCAGGGGATCTATGCCTATGTCTCCCTGATGGCCGGCAAGGAAGGCAGCGACGAGCTGGTGCAGGAACTGCGCGACATGGTGACACAGGAAATCGGCCCCATCGCCAAGCCGGATCTGATCCACTTCGCCCCGGGCCTGCCCAAGACCCGCTCCGGCAAGATCATGCGCCGCATCCTGCGCAAGATCGCTGCCAACGAACTGGACAACCTGGGCGACACCTCCACCCTGGCGGACCCGGCAGTGGTGGATCAACTGATCGACACCCGGCTGAATCAGTAACGACAGCCGCCCCACCCTTCTCAAGCAACACTAAAAAGGCAGCCAGCCGGCTGCCTTTTTAGTGTTTATCTCCTGGAGATTTGCCCGCCACGCCGACATCCAAGTCTTCTCGCACGGTCAAGAAGGGCAATTTCTTACATATGCCGTCTCTTCTGGCCGACAGACATATTTCTGTAATAAGGCATTCTTGCGCACGCAATCAACATGTTGAAAACCAAGGAGAAAGCATGAAAAAGCTGTTAGCGCTTGCTGCCGTTTCCGGCACCCTGTTCCTCACCGGCTGCCAGACCCCCTACTCCCCGGGTCTGGTCTACAGCGACATGGCCGCCCCGGTAGACGTGCGTGACAACGCCGTTGCCTGCACCAAGGAAGGCACCGCCACCATGAAGAACTACCTGGGCTTCCTGGCCACCGGCGATGCTTCCACCGCCAAGGCCAAGCAGAATGCCGGTATCGCCCGTGTTGGCACCGTGGACGTGAAGTTCAAGAACATCCTCGGCCTGTACGGCGAAACCACCACCACCGTATGTGGCGACTAAGTCTGCCATTGCCGGCTAACCCCGGCATTCAGACACAAAAAAGGCCGGCAAATGCCGGCCTTTTTTGTGTCTGCTGCAGTTAATGAATCTGCACCAGATTATGACGGTAATGAGCGGGAATCTGGTCAATGGTCAGCAATGTTAGCTGATCTGCCAGATTCTCCGTTTTTTCTACCTGCTCCTGAGATTCCTCACCCTCAACCTCTTCAGCAACGGGCTCAGCAATGTCTTCTTTGGGTTGCTGCTTGAGTGCTACCCGGACGCTTTCATCCAGTTTCCACATAGAGCCCGTTGCAGGGTCAATAATCAATATCCCCAGCAATCCCCCAAACAAAATATTGCCCACATACCAGCCATCCATTCCTGCTCTAAGCGGGACACTTACCGGGTCATAACCCGTTTTTTCGAAAGTCACAGCGTAATGCGCTTTGGAAAAGAACCCATTGGATGCAGGTAGCGTGACAGTAGCCGGCGTCTCACCAGACATCATGTCATAGCCTTTTTTGGTATTGGTGATCGTATAACTCACCCCAGATGGCGTCGTCGTCAACGTCACCGGATAGGAAGAGTCAGACACAATCGATGCACAACCAGACATGCCCACGCCGCTGGCAAGGACCATCGCCCCCAGAATTTTTTTCATTTGTCGTCCCTTATTATCAAACGTCGTCCCAAAAAAAAGCCCGCCTGAAAAGGCGGGCTTGAATTGTAACTATCTTGTTACAAATTGAAAGCCAATCAGTCTTCCTTGGCTTCCTTCATGGACAGCTTGATACGGCCACGCTGATCCACGTCGAGTACTTTCACCTTGATCAGGTCGCCCTCGTTCACGTAGTCAGACACCTTCTCCACCCGCTCTTCAGCGATCTGGGAGATGTGCAGCAGACCTTCGGTACCGGGCATGATCGCCACGAACGCACCGAAATCCACCACCTTGGTGACCTTGCCTTCGTAGATGGCGCCCACTTCCGCTTCGGCGGTGATTTCTTCCACACGACGCACGGCTTCTTCCGCCTTTTCGCGGGTTTCACCGTAGATCTTAACGCTGCCATCGTCTTCCAGATCAATGGTACAGCCGGTTTCGTCGGTCAGCGCACGGATGGTGGCGCCGCCTTTACCGATCACGTCACGGATCTTGTCCGGGTTGATCTTCAGAGTCAGCAGGGTAGGCGCGTTGTCGGACACCTCGGTGCGAGACTCACCAATGGCCTTGGCCATTTCACCGAGGATATGGATACGGCCGGCATTGGCTTGCTCCAGCGCTTTCTCCATGATCTCTTCGGTGATGCCTTCAATCTTGATGTCCATCTGCAGGGCGGTTACGCCACGGGCAGTACCGGCCACCTTGAAGTCCATGTCGCCGAGGTGATCTTCGTCACCCAGAATATCGGACAGCACCGCATAGCGGCCGTCTTCTTCCTTCACCAGACCCAGGGCAATACCAGCCACCGGCGCGGTCAGAGGGACACCGGCGCCCATCAGCGCCATGGAGGTGCCACACACGGACGCCAGGGAGGAGGAACCGTTGGATTCGGTAATCTCGGATACCACACGGATGGAGTACGGGAACGCCTTCTCGTCAGGAACCACCGCTTCCAAACCACGACGGGCCAGACGGCCGTGGCCGATCTCGCGACGCTTGGGAGAGCCGATCATGCCGGTTTCGCCCACACAGTAGGGAGGAAAGTTGTACTGCAGCATGAAGTGATCCTGGCGGGACCCTTCCAGCGCGTCGATGAACTGGGCATCGCGCATACCGCCCAGGGTGGCGGTAACGATGGCCTGGGTTTCACCACGGGTGAACAGGGCGGAACCGTGAGTCTTGGCCAGTACGCCCACTTCACACTCAATGGCACGAACCGCATCAAGGGCACGACCGTCGATACGCGGCTTACCGGACACTACCGCTTCACGAACCACGGATTTCTCGACCTTGCCGAACAGCTCTTTCACTTCGCCCGCTTCCGGAGCGCCTTCTTCGCCGGTGGCAAAAGCTTCCACACAGGCATCACGCAACTCACCGACCTTGGCGTAACGCGCCATTTTCTCGGTGATGGTGTAGGCCTCGCCCAGCGCGCCTTCAAATTTTTCCTTGATGGCGTTTTTCAGCTCGGTGTTCTCGGCAGGTGCCTGCCAGTCCCAGGTGGGGGTGCCCACTTCGGCAGCAAATTCCTTGATACCCTGGATAACAGGCTGCATTTCCATGTGACCGAACAGGACAGCGCCCAGCATCTGGTCTTCGGACAGTTCTTTGGCTTCGGATTCCACCATCAGTACCGCAGGCTCGGTACCGGCAACCACCAGGTCCAGCGCGGATTCTTCCAGTTCACTGCGGCTCGGGTTGAGGATGTACATGCCATCCTTGAAACCCACCCGGGCAGCACCAATGGGACCGTTGAAAGGAATGCCGGAAATGGACAGGGCAGCGGAGGTGCCGATCAGGGCAGCGATATCCGGATCCTGATTTTTGTCGGCAGACATGACCGTAGCGACTACCTGCACTTCATTCATGAAACCCTTGGGAAACAGCGGGCGAATGGGGCGGTCGATCAGGCGACAGGTCAGGGTTTCTTTCTCGCTGGGGCGACCTTCACGCTTGAAAAAGCCACCGGGGATACGGCCGGCTGCGTAGGTCTTTTCCTGATAGTTAACGGTCAGGGGGAAAAAGGGTTTGTTGGGATCCGCTTCTTTCTTGCCTACCACGGTAACCAGCACTTCGGTGTTACCGATACGAACCATGACAGCAGCGGTGGCCTGACGGGCGATCTGCCCGGTTTCCAGGGTTACCGTGTCACGGCCGAACTGAATCTGTTTAGTGATTTTATTGAACATATCTCGTCTCTTCTCTCTTCACGACAATCTTCGAGGCCCATGCCTCTGATAACAATTCATCTTTTGCCCGGGCATCATAGCCCGCCAGGGCGCCTGGCCCAACCGTAAATTGGCCGAGTGACACAGGCTGTGTCCCTTGCTAACAGGACTCCGGGCGCGATCTGCAGCCACATTTTCCACAGGCCAGAAACAACAGAAGCCCGGCGACTGCCGAGCTTCTGTTGTGGTTACCCGATCTGCGGTCTTTTAGCGACGCAGACCCAGCTTCTCGATCAGCTGCAGGTAACGGGTGCGGTCTTTCTTGGCCAGGTAATCCAGCAGCTTACGACGCTGGTTTACCATGCGGATCAGGCCGCGACGGCTGTGGTGATCCTTCTTGTGACCCTTGAAGTGGTCCTGCAGGCCATTGATGTTGGCGCTCAGCAGGGCAACCTGCACTTCCGGGGACCCGGTATCGCCTTCTTTCTGGCCGTGCTCTTTCAGGATTTCCGCTTTCTGTTCAGTGGTTAACGCCATGATATTTCTCCAATATGCACTATGAAAAGACGCGGTCAGCCATGCATATTTATAGCTGCCGTCGTTTATCCGGGTCTTAGCAGGCTGCTAGCCCGATACCAGTCGACGGGGGGCAATCCGCCCATCTTCCAGCACTTCACCAACACCCAGAAATTCCTCACTGGATGCCTGGTAAATACTTACCCAACCGTCCGCAGGACGGTCTGAGCTCATCACTGGCTGACCCTGCTGCAGGTAATAGGCAGCGTTGTCACCCAGCGCAATGCGCGGCCAGTCTGCCACGCTGGTAGATAAAGGCAAGAGCAGCTCGTCGATTGCCTCGAAGCCGCCGGTTTCCTTGATCTTGCCCAGTTGTTCCAGGGTCAGCATGCGCTCCGCCGGGTAGGGGCCAGCAGACAAACGGCGCAGGGCGGTCACATGGCCACCACAACCCAGCTTCTCACCGGTATCTTCCACCAGCGAACGCACATAGGTGCCTTTGGAACAATCCACTTCGAATTCCAGCTCATCGCCTTCGATACGCAGAATGCGAAGATCATAAATGGTTACCGGGCGCGGTTGACGCTCCACGGTCTTGCCTTCCCGGGCCAGCTTGTAGAGCGGCACCCCCTGGTGCTTGATCGCCGAATACATGCTTGGCACCTGCTCGATATCCCCTTTGAAGGACATCAAGGCGTCTTCAATCTGTGCCGGGCTGGCCGTCACCGCCGTGGTGCTGACCACGTCACCGTCCGCATCGCCGGTTTCGGTGGTCACCCCCAACTTGGCGGTGACCCGGTAGCTCTTGTCCGATTCCAGCAAGAACTGGCTGAATTTGGTGGCCTCACCAAAACAGATCGGCAACATGCCGGTGGCCAACGGATCCAGGCTGCCGGTGTGGCCGGCCTTGGCCGCCGCAAACATTTTCTTGACCATCTGCAGGGCGCCATTACTACTGACACCACCGACTTTATCCAACAACAGGATGCCGTTGACGTTACGGCCACGAGGACGACGTTTTGCCACCTGACAGCTCCGCTACACTAATCGTTTTCGGTTTCGTCGTTGTCCGGACGCAATTCCCGGTCTTCAGCGCGGGCGTCATCAATCAGCTGTGACAGATGTGCTGCCCGTTCCGGGGTCATGTCGTAATGGAAACGCAATTTGGGGGTGGTGCGGGTGTTGAGGCTCTGAGCCAGGCTGCTGCGCAGGAAGCCACTGGCTTTTACCAGCACTTCCTCCGCCTCGGCGCCTTCTTCTTCGCCTTTGCCAAGTAACGTGAAGTACACGTCGGCAAAGGACAGGTCCCGGGACACCGTTACATCCTGAATGGTGGCCAGATTCACCCGCGGGTCTTTCATTTCGAACTGCAGTAACCGCGACAGCTCGCGCTGTATCTGATCGGCAATCCGGTCGGTACGGTTAAAGCCCTGCGGGCGACGATGACGGCTCATGGCTAACGGGGCACGCTCCTTACAGGAAGCGCGCCACCTCCTTCACTTCGAAGACTTCGATCTTGTCGCCGGCTTTCACGTCGTTGTAGCTCTTCACGGCGATACCACACTCCATGCCGTTTCGTACTTCCTGGACATCGTCCTTGAAGCGACGCAGCGATTCGAGCTCGCCTTCGAAGACCACTACATCGTCGCGCAACACGCGGATCGGACGATTGCGGTACAAAGTACCCTCGATGACCATACAGCCGGCCACGGCACCGAACTTGGAAGAACGGAACACGTCGCGCACCTGGGCAGTACCAAGGATCTCTTCGCGCTTCTCCGGCGCCAGCAGACCACTCATGGCCGACTTGACGTCGTCGATCAGTTCGTAGATCACGCTGTAGTAGCGCAGATCCAGGCCTTCCTGCTCGCACAGTTTCTTGGCCTTGGAATCAGCCCGGACGTTGAAGCCCAGCAGCACGCCTTCACTGGTCATGGCCAGATTGACGTCGGATTCGTTGATCGCACCCACGCCCGCAGATACCAGGTTGACCTTCACTTCGTCGGTGCCCAGATCATGCAGGGCGCCAGTGAGCGCTTCCAGGGAGCCGCGCACATCGGTCTTGAGGACGATGTTGACGGTCTTGGTTTCTGCGCTGCCCATGTTCTCAAACAGGTTCTCCAGTTTGGAGGCCTGCTGACGCTTGAGCTTCAGGTCGCGATCACGCTCCTGACGGAATTCAGCCACTTCACGGGCCTTCTTCTCGTCGGGTACCACCTGCACCTGTTCACCGGCTTCCGGCGCACCATCCAGACCCAGTACTTCCACCGGGATGGAAGGACCGGCGGTTTTGATGGGCTTGCCGTTCTCGTCGACCATGGCTCGTACGCGGCCGAAGTGAGCGCCAGCCAGCAGCATGTCACCGATATTCAACTGACCCGCCTGGATCAGAATGGAAGCGACGGTACCGCGACCTTTTTCAATACGCGATTCAATCACTACGCCAGTGGCAGAGCCCGTGGACGGTGCTTTCAGTTCCAGCAGCTCGGACTGCAGCAGGATGGCATCAAGCAGATCATCGACACCCTGCCCGGAATGGGCAGACACGTTGATGAACTGGTATTCACCGCCCCACTCTTCCGGGATCACATCTTTGGTGGCCAGCTCGTTGCGCACCCGATCCGGGTCCGCCTGCTCTTTATCAATCTTGTTCACGGCGATGATGATCGGTGCACCGGACGCCTTGGCGTGGTCGATTGCCTCGGCGGTTTGCGGCATCACACCATCGTCAGCAGCAACCACGATCACCACAATATCGGTAGCCTTGGCACCACGAGCACGCATGGCCGTAAAGGCGGCGTGGCCCGGAGTATCCAGGAAGGTGATCATGCCCTTCTCGTGCTCTACATGGTAGGCACCGATATGCTGGGTAATACCACCGGCTTCGCCATCGGCAACCTTGGCCTTGCGGATGTAATCCAGCAGGGAGGTCTTACCGTGATCCACGTGGCCCATAATGGTCACCACTGGAGCGCGATCATTAAGATCCCCCTCATCACGGTTAACAACCATACCGGCCAGGTGATCTTCAAGGACTTCTTCCTGCCCTTTGCTGGCAACGGGCTTGTGGCCCATTTCTTCTACCAGAAGGAATGCGGTCTCTTGATCAATAAACTGATTGACCGTCGCCATTTCACCCATCTTCATCATGGCCTTGATCAATTGCTTGGCCTTGATGTTCATGCGCTGGGCCAGATCGCCCACGGTAATGGTTTCAGGTACTTCGACTTCGTAGATTTTCTTCTCCGTCGGGGTTTTAAAGCCGTGCAGCTTGCTCATGGAGCTCTTCATCTGACCGTGAGCCACGCCAGCTGATTTCGGCTTGCGACGACGACGACGAGATTGACGCTCTTCACGCTGATAGCTGGCTTCCTGCGCGGCAACAACAATGGAAGACCCTTTGTCTTCCTCTTCTTCAGGCTTTTTCTCTTCCTGATCGCCACGTTTTTCCAGCTCCGCCGCGATACGTGCCGCTTCTTCAGCGGTACGGCGGGCAGCTTCCTCTTCCGCTTTCTTGCGGGTTTCGGCTTCCTGTTTGCGCTTGGCTTCATCGGCTTCACGCTGCTTGCGTTCGGCTTCTTCGCGCTTGGCTTTTTCTTCCGCCGTTTCTGCCTTGGCAGGCTTTTTGGCGGCCGCAGTCTTCGGCACGGAGACACGCTTGGTCTTTTCTTCCGCCGCCTTTTCGCCGGCAGCCTTACGCTCGGCTTCCGCACGGACCTTGGCGTCTTCTTCTTTCTTGCTGGCCGCTTCTTCCGCCTGACGCTTGGCCACTTCTTCGGCCTGGCGTTTCTCTTCTTCCGCCAGACGAGCAGCCTCTTCAGCCGCCTTGCGTTCGGCTTCTTCGCGTTCTTGCTCCTCAAGCGTCTCGCGCTTCACGTAGGTGCGTTTCTTGCGCACTTCCACGTTGACGGTCTTGGATTTGCCCGCCGCACCGGTAGTCTTGATGGTGCTGGTGGACTTGCGCTTGAGGGTAATCTTTTTGGCTTCGGTATCCGCGGCACCATGGGACTTGCGCAGATGAGCCAGCAGCTGCTGCTTCTGCTCATCGGAGACCACTTCGCTGGCATCGCCATGGGGCAACCCGGCGTCTTTCATCTGCGTAAGCAGTTTCTCGACGGGGGTCCCTACGATGTCGGCCAGTTTCTTTACGGTCGTTTCTGCCATGTCAGCAACACTCTCCTGTCCGTCTCTAGCAGGCTATTGAAAATAGCCTGGGCCATTGCCCTTGGGGCTAATGACCGCACTGCCCGGCACATTCCGGTCAGCGCATTGTGTGCTTATCTTTGCGGACCGTACCGCGAAGATAGCTTGAAAAGCACCTTGTGGCCTTTTCAACACCCTGCTGTTGGTGCCCGCGTCTAATCCGCCAGAACTAAAGGCTGTCAGGCTCAGGCTTCGCCTTCATCGGCGAACCAGGGAGCCCGGGCTGTCATGATCAACTCGGCGGCACGCTCTTCGCTCATGCCGCTGATTTCCATCAGATCATCCACCGCCTGTTCGGCCAGGTCTTCCATGGTGGCAATACCACGGGACGCCAGCTCCACCGCCAGGTCACGATCCATGCCGTCCATGTTGAGAAGATCTTCAGCAGGCTCGGCCAGTTCAAATCTCTCTTCGGATACCAGTGCTTTGGTCAGCAGGACATCCTTGGCACGCTGACGCAGTGCTTCGACAATATCTTCATCGAAACCGTCGATAGCGAGCATCTCTTCTTCAGGCACATAGGCCACTTCTTCCAGGGTGGTAAAGCCTTCATCCACCAGAATGCCGGCCACATCCTCATCCACGTCCAGCTCTTTCATGAACGTTTCCAGGGCCTGGGCGGCTTCCTCTTCCTGCTTGTTCTGGGCATCGTCAAGGGTCATGACGTTGAGTTCCCAGCCAGTCAGCTCAGAGGCCAGACGGATATTCTGACCACTGCGGCCAATGGCCTGGGCCAGGGCGGATTCGTCTTCCACCGCAATATCCATGGAATGGCTTTCTTCATCCATTACGATGGAAGCCACTTCCGCCGGCTGCATGGCATTGATCACCAGTTGCGCCGGATTGTCGTCCCACAGGACGATATCAATACGTTCACCGGCCAGCTCGTTGGAGACGGCCTGGACGCGAGCACCGCGCATACCAACACAAGCGCCCACCGGATCAATACGCTGGTCGTTGCTTTTCACGGCAATCTTGGCGCGCGAGCCGGGATCACGGGCTGCGCCCTTGATTTCGATCAGCTCTTCACCGATTTCCGGCACTTCAATCTTGAACAGCTCAACCAGCATGTCCGGGCAGGCACGGCTGGCAAACAGCTGTGGTCCACGATTTTCTTCGTTCACGCCCAGCAAGTAAGCGCGAATCCGATCATTCTGACGCACCGCTTCACGGGGAATCATGTGCTCACGAGTGATCAACGCTTCCGCATTGCCGCCCAGATCCAGCACGATGGAATCCCGGCTGGCTTTCTTGACGATGCCGCTGATCAGTTCACCAATACGATCACGATATTCTTCGATGATCTGGCGACGCTCGGCTTCGCGCACTTTCTGCACGATAACCTGCTTGGCAGTCTGCGCACCGATACGACCGAAGGCTTCGGATTCGATTTCCTCTTCCCAGGTATCGCCGATCTGCAGCGACGTATCCTGCTCATGGGCTTCATCGAGGGTCAGCTGCTTACCGAATTCGTAAAGCTCTTCATCGGGCACCACGTGCCATACGCGGAAGGTGCGAGAATCGCCGGATACCCGGTCGATATCCACGCGGATTTCCACGTCTTCTTCCTTAAAGCGTTTTTTGGTAGCGGCCGCCAGAGCAAGCTCGATGGCCTCGAAAATCACGTCACGGCTGACGCCTTTTTCGTTTGATACGGTTTCCGCTACCAGCAGGATCTCTTTGTTCATGGCCAGGCCTTTACAAAGACAAAGTTCTTCAGGGCGTGCTCAGTCGAAGCGAGGCTGCAACCGGGCACGATCTACCTGACTATAAGGAATACGCAGGGTGTCGCCATCAAGCTCCACCACCAGCGTTTCGCCATCCACGGCCACAATGGCCGCCGTCATTTTACGCTTGCCAGACACCGGCGCCAGCAACTTCAGCTGAACGTCTTCACCGATGTAGTCGGCATACTGCGCAATATCAAACATGGGTCGATCCATGCCCGGGGAGGACACTTCCAGGTTATATTCGCCGGGAATTGGATCTTCCACATCCAGCACGCCGCTGACTTCGTGACTCACCGCCGCGCAATTATCTACCGAAATACCGTCTTCATGGTCGATATACACACGCAAAACAGCCCCGCGCCCCTGGATATGTTCAATACCCCAAAGCACGAAGCCCAAGTCTTCAACGACCGGAGCCAGCAGCTCCGTTAATTGTTCTACGCGTTTCGACATGTCCTTTCCGACAGTACAAACAAAAAATGGGCCTGGGGACATTACAGTGACTGCAAGGAAGCCATGCAATCGACCGCACATCCACCGCCCATTCCACTGCTGCGGATAACAAAAGGCCCCTGCTAGAGGGGCCTTTTGTCCGCTTTGAACCAGCCTTGGCTGATTCCTCTAAGTGGTAGCGGGGGCAGGATTTGAACCTACGACCTTCGGGTTATGAGCCCGACGAGCTACCAGACTGCTCCACCCCGCAATAAACCGTTGAACCTTCAGCGCCCCTCGGCACTCGATTTACATTCTGGTGAGTGTAAATCCTTTCGGTTCCAGCCGGTTGAATCTTGTTGATTCAAGCGTTCAACCCGCCTCAAATATCGAGCGCAAATAGTACTTAGAGGCGCTCACTCTGTCAAGGCAATCACGAAAAAAACATTTATTTTTCGCTGCCTTAGCACGACCGGGAGCAAACTCCAGACCATGCCCGCAAACACCACGGCATTTGCCCTGCCGGACCTGACTTCTACCGCTCGTCGCCGCAGAAATCAACCGGAGGCCGGCACAAAAAACCACGTTGCACCATGCCATGGAGCGATGACACTTCCACCGCGCCCGGCCAGGACAGCTAGCACCACCAGACCGGGTTACACCGAGATCCGCCAGCGGATCTCATTTCCAAATTGGTGCCGAAGGCCGGACTTGAACCGGCACGAGCGAAGCTCACTACCCCCTCAAGATAGCGTGTCTACCAATTCCACCACTTCGGCAAAGAACGCTTTCGTTACTGCTCCGACTGAGGCACTTCAGCCGGGGCCGGGGATTCTACCCCAGCTTGCGGCACATCTGAAACCTCTTTTTGTGCCGGAGCATCATCGGATGCAACCGGCACTTCAGACAGGGTCGCCGGCACGTCGGAATCCGCCGGAGCAGCCGGCACATCATCTTCCTGCTGCTCGAGGGTTTCCAGTTCCGGCAGGTAGCTGCGCACACCTTCAGCTTCCTGACGCGCCATCCAGGCCAGTCCCATGCTGGTGATGAAGAACACCACCGCCAGCATCGCCGTGGCGCGAGTCAGAAAGTTCGCCGACCCGGCACTGCCAAAGACAGTCTGGGAACCGCCGCCACCAAAAGAGGCGCCGGCATCCGCGCCTTTACCGTGCTGAATCAGCACCAGCCCGATCAGACCAAGGGCCGCCAGCACATGCACTACATGAACAACAATATCCATAATGACTCTATTATTCCGCCGCCTGACAGATAGCAATAAAACTGTCGGCTGTTAACGATGCCCCGCCTATCAGACCCCCATCGATGTCTGACTGGGCAAACAGAAGGGCGGCATTATCCGCCTTTACACTGCCGCCGTAAAGCAAGCACAGCGATTCAGCGATATCCTTATCGTTTTGGGCCAGTGACTCCCGCAAAGAAGCATGAACTTCCTGGGCCTGCTCCGGGCTGGCCGTTCTGCCAGTACCGATGGCCCACACTGGCTCGTAGGCCACCACGGCGCGACTGAAAGCGGCAATACCCACCGCATCCACTACCGCCTGCAACTGCCCGCAGACCACGGCTTCCGTGTTACCCGCCTCACGCTCCTCCAGGGTTTCGCCAACGCACAGGATCGGAACCAGGCCTGCGGCCTGGGCGCGGGAAAACTTCTCGGCGATTACCGTATCAGTTTCCCCGTACAGCGCACGACGCTCAGAGTGGCCGATAATCACGTGACCACAGCCCACCTCGGCGAGCATGGGCGCAGACACTTCCCCGGTAAAGGCGCCATCCTCCTGATCACTCAAATTCTGGCCACCCACCCCAATAGCCGCCGGCAACGCGGATCTGGCCGCAGCCAGGTAGGGATAGGGCGGGCAAACGACCACCTTCGCCGCACCGTCATAGCCGGCCAGGGCCTCTGCCATTTCGGCAAGCAGACCCTCGCGCCCGTTCATTTTCCAGTTACCGGCAACCAGCGGCGTTCTTGATTTCATTTGTTATTCCTTGAAGATAAAAATGCCTGGCGGCGGCGCCCCTTACTAAGCGCCCGCCGTCAGGTATTCAGCGTTATTATGCAATCGCTTTTTCCACCACATCCGCCAGATCACGGCACAGGCTGGCCACCTGATCCGCATCCTTGCCCTCGATCATCACCCGCACCAGCGGCTCGGTACCGGAGGGGCGCAGCAGAATCCGGCCATTGCCGGCAAGTTTCGTTTCCACTTCCGCCATGGCAGCTTTTACCTCGGCCTTGTCCATAAAGCCATCACGGTTGGAACCGCGCACATTGATCATGGTCTGCGGCAACAAGGCCACATCCGCCACAGCATCCGCCAGACTCTGGTCGCGGCGGGACAACGCCGCCAGCACCTGCAGAGCAGAAACCGTACCATCGCCAGTGGAGGTGCAATCCAGACAGACCAGATGGCCGGAGGATTCGCCGCCGATTAACCAGCCACGTTGATCGAGCTGCTCCATCACGTAGCGGTCGCCCACCTTGGCACGTACGAACTCGATACCCTGCGCCTGCAGTGCCAGCTCAAGACCGAAGTTGGACATCAAGGTACCAACCACGCCGGGCATGTCCGCCCCGCTTTCCTTGCGATCCCGGGCCACCACGAACAGTAGCTGATCACCGTCGACCAGCTTGCCAGTGTGATCGACCATGATCAGCCGGTCCGCATCACCGTCCAGGGCCACACCCAGGTCGGCCTTTTCATCCAGCACACGCTGCTGCAGCTTTTCCGGGTGAGTGGAACCACAATCGCGGTTGATATTGAAACCGTCCGGGGTATTGGCCATGGCCACCACTTCGGCACCCAGCTCCTCGAACACATCCGGGGCAATGTGATACGCCGCGCCGTTGGCGGTATCGACCACGATCTTCATACCACTCAGATTCAGGCCCGGCACCGTGCTTTTGCAAAACTCGATATAACGGCCACGGGCATCATCGATGCGGCGTACCTTGCCGATCTGGTCGGTGGCGACCACCGACATGTCTTCATCCAGCAGACGTTCGATTTCCAGCTCAATCTCATCATTGAGCTTGCGCCCATCCGCCCCGAAAAATTTGATGCCATTATCGGTATAGGCATTATGGGAAGCGGAAATGACAATGCCGGCCTGAGCCGACAGGGTGCGCGTCAGGTAGGCGATGCCCGGCGTTGGCAGAGGACCAAGCAGGCGCACATCAACACCGGCGGCAGAAATACCGGCCTCAAGCGCCGACTCAAACATGTACCCGGAGATACGGGTGTCCTTGCCGATCAGAATCTTGCTGCCACCATGGGCTGCAAGCACCTTGCCGGCCGCCCAACCCAACTTGAGCACGAAATCCGGGGTAATGGGGAACTCCCCCACTGTGCCTCGCACGCCATCCGTCCCGAAATACTTACGCGCCATGACTACTCCTTGTGCGGTTATTTTATACGATGATCGTCGCCGGCTTGCCTCACGGCGTGGGCGAAACGCACCACGTCCACGGTTTCCTTCACATCATGGGCACGGACAATCGCTGCCCCACGCTCAACACACATGGCAGCCGCCGCCAGACTGGCCGGCAATCGCTCGCTCACTTCTCGGCCCAGCAGTTTGCCAAACAGGGACTTGCGCGAAATACCAATCAGTACCGGCAACGCCAGCTCCTGCAGAGCGGCCATTTCATTCATCAGGGTAAGATTGTGCGCTACGGTCTTGGCAAAGCCAAAGCCCGGGTCAACCAGCAATCGCTCACGGGCGATGCCCACCTGTTCACAGGCAGCGATGCGCTGACGCAGAAAATCGATCACTTCGGCGGTAACATCCCGGTACCGGGGATCATCCTGCATGTTGCCGGGCTCACCCAGCATGTGCATCAGACACACCGGCAATTCGCTGGCGGCTGCCGCCTCGAGTGCGCCGGGGCGGCGCAGGGCGCGCACATCATTGATCATGCCGGCACCGGCAACAGCAGCGTCACGAATCACTGCCGCCGTACTGGTATCCACGGACACCAGAGCGTCGAGCTCACCAGTCAGCGCCTCCACCACCGGGACCACCCGGTCCAGCTCCTGCTGCTCGGAGACCGGAGCTGCACCGGGGCGGGTGGATTCGCCACCCACATCAATGATGGCCGCCCCGTCCGCCAGCATCTGCTCGGCCTGGCGCAGGGCGGCATCCCGCTCGGTAAAGCGGCCACCATCGGAAAAGGAATCAGGGGTTACGTTGAGTATCCCCATAACGACAGGCGCGGACAGGTTTAGTGTCCGCGCC
>NZ_JBNPEC010000198.1:0-3318 GCF_051117345.1 Alcanivorax sp.
GCCTCCCTTCTTTCTTTCTCTCCCTTCTTTGGATCGTGTCTTGCAGCTCGTCACTAGCAGCTCGAAGCTGTTTCAGAAACAGTGCTCATCGGCTGGAAAGCTGCCGTCTTTCACTGCCTGTTCATATGCCTTGAAGGCATCTCGGATATCGCCGGTTTCTGCCATGAAATCCTTTACGAAGCGGGCCGGTTTACCGGGGCTGATGCCGAGCATGTCGTGCATTACCAGTACCTGGGCGTCGCATTCCGGGGCCGCGCCGATGCCGATGACCGGCACGCTCACTTCGCGAGTAATACGGGCGCTAAGCTCCCGGGGCACACACTCCAGCAGCAGCATGGCGGCGCCGGCCTGATCCAGGGTTTTGGCTGCTTCCAGCAATTCGCTGGCGCCGGCGTCATCCTTGCCCTGGACCCGGTAGCCGCCCAGGGCATTGACTGCCTGGGGCGTCAGGCCCAGATGGGCGCAGACCGGGATGCCATTGCGATTGAGAATCTCGATGCTGTCTGCCAGCCAGGCGCTGCCTTCCAGTTTGACCATATTGGCCCCGGCCTGCATCAGCGCAGTGGAGGTTTCCAGGGCGCGCTCAACGGTGGCGGCGCCCATGAAGGGCACGTCGGCAATAATCAGGCTGCCCTGATTGCCCCTGGTCACGCATTCGGTGTGGTAGGCCATCTGCTCCAGGGTCACCGGCACGGTGCTGGTCTGGCCCTGAATCACGTTCCCCAGGGAATCGCCCACCAGAATGGCGTCCACGCCGGCGTCCGATATCAGCCGGGAAAAACAGGCATCGTAGGCGGTGAGCACGGAAAACTTCTCGCCGTCCTGTTTACGTTTATGCAGGGTGCGGATGGTGACTGACATGGGAAACCTCCCGGGGAAATTCAGGGGGCAAGCTGCAAGCTACAAGCCACAACACGGTCTCAGGTTGTCTGGCTTTGACGTCTGGGGTCCGCGCACCGATTGAGGCACGGGCTCCCGGGGTTAAGCAACAGCCAGAGCTATGTCGTGTTGTGGCTTGTAGCTTGTAGCTTGCAGCTATCATTCAGCCGACCAGCGGCCGGGGGTTAAAATAGTGGCGCCCGGAACGGATGTCCAGCAACTCGCTCACCAGTTGCTGGTAGTCCCGGTCGTGGTTGACCAGATCGATTTCCGCCGCATTGACGATCAGCAGCGGTGCCCGGTCGTAGAAATGGAAGAATTCCGTGTAGGCGTTGCTGAGCCGGTCCAGGTAATCACTCTCAATACCCTGCTCGAAATCGTTGCCGCGGCGCCCGATGCGTTGGCGCAGTACCTGGGAGGGTGCCTGCAGGTAGATCACCAGATCCGGTTGTGGTGCGTCCACGGTCAGGTGGTCGTCCACGTTGCGATAGAGCTCGAATTCATCTTCGTCCAGGGTGACCTGGGCAAACAGCCGGTTCTTGTCGATCAGGAAGTCGGCGATGCGAGGCCCGGCAAACAGGTCCTGCTGCTGGATCTGGCGTAGCTGGTCGGCCCGCTGAAACAGGAAGAACAGCTCGGTCTGCAGGGCATAGCGGGCCGGGTCCTGGTAGAAGCGGGTGAGGAAAGGATTGTCGTCCGCCTGCTCCAGCAGCAAATCGTAGCCGAAGGTCATGGCGAGGCGTTTCGCCAGGCTGGTCTTGCCGGCACCAATGGGGCCCTCAACGGCAATAAAGCGCGGCAGGGTACGCGCCTGGCGGCGTTGTTCAATGCGTTCGGTTAACGTTTTCTCATTCGATGAGTGCATCGCGATCCAGTTCTGCCAGCGGTGAGATCGGTTGTTCGGCTACCTGACCGAGAAAGCTACTCAGTGTGGTGCCATCCGGCAAGAGGGCATGGGGGCAAATTTCCAGTAGTGGCAGCAGCACAAAGGCCCGTCGGGTCATTTGTGGGTGGGGAACCTGTAAATCCTCGCTATCGATGGCGCGGTCGTCGATCAGCAGGATGTCCAGATCCAGGGTGCGTTCGCCCCAATGGCGCAGGCGTTCGCGGCCTGCTGCCAGTTCCAGAGCCTGAAGGGTGTGGAGCAGGGCGTGTGGGGAGAGAGAGGTGCTCACTTCTGCGACCGCATTGACATAGTCAGGCTGATCCTGAGGGCCGACGGGTGCGCTGCTGTAGAGCCGGGAGTGCTGGAGCAGGGTCAGGCCGGGCAGACGTTGCAGCGCCCGCAACGCCGAGATCAGCCGTTGCGAGGGGTGGTCAAGATTGCTGCCAAGGCCTATAAACGCGTGCATGAGGGCTCCCGGTTCGGATCAGTGGAGGGGCAAGTTACGAGTGATGAGGAGCGAGTTTCGAAAACCGGAACCGGCTGCCTTTCGAAACTCGCTCCTCGTCACTCGAGTCGTCTTGTCAGCCTTCCGCTGCGGGTTTCTTGCGCCGGCGGCGGCGGCGCTTGTTGCCGCCACCGCCGGGCTGATTGCCCAGCTCACTGATCATTTGGCGGCGGCCTTGTTCGTCCTGTTCCTGATAGCGCGTCCACCAGTCGCCCAGCCCGGGTTTGATTTCATCGGCCTGCTCGCGCAGTAACAGGAAATCGTAGGCGGCGCGAAAGCGTGGGTGTTCCATCATGGCGTCGGCACGCTTGCCGGCACGCTTGTCCAGTCGCAGTTGCAGCTCCCACATTTCACGCATCACGGTAGAGAAGCGACGCGGAATGGCGGTGTGCTTGATTTGGGTATTGAGGGCGCGGGTGGCGCTTTTGTGCAGGGCCTGGGCCGGCGGCAAGCCGCTGGACAGGTAATGACCCATGCGTTCCTGAATGATCGGCCACAGCAGTACCGCATAGATAAAGGCAGGAGTGACCGGTTTGCCATCGGCCAGCCGCTTGTCGGTGTTGTCCATGGCGGCCAGCAGCATGGCTTCCCAGATGGCGCCTTTCTCGCCTTCCAGTGCCTGCTCGGTTTCCGGGAACAGGAAGCGGAACAGGCCAAGGCTCTGCAATTGTTCGTAGGAGTCGCGGGCATGGCCGCTGAGGAACAGTTTGAGCACTTCATCAAACAGGCGAGCGGAGGGGACCTGTAGCAGTAATTCCGCCAGGTCCGGTATCGGGTCACCGGTGGCCGGATCGATATGAAAGCCCAACTTGGCGGCGAAGCGGGCGGCGCGCAGCATGCGCACCGGGTCTTCACGGAAGCGGGTTTCCGGGTCGCCGATCAGGTGGATGACCTGCTTGTCGATGTCATCCAGGCTGCCAACGAAATCATGCAGGGTGAAATCGGCGATGTTGTAGTACAGCGCGTTAATGGTGAAATCCCGGCGCAGGGCATCTTCCTCGATGCTGCCCCAGGTGTTGTCGCGCAATACCAGGCCGGTTTCTTCGTG
>NZ_JBNPEC010000231.1:0-3314 GCF_051117345.1 Alcanivorax sp.
GGGAGTTCCGGGTTGGTGTTTGGTGCGCAGAAGGGACTAGTCTAGGGGCTGGCCGGGATAAATGCGATACGGCAGCGACGCCCCAGGGTCGAGTCATCGCCACGCCTGCCCTATAATTCCCGCACATTTCTTTTACCCGCACGACAGGACAATTTCATGGACCAGGATGCGCTGAAAAAACAGGTCGCCGAGGCGGCGCTCCGCTTTGTACCGGAAGGCGAAGTCATCGGCGTGGGGACCGGCTCCACCGCCAACTTCTTCATCGACGGCCTGGCCACCCTGAAAGACCGTATCAAGGGCGCCGTGGCCAGCTCCGACGCCACCGCAGAACGACTCAAGAGTCACGGCATCCCGGTGTTGTCACTGAACGACGTGGACAGCCTGCCGGTGTATGTGGACGGTGCTGATGAAGTAAACGGTCACAGGGAAATGATCAAGGGCGGTGGCGGTGCACTGACTCGCGAAAAAATTGTCGCCGCCGTGGCCCGACAGTTTGTTTGTATTGTTGATGGGTCCAAGCAAGTAAAGCGGCTGGGCCGTTTCCCTCTGCCTGTGGAAGTGGTTCCCATGGCACGCTCCCATGTGGCTCGCAAACTGGTCGCTCTGGGCGGTCAGCCGGAGTACCGGGAAGACTTTGTGACCGACAACGGCAACATCATTCTCGACGTGCACAATCTGGATATTCTCAACCCCATCGAGATGGAGGAGAAAATCAACAATATTGTCGGCGTGGTCACCAATGGGCTATTTGCCAAACGGCCTGCGGATGTAGTGCTGGTGGGCGAGAACGGCAGCGTCAATCAGTATTGAATATTTCAAGCAATAAAAAAGGGCCGCAAATTGCGGCCCTTTTTTTCGCAAAGCGAATGACTTAATCCCAGAAGTTGAACCAGGCTTTTTCGCTGGCGTTCTCTTTGGCATTGGCATTCACATTGGCGTCAGCCTTGGCACCATTGCCATTGACTTCGGCACTGGCATTAACGTCTGCTTCAGCATTGGCCTCGGCGGCGTCTTTCATATCTTCCGCAGCTTCACGCTCTGCTTCCATGCGATCTTCTGCAGCTTCGCGCTCTGCTTCTGCACGCTCTTTGGCCGCTTCTTTCTTCGCTTCAGCCTCTTCCTTCATGGCTTCTTTCTTGGCCTTGGCTTCTTCTTTCTTCGCTTCGGCCTGCTCTTTCATCGCTTCCTTGCGAGCCTTGGCCTCTTCCTTCATTTGTTCGGCTTTCGCTTTACCCGCATCACGCTGATCACGGACAGACTGCTCAGTGGCTTTGGCATCCGCTTCGGCGTTAACAGCCGCATTGATACCCGCGTTCAGGTCGGCTACCGCTACCTGGCTCATCATTGCAGCACCGGCGGTCATTGCCAGCATCCATTTCTTATCCATGTTTGTCTCCTTGAAACAATAATCAAAAAAGGAACATTGCCATTATGTGACGATACCTTCCGCGAACTCGTTCCGCAGCTCAAGTAACAAAGCGTAAAATCGCTGGTTAGTCGAGGTATTGATCAATAATCGAGAAGATTTTCCGACGAAACCCCTCATCCTCGTTAACCAGCTGGTGGCGTGCACCTGGCAGCATATGGATATGCGGATCCTGGAATTTTTGCTGAATCATCTTCAAGTTATAACGCCAGTCGACAGTTTCATCCATGTCCCCCTGTATCACCACCGGCGACACTTTTATTCGTGATGCTTTCTCAAAACCCGGCAGCCATTTTTTCAATGCGGAAACCCACACCGCCGACACCCGGCGCGCTTGTAGCGGATCCTGGTTTTCAAGAAAGTCGAGAAAATCCGGGTCATTGGAGTTGATGGTGAAAACCCGTTTGATACTGCGCGCAAAGGGACGGATAAAGGTATGCAGCCAGCGCGCCGACGACCACTTGAACGGTCGTACCAGTGGTGCCAACAAGATCACATGCTCAAAGGGGTTGGCATCGCCGTCACCACGACTTAACAGATAGTCCATCACGATAGCGCCGCCGGTACTCTGGGCAATCACATGCCAGGGCCCGGGAAAGTGGTTATCCGCCAGCGACAGGCATTGCTCGAGCACATCCCGGTAGGTACGAAAATCATCGATCACCGCCTGGGGCCCCGAGCTGAGACCGTGACCGGGCAGATCATAGGCCAGCACCGCATAGCCCAGTTCCAGCACATGGCCAATGATATGGCGGTACAGCCCCACATGGTCGAAGTAACCATGGCAGACCAGCACGGTGCCGCGCGGCGCCCTGGGACGCCAGGCATGCACCGACAACTGGTGTCCGGCAGCCTCGAAATAGCCGAAACCATGCTCAAGGTCCGGCAGACGCTCAGCGAAATTCAGGCCATAGTAGGCGACGTAGCGCCGGGTGGATTCACTGAGCGGATCAAAGGCTTCCCAGTTGAGGGGCTGCCACTGCTGAACAATATGCTCACGGTCGAAAGGATTTGCCATAGCCGGTAACAGGTCTCCACGGTTTACTCACGGCGGCTTCTGATAATACGGCGCCAGGAGGACGCACACCATGCACCTGACCGCCGATACTCTCAAGGACCTGCCACGCCAACAACGGGTCAACCTGATCAATAGCCTGTCCGGCTTCAAGAGCGCCAACCTGCTGGGTACTCGTGCCAGCAATGGCCAGGAGAACCTGTCCATCGTCAGCTCCTGTTTCCATATAGGCGCCGACCCGGCACTGCTCGGCATGATCATTCGCCCTCACTCCGTGGACCGGCACAGCCTGGAATACCTGATGGAAACCGGGTTCTACACACTCAACCAGGTGCATGGTGACATGGTGCCTGCCGCCCACCAGACCGCCGCTCGCTACCCGCGTCAGGTGTCAGAGTTCACGGCCACTGGCCTGACGCCGGCTTACCTGCCTGATTTCCCGGCGCCGTTTGTGGAGCAGGCTCGCATCCGCCTGGGCATGGTGCTGCTGGAAACCCACACCCTGCAGATCAACGACACCGTGATGGTGATTGGCGCCATCGAACATATCCAGTTGCCCGGCTATGCCCTGGGCAGCGACGGTTATGTGGATATCGAGAAGGCGGGAACTGTGGCCCTGTCCGGCCTGGACAGCTATCACCTGACCCACCGTCAGGCACGCTGGAGCTACCCCAAACCGGACCAACCCCTGACTCACCTGGAGCCGGTCAACCCGGTAAACGATCAGGATTAAGGAGCCTCTGAATAACTCCTTGCATGCTCAGTCTTTCAGGCTGGTTCGCAATCTAGGCGCAATGTTGAAGGTGTGTGTCCACCCATCGAGACATTGCAACAACGAGTGCGGGCCAGCCTGGAAGACCCGGAGGGCGCGGC
>NZ_JBNPEC010000240.1:0-3293 GCF_051117345.1 Alcanivorax sp.
ATAGCGACTGCCAAGGCGACGCAACTCGTGGTTGAGGAAGCCCACATCGAACGGAGCGTTATGGATCACCAGTTCTGCACCATCCACAAAGGCCAGAAATTCATCCGCCACCTTGTCGAAAGTGGGCTTATCCGCCAGGAACTCGGTGCTGATGCCATGTACGGCCAGGGCGCCTTCATCAATGTCGCGCTGGGGATTGAGATACAAATGCAGGCTGTTGCCGGTGAGCCGTCGGTTGACGACTTCGACACAACCGATTTCGATTACCCGGTGGCCGTCGTTAGGCTCAAGGCCGGTGGTTTCCGTATCCAGTACTACCTGACGCATTAGCTCGGCATTCCTTTTTTCTGAAGAAGTTCATCAATGCCACGATTGGCAAGTGCATCAGCCTTGTCATTCTCGGGGTGTCCGCTGTGACCCTTGACCCACTGCCATTCAATGGTGTGTTTCTCGCGGGCCGCATCCAGCCGCCGCCACAGATCCGCATTTTTCACCGGCTGCTTGGACGCCGTTTTCCAGCCCCGCTTTTTCCAGTTGACCATCCATTTGGTGATGCCATCCATGACATAGCGCGAGTCCGTTGTCAGCACCACCTGACAGGGTTGGGTCAGAGCCTCCAGCGCCATGATGGCCGCCATCAGCTCCATGCGATTGTTGGTGGTATCGGCTTCGCCGCCGAACAAGGACTTCTCGGTACTGCCGTAACGCATCACCGCTCCCCAACCACCCGGGCCGGGGTTACCGCGGCAGGCGCCGTCGGTAAAAATAATCACTAGCTTCAATGAATCAGGACTCCTTGATTTGCTGGCACCAGCGAGCAACCGGTACCAGCCACACAGTATGACGCGGCACCTTGTGTTGCCGGCTGGGCAACAATTTGGCGATACCGGCACGTTTGCGGGCTACCAGTAAATAGGCATTGCCATGGCGGGGCCAAAGCAGGCTACCCAGCCACTCCAACAACCCCAGACGCTCCCGGCCACGGTCGGAAAGCGGCATAGTATAGAAGCCACTGGCCATGCCATCGACCTCAAATCCCAATACTTGCAGCCAATCGGTAAGACGGGTGGGCCGGTAAAAGCGCCCGGACCAGCCCGGCCGTCTGCGCCAGAAAAACCAGCGAGCCAGCCCCATCAGGCTGATCGGGTGGAAGCCGATAATGGCCACTTTGCCGCCCGGCGCAATACTTCGAGTGGCTTCACGCAACACCTGGTGGGGGTCCTGGCTGAAGTCCATGACATGGTGAAGCAGGAGCAGATCGACGCTGGCCTTGGCCAGCGGCAGCAACTCAAGCCGGGCTCGAACCCGGGTACCACCGAAGCCCTGGGTAGAGATGCTGGTCTGCCAGGGAAGCGGGCTCTCGGCCAGCATATCCCGGCCGCTGCCGCTATACAGGGCTACCGCACGCTGCCCAGCCTGGCTACGCAGCCATTCGCCCAGCATTGCTCTCTCTGCGGCCAGCAAGGCCTGCCCTGGCTCGCTGTCCAGCCAGTTATCAAAATTGCGCCCTAGCTCCGGCGAGGAGGCATTATAGGAAATACGGTTGAGTGGAGGCAGTTGCATGACGGACAATGACTCCTGATCACAAAAGATTGCCGTTTTTCAGGAGCGTAGCACGACATGTTGCCAAGCCCCACCGCCATCCCCGCATTTCGCGACAATTACATCTGGGCCATCCGCCAGGAGGACCGCTGCGTGGTGGTGGACCCAGGCGATGCCGCCCCGGTCGAGCAGTTCCTGAAGGAAAATGGGCTGCGACTCACCAGCATTCTGGTGACTCACCATCACCCGGACCATGTCGGCGGCATTCCCGCTCTGCTCCAGGAAAGGGATATTCCCGTTTATGGACCTGCCAGGGAAACCATCCCCGGGATGACGCACCCGCTTGCCGAGGGCGATAGCATCCGACCAGCCGGCGTGGACATGACCCTGACAGTCATGGAAGTCCCCGGCCATACCCTTGGCCATATCGCCTTCCACGACACCGACCACTGCTGGCTGTTCTGCGGCGACACCTTGTTTGCCGGCGGTTGCGGGCGTCTGTTCTAAGGAACGCCGGCGCAGATGTATGACTCGCTGCAACGGCTGGCCAGTCTGCCCGCCAAAACCCGGGTATTCTGTACCCATGAATACACCCTGGCCAACCTGACGTTTGCTGCGGCAGTCACCCCGGATGACGATGCTGTGGCAAAACGTCTAGAGGCTGTGCGCCAGGCCCGCGAGGCAAACCAGATCACCCTGCCCTCCACCCTGGAAGAGGAAACGCGCAGCAACCCCTTTCTGCGCGCCCATGAGCCGGCGCTCAAGCGCGCCTGTGAAGCCAGAGAAGCTGGAACCGCCGGCTCTGATATGCAGTGTTTTGCCGCCTTGCGTCGCTGGAAAGACAACTTTTAGCTGACGCTGCTTGTGGGCCCCTTTGCATGCCCCTAAAATGACTGAAATATTTTGCTGTCGTTATTATTATGAAAAAAATCATTACTCTCGCCCTGTGTCTGGGCGTGGGAGTCCTGGGAGGCTGTGCTTCGAATCAGTCCCTGGATGAGCTTCCTCCCATGCCCGCCGCCGAACCGTCAGTGGACGATGTCAATCTCGCCAACGGCATGGACGAACCGACCCCCCTGGAAAGCAGCGCGGATAAAGACAAGAAAAACAATGATTTATGGGTAAGGCTTCGTCAGGGTTACGGCCTTGATCTGAAAGTGGAAAATGACCGCATTCGCGTCCAGCGCGACTGGTACGCTCGCCACCCGCAATACTTCACCCGTGTTACCACCCGCTCCGAACGCTACCTTCACTACATCATTCAGCAGGCAGAAGCGCGCAACATGCCATTGGAGCTGGCCCTACTGCCCATCGTGGAAAGCGCCTTCGACCCCTTCGCCTACTCACACGGCCGAGCTGCCGGCCCCTGGCAGTTCATTCCCTCTACCGGTGATTACTTCGGCATGGAGCGCACCTGGTGGCAGGATCAGCGACGGGACATTCTCAAATCTACCAACGCAGCGCTGGATTACCTGCAGAAGCTCTCCAACCGGTTTGACGGCGATTGGCTACTGGCACTGGCTTCCTACAATGCCGGCGGCGGTACCGTGTCGCGGGCCATCCGCCGCAACGAAGAAGCGGGCAAACCCACGGATTTCTGGAACCTGAACCTGCCGCGGGAGACTACCGCCTACGTTCCCAAGCTGTTGGCCATTGCCCAGATCGTGCAAGACCCGGAAAGCTACGGCGTCACCCTGCATCCGATCCGTAATGAAGCCTATTTCAGCAGCGTGGACATCGGTGGCCAGATT
>NZ_JBNPEC010000172.1:0-3257 GCF_051117345.1 Alcanivorax sp.
CAGCCTTTCTATGTGAATTCGCCCTACGGCATCACCCTGGCCCACAACGGCAACCTCACTAACGCCGAGGCGCTGGCCGAGCACATTTTCCGGGCTGACCTGCGCCACATTAACACCACCTCCGATTCCGAGGTGCTGTTGAATGTGTTCGCCCACGAATTGCAGAGCATCGGTAAGCTACAGCCAGAACCAAACGATATTTTTGATGCTGTCGCTGCAGTGCACAAGCGGGTGGAAGGAGCCTATGCGGTGGTGGCCATGATCACCGGTTACGGCATTCTGGCATTCCGCGACCCCCACGGCATTCGCCCGGTCTGTTTTGGCCGCAAGGATACCCCCAATGGGCCGGAGTATATGGTGGCTTCCGAGTCCGTGGCGCTGTCTTCCCTGGGCTTTCATATCGAACGAGATCTGGAGCCGGGTGAGGCAATTTATATTACTGCCGAAGGCGAAATGCACACCCGTCAATGTGCCGATAATCCCAGCCTGCACCCATGCATTTTCGAACAGGTGTACCTGGCCCGTCCGGATTCGATCATCGACGGTATCTCGGTGTACAAGGCGCGCTTGCGCATGGGTGAGAAACTGGCGGAAAAAGTCGAGCGTGAATGGCCGGATCACGATATTGATGTGGTCATCCCGATTCCGGATACCAGCCGTACTTCAGCCCTGCAGATGGCCAATCACCTCGGCGTCAAATACCGGGAAGGTTTCATCAAGAATCGCTACATTGGCCGCACCTTTATCATGCCCGGCCAGCAGCAGCGCAAGAAATCCGTACGCCAGAAACTCAATGCCATCGAACTGGAGTTCAAGGGCAAGAATGTGCTGCTGGTGGATGATTCCATTGTGCGCGGCACCACCTGTAACGAAATCATCCAGATGGCTCGAGAAGCCGGTGCCAGGAAGGTGTATTTTGCCTCGGCGGCACCAGCGGTACAGTTCCCCAATGTCTATGGTATCGACATGCCGGCTGCCCAGGAGCTGATTGCCCATGGTCGTACCACCGAGGAAATCGGCAAATTGATCGGTGCGGACAAATTGATTTATCAGGATCTGGAAGATCTGGTGGAAACTTGCAAAGAGGGCAATCCCGGAGTGGAGTCCTTTGACTGTTCCGTGTTCAATGGAACGTATCTGGCAGGCAACATCACACCGGAATATCTGGCAGGCCTTGAGGCTCGGCGCAATGATATGGCCAAGGGCAGCAATGAAAAAACCCAGGCCCTGGCTGATAACGAAATTATCGATCTGCACAACACAAACTGAGTCAGACCCAAGGGAAAACCGAGGCTATCAATGAACGATCTTGATCCGACACAACTCGATGTGGAAACACTGGCAATCCGCACGGCACAGTTGCGTACGGACGAGATGGCTCACTCGGACCCGATTTTTCTGACCTCCAGTTTTGTCTATGAAAGTGCTGCCCAGGCGGCTGCACGTTTTGGCGGGCAGGAACCGGGCAATATCTATTCCCGTTTCACCAACCCAACCGTACGCGCTTTTGAACAGCGTCTGGCTGCGCTGGAAGGGGGCGAGGCCTGCGTGGCCTTTGCCTCCGGCATGGCCGCTATCAGTGGCACCTTCTTTTCCCTGCTGGCTCCAGGCGATCATATCGTCAGTTCCCGCAGTGTGTTCGGCACCACCAATGTGGTGTTTGACAAATATCTGGCCAAATTCGGCATCGAGACGTCGCTGGTGGATCTTAGCGACCTAAAGGACTGGGAAGCGGCAATCCGCCCGGAGACCCGTATCCTGTATCTGGAAACGCCGTCCAATCCGCTATCGGAAATTGGTGATATTCGGGCTCTGGCCAAACTGGCCCACGACAATGGCGCCTTGCTGGTGGTGGATAACTGCTTCTGCACGCCGGCCCTGCAGAAACCACTGGAACTGGGCGCAGACATCATTATTCACAGTGCCACCAAATACCTGGATGGTCAGGGGCGCTGTCTTGGTGGTGCCGTGGTCGGACCGAAAGCAGAAATGGAAGAAGTGCTGGGCTTTGTCCGCTCGGCGGGCGCCTGCATGAGTCCTTTCAACGCCTGGGTATTCCTGAAGGGGCTGGAAACGCTGTCGTTGCGCATGGAAGCCCAGAGTGCCCGCACTCAGGCGTTGGCCGAGTGGCTGGAAAGCCAGCCGGGCATCGTGCGGGTGCACTATGCGGGCTTGAAGAATCATCCCCAGCACGTGCTGGCTGGCAAGCAGCAGTCCGGTTACGGTGCGGTCATGTCCATTGAAGTCGAAGATGCCGCGGGCAACCGGGATAGACAGGCAGCCTGGCGCTTTATTGATGCCACCCGGCTGATTTCCATTACCGCTAACCTGGGGGATGTTAAAACGACGATTACGCATCCGGCGTCAACGACCCATGGGCGCGTGAAAGAGGAAGAAAAGCAACGGGCCGGGGTTACCGAAAATCTTATCCGTCTGGCCATCGGCCTGGAATCGGTCAATGATCTCAAGGCAGATTTGAGCCGGGGGTTACAGGCGCTCGGCAGCGCATAAAACGAGACGTTGCATACATAGCAACCTGTGAACAGAAACGCTTTGGCATGCCGCGTGAAGCGTGCAGCCTGTTGCGTTTGAAAGGGGAACCATGCAGGCACTGGATAAAGCCCTGGCCCAGGTGGGTCGTGTGGTACTGGGCAAAGAAGAACAACTGAAGCTCGCGCTTACCTGCATGCTGGCCAACGGCCATCTGCTTATCGAAGACCTGCCCGGCATGGGCAAAACCACACTGGCTCATGCCCTGGCCCGGGTGTTCAAGCTTGAGTACCGGCGAGTGCAATTCACCAGCGACATGTTGCCGGCGGATATTCTCGGCGTTTCCGTATTCGACCCCAACACGCAGCAATTCTCCCTTCGCGAAGGGCCGGTGTTCACCCAGTTGTTGCTTGCCGATGAGATCAACCGGGCCACGCCGAAAACCCAGAGCGCTCTGCTCGAAGCTATGGAAGAGCGACAGGTGACCCTGGATGGGGTGACCCGGCCCTTGCCGCAACCGTTTTTTGTCGTCGCCACCCAGAATCCGGTGGACCAGGCGGGCACGTTTGTATTGCCTGAATCTCAGCTTGATCGTTTTCTGATGCGGATTTCCCTGGGCTACCCAGCCCCGGAAGTGGAGCTGCAGTTGCTGGCCGGTGGCGACCTGCGCGAGCAGGTTCGTGAGCTTCGGGCGGTGATCAACAGCGACGGACTGGTCAATCTATCACCGATAGTGGGCAAGGTCAGCGCAAGCGCCGAGCCGCTGG
>NZ_JBNPEC010000160.1:0-17749 GCF_051117345.1 Alcanivorax sp.
CCGTGCTCAAGACCTACGAGGTGATCAAGGAGGAGATAACCGAGCGGCTGGCCGAGATAAAGGAGCAGAACAAGTTGGTAGAAGCCCAGCGGCTGGAGCAGCGGACTCGCTTCGACATCGAGATGCTTCAGGAGCTGGGTTACTGCAACGGGGTGGAAAACTATTCCCGACTGTTCTCCGGCCGGGCGCCGGGGGATGCGCCGCCCACCCTGTTTGATTACCTGCCGGAAAATGCCTTGCTGATTGCGGATGAGTCCCACGTGACCATTCCCCAGCTCGGTGCCATGTACAAGGGCGACCGTTCGCGCAAGGAGACCCTGGTGAGCTTCGGCTTCCGGCTGCCTTCTGCCATGGATAACCGCCCCCTCAAGTTCGAGGAATGGGAGCGTCTGGCGCCGCAGATGGTATTCGTGTCGGCCACGCCGGGCCCCTACGAGGCAAAATACGCCGGCCAGGTGGTGGAGCAGGTGGTGCGGCCCACCGGCCTGGTGGACCCGCAGATCGAAATCCGCCCGGCCATCACCCAGGTGGACGACCTGCTGGGCGAGGCCAAGGAGGCCATCGCCAAGGACCAGCGGGTGCTGGTCACCACGCTCACCAAGCGTATGGCGGAGGATTTGACCGAGTACCTGAACGAGCACGGCATCAAGGTGCGTTACCTGCACTCGGACATCGACACCGTGGAGCGGGTGGAGATCATCCGCGATCTGCGGCTGGGCAAGTTCGACGTGCTGGTGGGTATCAACCTGTTGCGTGAGGGCCTGGATATGCCGGAAGTGGCGCTGGTAGCCATTCTGGACGCGGACAAGGAGGGCTTCCTGCGCTCGGACCGCTCGCTGATCCAGACCATCGGCCGGGCGGCGCGAAACGTGGATGGCCGCGCCATTCTCTATGCCGACAAGATGACCGGTTCCATGGAGAGGGCCATCGACGAGACCAATCGCCGCCGCGAGAAGCAGGAAGCCTTCAACAAGGAGCACGGCATCACGCCGCAGAAGCTCAACAAGAAGGTCCGCGACATCATGGACGACAGCGGCGGCAGCCGTTTCGACCGCAAATACAAGGGCGACAAGGGCAAGAAGGTGGCCGAGTCACCATCGAAATACGAAGCCATGTCCCCGGCGGAAGTGGCCCGCGAAATCAAGGCTCTGGAAAACAAGATGATGGAGCACGCCAAGAACCTGGAGTTCGAAGACGCGGCGGCCACACGGGACCGTATTCACCAGCTCAGGGAACTGGGCTTTATGCGGTAAACGGCAGTTAACAGTTAACAGTGAATAGTTAACAGCGACGCGGAGCAGGATTGGTTTGGCCTGAAACCTAAGAGGCCGCGCCCACAGGTTGAGCGCGGCCTCATTGTTTGAAGATGGCGGCAAGCGTAGCTCGCGCAGCTGTTAACTGTTAACTGTTCCTTGTTCACTGAGCTCTTCCACCCAGATCAACGTCCCCGCAATCACCGCCACCGGCATGATGAACAGGTTCACCAGCGGCAGCATGGTCAGGCCCATGACCACGGCGCCGAAGGTGAGTACCAGCCAGCGTTTGGTTTTCAGACGCTCCAGCATCACTTCGAAAGGCACCTGGCGGTTATCGGCGCCGAAGTCGATGTATTGCATGGCCAACAGCCAGCCGGACCACAGAAACCAGATTGCCGAGGCGAACACGTTCACCACCGGGATGAAGTAGACCACCATCACCACAAACAGAATCAGCACGGCCCGCCACAGCCAGTACCAGGTCTTGCGCAGTTCGCGCTTGAAGGTGCGGAAGATCATGGCGGTGATGGATTCGTCGGGCATTGGTCGGCCAGTGGCCTGGATATCTACCTTTTCCGCCAGAAAGCCCATGAACGGGGCGGCGATCAACTGCACACCAATGGAGAAGACGCTGGCAAACAGCGCCAGCAGCAGAACCCAGACCAGAATAATGGCGGCGTCGACCAGGAAATGCAGGGCCCCGTTAAGGAAGCTCAATGAGCCGGTCAGTGCCCAGTCGGCTGTGGCCGCAGCGATCCAGCCGGCGATCCAGCTGCCGCTGAGCCAGTAGAGGCCACCGAACACCAGGATGTTGAAGATCAGCGGAATGATCACATAGGTCCGCAGCTCCCGGCTTTTCGCCAGGGTGACACTGCGTTTGAGATAGCTGATGGCATCGGCAACTTGAGACACGGCAAATCCTTGGCTGTGAGAAAGCAGCTACAAGCTACAAGCAGAAAGTGAAAAGGGAAAGCCCCAGCCGGGAAGTCACCACCGCTCTACCGTTGGAGCCTTGCTAGCAAGGCCCCAACTGGTGGTGTAGAGAAGGGTGGGCATAGGGTGTGAACAGGATCCGGCTTTTGCACTTGTTTGCAATTCGTGCCCGGCTCCACAGGAGCCCGTGCCTGCATGGCGAACCCGCCCCCGGGGGGTGATATTGCTGCGCGCCCTGGTGCCCGCAGAGGGCTGCGGGTTGTTGGCCTTATTGTAAACAGGGCGTTGCGGCTGATGAATTCAGTCCGGGTTGTCGCTAGACTTACCCCCTTTAATGCCCACGGTGCGCCGTAATCGCTTCAGGGGGCGGCGAAAATCCTTGTTTTCGCCCAATTTTTGGCCTGTTGGCCCGAGTTAAGCAGACACTATGCGACTGAAATCCATAAAACTGGCCGGGTTCAAATCCTTTGTGGACCCTACCACCACCAATTTCCCGGAGAATCTCACCGCTGTGGTGGGGCCCAACGGGTGTGGGAAGTCCAATATCATTGATGCGGTCCGCTGGGTGATGGGGGAGTCCTCTGCCAAGCACCTGCGTGGCGAGTCCATGGCGGACGTGATCTTCAATGGCTCCAATGCCCGCAAGCCCGTGGCCCAGGCCTCCATCGAGCTGATTTTCGACAACTCCGACGCCACCGTTACCGGCGAATACGGCAAGTTCAACGAAATCTCGGTGAAGCGGCAGGTGACCCGCGACGGCCAGTCCAACTATTTTCTCAACGGCACCAAGTGCCGGCGCAAGGACATTTCCGACATCTTCCTGGGCACCGGCCTGGGCCCGCGTAGCTACGCCATCATCGAGCAGGGCATGATTTCCCGGCTGATCGAGGCGAAGCCGGAAGAGCTGCGGGTCTACATTGAGGAAGCGGCCGGTATCTCCAAGTACAAGGCCCGCCGCCGCGAGACCGAAAACCGCATCCGCCGCACCCGGGAAAACCTGGAGCGTCTCACCGATATCCGTGACGAACTGGAGCGCCAGCTGGAACGCCTCAGCCGCCAGGCCAGCGCGGCGGAAAAGTACAAGCAGTACAAGGAAGAAGAGCGCCTCAAGGGCGCTCAGCTCAAGGCCCTGCGCTGGAAAGGCCTGGATGGTCAGGTCAAGCAGCTCGACCACGTGATTGGCGAGCTGGATGTGTCCATGGAAGCCAAGATCGCCGAGCAGCGCCATGTGGATGCGGAGGTGGAACGCCTGCGCGACAAACACCACGAGGTGCAGGAACACTTCAACCAGGTGCAGCAGCACTTTTATGCCCTGGGCGCGGAAGTGGCCCGGCTGGAACAGAGCATTCAGCACCAGCGCGAGCGCAAGCAGCAGCTTTACGAAGAGCTGGACCAGATCAAGGCGAGCTGGCAGGAATCCGATGAACACCTGCGGGTGGACAGCGAGAAGGTGGCGGAACTGGATGCCATCCTGGCCGAGCGTGAGCCTGAACTGGAGCTGATTAGCGAGCAGCAGGAAGCCTCTGCCGAGGCGTTGGCCCTGGCCGAAGAAACCATGCAGAACTGGCAGCAGGAGTGGGAGGAATTCAACGGCCAGTCCGGGGAATCCCGCCGCCAGGCCGAGGTCGAGCAGTCCCGCATTCAGCATCTGGAAAAATCCCAGGATCGCCTGAAAGAGCGGATTGAGCGCCTCAAGAAAGAACAGGAATCCCTGGATTCCGGTCCGCTGGCTCAGGAAATGCGCCAGCTGGAAGAGCAGGTTGAGCAATATCGCGGCCAGTCGGAAGAAAACGAACTGCGCAGCGAATCCCTGCAGGAAGATATCAACCGCATGCGCCGGGAAAACGGCGACCGGGGCCGGCAGCTGGATGAGGCCCGCGAGAAACTGCAGACCCTGAAGGGCCGTCGCACCTCCCTGGAGGCCTTGCAGAAAGCCGCCATGGGCGACGACGGGGCGGTGAGCGACTGGCTCAACCGCCACGAGCTGGATGCCGAACCGCGCCTGGCGGATCAGGTACAGGTGGACGAGGGCTGGGAGAAGGCTCTGGAAGCGGTGTTGGGCGACAGCATCCAGGCGGTGGCGATCAGCGGCCTGGATCAGGTCAGCGACTGGCTGGGGGATCTGTCCCATGGCCGCCTGGCTCTGTTCAGCCCGGCCTCGGTGAAAGGCTCAGGCAGCAAGGGCAAACTGTTACGCGATCACGTACAGGGCCAGGTGCCGGAAGGTCTGCTTGCCGGCGTTTACGTGGCTGATGATCTGAATGCGGCTCTGGCCCTGCGCGGCCAACTGGACGCCTACGAATCCGTGGTTACCCGCGACGGTATCTGTCTGGGCCCGGATTGGCTGAAAGTGGCCAAAGAGGAAGACCAGGAAGCCGGTATTCTCGAGCGTCGCCGCGAGCTGGAGCAACTGGAGGGCGAGATCGAGACCCTGCAGGCCACCGTGGACGACCTGAAAGAACAACTGGACAGCACCCGGGAACAGATCGGCGAACTGGAAGAAGAGCGCGAGGACGTGCAGCGCCAGGCCAGCCGCATCAACCGGGAGCTGGGTGAGATCAATGCCCAGGTCAGCGCCCGTCAGGTGCGCCTGGAGCAGATCACCATGCGTCGTGAGCGTCTGGGCCGCGAGCTGGAAGAAGCCAATGAGCAGCACGCCCAGGAACAGGAACAGATGAAAGAGGCCCGGGGTGTGCTGGCAGAAGCGCTGGACGCCATGGAGGCCGACAGCGGCCAGCGGGAAGCCTTGCTGTCCCGCCGTGATGAGCTGCGCCTGCGTCTGGATGAGGCGCGCCAGAAAGCCCGCCATGCCCGCGACCAGTCCCATCATCTGGCTATGGAAGTGCAGGGCGCCCGCACCCAGGCGGATTCCCTGCGCCAGAACCTGAGCCGTCTGGAATCCCAGGTGCAGGCCCTGGCAGAACGCAAGGCGCTGCTGGAAGAGCAGACCAACGAGGGCGACGAGCCGGGCACCGAGCTGCAGATGCAGCTGGAAGAAAAACTTGAAGTGCGCCTGGAAGCGGAACACAAGCTCACCGAGGCCCGCCGTGAACTGGAAGCGGTGGACCATGAGATGCGTAACCTGGAAGGCCAGCGCGGTCAGTTCGAGCGTCAGGCCCAGGAAATTCGCAGCACCATGGATCAGAAACGGATGCAGTGGCAGGACCTGACCACCCGCCGCCAGACCGTGGCCGAGCAGCTTGGTGAGCACAACTTCGACCTGGACACCGTGCTGGAAAACCTGCCCGAGGAAGCCAATGAGCAGGAATGGGCCCGGGAAATGGACATGATTGGCCAGCGTATTTCACGGCTGGGCCAGATCAACCTGGCGGCCATCGACGAATACCAGCAGCAGTCCGAGCGCAAGAATTACCTGGACAGCCAGAATGCGGACCTGGAAGACGCGCTCAACACCCTGGAAAACGCCATTCGCAAGATTGACCGGGAAACCCGGGCGCGCTTCAAGGAATACTTCGACCGCATCAACCGCGGCCTGCAGGAACTGTTTCCCAAGGTGTTCGGCGGTGGTCACGCTTACCTGGAGCTCACTGGCGACGACTTGCTGGATACCGGTGTGACGATCATGGCGCGGCCTCCGGGCAAACGAAACAGCACCATTCACCTGTTGTCAGGGGGTGAGAAGGCTTTGACCGCTCTGTCCCTGGTATTCAGTATCTTCCAGCTCAACCCGGCGCCGTTCTGTCTGCTCGATGAGGTCGATGCGCCGCTGGACGATGCGAATGTGGGGCGTTTCTGTAACCTGGTGTCAGAAATGTCCGCAAAAGTACAATTCATCTACATTACTCATAACAAGATTGCGATGGAGATGGCTGCTACCCTGATGGGGGTCACCATGCACGAGCCTGGTGTGTCCCGTCTGGTATCGGTCGATGTGGAAGAAGCTGCCGAAATGGCGGCTATGTAAGGCAATCCGGTGCTGTCCGTAATGGTGGCACTTCAGCGCAAGCAAGGAAGATGAGGCAATGGGCCTGAATCTGGAAACATTGATTGGCATTCTGGTTATTTTGATCCTGCTGATCCTGGCGGACGGTGTCCGTCGTATGATCAAGGAACGGCAGGGTCGGCTGCGTATGCGTATCGACCCGCGTTACCGGGATGCTCAGGAAGACGAACCCGAGAAAAGCGATTACAACCCGGAGCTGATCGGCACCGCCCGTGTGGTACGCCGGGCCATGGAAATGGACTCGCAGGAGCGGGCTGACGCACCGCCCACCATGATGGAGCCGGACGAAGCCGTTACCGAAGAGATCCCCACTGCCGAACAGCAGAACCTGTTCGACGGTGACAGGGAGCCCGAGCCGGTAAACGAGCCCAAGGCATACCGGGAACCGCCGAAACAACCGGAACCGCCCCGCGAGCCGCTGAAACCGGCAGTGGAGCAACGGCCTGCCGAGAAGAAACCAGCTGAGCGCCAGCCGGAAAGAAAGACGGAACGCCACCGCGAACCCCAGCCGGTGCTGGAAGTGATCGTAGTGCACCTGATTGCCCAGCGCGGCGCGCCCTTTGCCGGTAACGATCTGCTGCGATTGCTATTGGAATCCGGCCTGCGTTACGGGCAGATGAATATCTTCCATCGGCATGTGACTCTGGATGGCCGCGATGAGCTGCAGTTTTCCATGGCCAATGCGGTGGAACCGGGCACCTTTGACCTGGATACCATGGAAGAAAAGACCTTTGCCGGCGTGACCTTTTTCCTGAAACTGCCGGGCGCCACCGATGCTCTGGGGGCGCTGGACAAGATGCTATCCATCTGCCGCCGCCTGGCCAGTGAGCTGGATGGCGACCTGAAAGACGAACAGCACAGCGTGCTGACCCCGCAGACCATGGAGCATTTACGCCAGCGGGTGCAGGAATTCGAGCGTCGTCAGCGAGTGCCTAGCGCGTAAGAGCAGCTTCAAGCTTCAAGCTGCAAGCAACAAGGAAAACCGTGCCCTGGCCGGTTGTGTAGGGTGCACTGAGCCCGGGCTCAGTGCACCTGCGGCACAAAACACTTTTGCGGCATAACACCTTGTAGGAGCCATGCTTGCATGGCGAAAATCCGTTCGGGAATTGGGCGTTTTAAACGCGGGCATGGGCTTGTCGTTTTATTCGCTTCTCCCGCGCCTTGTAGCTTGAGGCTTGTAGCTTGCCGCTGTTTTATAGAGACACAGGAAATCCCCGTCCCGTGAGCCAGCCTTCCCAAGACATCATTCACAAAGCCCACCACCTCCGCGACCAGCTCAATGACTGGTCCTACCGCTATTACGTTCTTGATGATCCGGCGGTGCCGGATGCGGAGTACGATCGCATTTATCGGGAATTGCAGGCCCTGGAGGCGGCGCACCCGTCGTTGGTGTCTGCGGATTCGCCCACCCAGCGGGTGGGCGATGTGCCGCTGGAGGCGTTCGATCAGGTGCAGCACGAAGTGCCCATGCTCAGCCTGGACAACGCCTTTGATGATGACGAGTTACGTGCCTTCGACAAGCGAGTGCGCGAGCGCCTGGATGTGTCCGACGCCGTGGACTATGTAGCCGAGCCCAAGCTGGATGGGCTGGCGATTTCCCTGTTGTACCTGGACGGGGAACTGGTGCGGGCGGCAACCCGGGGCGATGGTCAGACCGGTGAGAACATCACCACCAACGCCCGTACCATCCGTTCGGTGCCGCTGAAACTCCGCGGCGACAAGGTGCCGTCACGCCTGGAAGTGCGCGGCGAAGTGGTGATGCCCCATGACGGTTTTGCTGAACTGAACGCCCGCCAAGAGGAGGCCGGTCAGAAAGTTTTCGCCAATCCTCGCAATGCCGCCGCTGGCAGCCTGCGACAGTTGGATTCGCGCATCACTGCCAGCCGGCCGCTGGAGTTCTACGCCTATTCCATGGCGCAACTGGAAGGCGTGCCTGAGCCCGCTACCCATTCAGACATGCTCGATGCCCTGCGCAGCTGGAACCTGCGGGTCAATCCGGAAGTGCGTGTGTGTGCAGGGGTCGAGGCATTGCTGGATTTCTACCACGGTATTCTGGAAAAGCGTGACCGCCTCGGTTACGACATCGATGGGGTGGTCTACAAGGTCAATCGGTTCGACTGGCAGCGGGACCTGGGCTTTGTCAGCCGGGCGCCGCGCTGGGCCATTGCCCACAAGTTTCCTGCCCAGGAAGAACTCACCGTGCTCAACGGCGTGGACTGGCAGGTGGGGCGCACCGGTGCCCTGACCCCGGTGGCGCGGTTGGAGCCGGTACAGGTGGGCGGCGTCACCGTAAGCAATGCCACCCTGCACAATATCGACGAAATCCAGCGGCTGGATATCCGCATTGGCGATACCGTGGTGGTGTACCGGGCCGGGGATGTGATCCCCAAGGTGGTGCGGGCGTTGCCGGAACGTCGCCCGGCGGAGGCACAGGATATTTCCCTGCCGCCGAGTTGCCCGGTGTGTGGCAGCGAGATCCTCCGTGGTGATGACCAGGTGGTAGCCCGTTGTACCGGTGGCCTGATTTGCGGTGCCCAGCAGCGTGAGGCGATCAAGCATTTTGCCTCCCGCCGGGCCATGGATATCGATGGCCTGGGCGACAAGCTGGTGGATGCCCTGGTGGATCAGGAGCTGATTGCCACCGTGGCGGATCTTTATCGGCTGAAGCCGGAGCAGGTGGCTGGCCTTGAGCGTATGGGCGAGAAATCTGCCGATAACCTGATTGCTGCGTTGGAAAATTCCAAGACGGTGGGACTGGGGCGTTTCCTGTTTGCCCTGGGGATCCTGCAGATTGGTGAAGAGACCGCCAAGAACCTGGCGGACTGCTTCGGCGATCTGGAAGGCATTCGCCGGGCGCCGTTGCTATTGCTGCTGGCGGTACCGGATGTGGGCATGGAAGTCGCCAAGGCCATTGGCGCCTTCTTTGCCGAAGCCGATAACGAGGCGGTGATTGATGGGCTGCTGGCCGCCGGGGTGAACCCGCAGTCCAGTGGTGAGCCGTCAGCGGCTTTTGTGAACAGCCTGACATTGGCGCAGTTGCTGAAGTCTGCCAAGCGGCTGGGCATGAACCTTGAGGGTATCGGTGACAAGTCACTGGAGACCCTGGGCAACCATTATCGCACCGTTGCTGAACTTAGCGCGGGGGCCGCAGAAGGCGCCGGCGCAGAACCCAAAGGGGTACGTTCCGGCGTGATGACGCAGCTTGGCAAGGCGTTGGCGGATAATGGCTGGCAGGCCCGGTTGCAGGAAGCCGAAGCCATGGTGGCCGAGCTGGCCGCCCGCGCCCCGACGCAGGCGGAAAGTCGCCCCCTGGAAGGACAGACCTGGGTGCTTACCGGGACGCTGGAACAATTCACCCGTGACCAGGCAAAGCAGGGCTTGCAGCAGTTGGGAGCCAAAGTGTCTGGCTCGGTGTCGAAGAATACGTCCATGGTAGTCGCCGGCGCTGCGGCGGGTTCCAAGCTGGCCAAGGCCGAGTCTTTGGGGGTTGAGGTCTGCGATGAGGCCGCGCTACTGTCCGTATTCGAACAACACGGCATTGATCCGGGAGCGTTATGAGAATCAGGCTTACCCTGCTGCTGGCGGCACTGCTTCTGGGTGGTTGCGCCGGCACACCGACCCAGACAGATAATGTCTGTGCGGTGTTTGACCAGCGGGGGGGCTGGTTTAACAACTGGTACAAGTACGCCAAGAACACGGAAAAGGAATACGGCGTGCCGGTTCCGGTGCTGATGGCGACCATCTACAAGGAATCCGGCTTCAATGCCCGTGCCAAACCGCCCCGTACCAAGCTGCTGGGTTTTATCCCCTGGAAGCGACCGTCTTCCGCCTACGGTTACCCTCAGGCGCTGGATTCCACCTGGCAATGGTATCAGGATGATACCGGTCGCCATGGTGCAGATCGCGATGACTTCAAGGACGCGGTGCGGTTTGTGGGCTGGTATCACTACCAAAGCCACAAGAAAAACGGTGTCGCCCGTAACGATACCTACAACCTGTACCTCAACTATTATGCCGGCCACGGCGGTTATGCCCGTGGCACCTGGAAGAACAATAAATGGATGAAGGGCGCGGCACAGCGCACCGCCAGCATGGCTAACCGCTATCAGCAGCAGATGAACAGCTGCGGGCGCTAAAAAGCAGCTGCAAGCCTCAAGCTTCAAGCTGCAACGCGACTCTGGCATTGTCGTGATCGGCAACCACTGGCGCCGCGCCGGCACGCAGGCAAAAGCCAAATCATAGAAGCGAGAGACAAACCATCAGATCTGCCGGCTTTGCTTTTCACTTCTTTCAATTCGCTTCTTGTTCACTAAGCCTTACAGCGCGGCTCCGCGCTGATTCGTTTAGCCGAAAAATGGGTTCGCGTTGCCGCTTGAAGCTTGAGGCTTGCAGCTGCGTTTTACCGCTGAACTGCCGTTTGTCCGGTCTTATCGGAATCCGGTCGGTTTGAATGTGGTTCGCTGTGAAAATGTGACAAGAAGCACAAAAAAGCGGGTCATTTGAGACCTGATAGATTAAGGGGAACACACTTTGCGTTTTGTATTCGGTCTGCTGCTGTGGGCAGGTGGGGCCATGGCCGCGTATGCCATGCAGGTGGACAAGGCCATTGTTCATTTTCCCGCGGACAAATCACCGCGCCAGGATGTGGTCATCGGAAATCCCGGTGAGGAGCCCCTGTTTGTGGATGTGGGCATTCTTACTGTCAGTGATCCCGGTACCGACCGTGAGCAGCGCTTGCCGGTGAAAGATCCGGAGTCTGCGCCGTTGATTGCGACGCCGCGACGGCTGATGGTGCCGCCGGGGGGAAGCCGCCGGGTGCGGCTGGTGAATCTGGATGGTCATGGCGACATGGAGAAGGTCTACCGGGTAGATCTGAAGCCTGTGGCGCCGCCGGAGCAGATGGAGAGCACCGGAGTGCGGGTTCTGGTGGGTTACCAGCTGCTGGTGTTTGTGGCCCCATCGCAAACCGGGGTATCGCTGGAAGGGCAGCGCGATGGCAAGTCCCTGACGCTGACCAACAAGGGCAACGTCAATGTGCTGCTGCATGAAGGGGAGCAGTGCCCGCCGAGCCCGTCTACTCAGCCCTGTCAGCCCGTGCAGGGCCGCCGCCTCTATCCGGGTAATAGCGTTACCCTGGCATTACCGATGGATGCGCCGGTGCGTTTCAATCTGACCACTGCCGGTGAGACCCGGCAGCAGCGCTACCCCTGATCGGAAAGGCCGTTATGGGGAAGCGCTGGCTGGCTGCTGGGTGGGTTGCCCTGCTGGTTGCTGTGCCGGCCGGGCAGCTCATGGCGGCGGATTATGCTGTGCCGCCCGGGTTCGAAACGCTAATGGAACCGCAGGAAACCCTGGTGGATGTGTACTTCGGCGATCGCCTGGTGATGTCGACCCCTGCCCGTTATTCCCCTGATGAAATCACCTTTCTGGAGCCGGATGCGTTGATCGGCGCCATGCCCCAGGTCAAACCGGAGCCCTGGCTGCTGGCGGTGCTGTCCACGCCGCTGGACCCCCACGGTGACAAGGTGTGTGTCAGCGAACACCAGCAGGGGTGCGGTTTGATCGAGCCGAAAGTCGCCGGTGTGATTTTTGACGAGCAGCGTTTTCGGGCAGACCTGTTTATCCACCCCAACTACCTGGACGCGCCGGAAACGCTGGCGCCCCGTTATCTGCCTGAGCCCACAGAAAGTCGCTGGGGTGGTGTGCAGAATCTGAGCTTCAGTCACGCAGGGAGTGCCGAAGGGGAGAACAACACCAGTCTGTTTGGCCGTAGCCTGGTAGGCCGGGGGGCCCAGTATGGCTTTGCCAACTGGGTTAGTACTGATGAGCAGTCCCTGTCCATTGATGAGCTGGGCTGGCAGCGCAATTATCCGGATCACCAGGTCACTGCCGGTCTGTTTCAGCCCAACAGTGACATGCTGACGGTGATTGACCGCCAGCCGATCGCCGGGGTCGGTGTTTCCCGCTCACTGGTGCGCCGCCAGGACCTGGAAGAAGCTTTTGCCACGTCCGTGGAAGTGTTCCTGTCGTCGCGAAGCCGCATCGAGGTGTACAAGGACGGCCGCCTTTACGGTAGCCAGTTCCTGGAATCCGGGCGCCGCCGCCTGGATACCGCCCGCCTGCCCACCGGGGCCTACACACTCGAATTGCGCATCACCGATGCCAATGGCAATACCCGGGTGGAAGAGCAGTTTTTTGTCAAAAGCCGCCGCCTGGCACCGCAGGGCGAGAAGTTGTGGTTCGCCCAGCTCGGTCAGGCCACGGCCTTCGCCCGTGACCAGGTGCTGCCGGAGGACAGACAGACCGCCCTGTTTATGACGGGCCTGCGCCAGCGTTTTGCGGACACCTGGGGCGGCGGGGTGGCGATGGCGGCTACTGGCGAGCAGGCTTTGCTGGAAGTCAGTGGTGACTGGTTTTCACGCTATACCCAGCTATTTGCCAGCACCTTTGTGGAAACCGAAGGGGGGGGCGGTTTTACCCTGCGTGGCAGTGCCCGTTTGCGGGACTGGCGCTTCCAGTTCGACAGCCAACGGGTCTGGACCGATGATCCGGCCGTCTTCGACGTTGATTCGGATGTAGAGGAGTACCAACTGCTTCCCCGCTCTGTGCGCCGTGACAGTGCCGAGCTCTGGGTGCCGGCAGGGCGAGGGCAGTTGGTGTTTTCCCATCGTCGCCAGCGGTTGGGCCGTGCCAGCGAACAGACCATCAGTTCGGCGGCTTACCTGCATACGTTCCGGGTGGGCCGCGGCCAGGTGATCAATCTGTCCACCAGCCTGACGCGGAATAATGGCGACAACCAGATTCTGCTTGGCGCCAACTGGCTGATGACACGACCGGACTGGCAACATCAGGCCAACCTGGGCTGGGTTCAGGACGATGCCCCCGGTACCGAGGACGGAGTTAATGCCGCCTGGGCCAGTGCCTGGAATGACCGGGATCGCTTTGATGCGGACCTGACGCTGGGGGCAGGGGTGAATTTTGATCCGGGCCGTCAGTCCGTGCTGCTCAACAGTGAGTACGGCTCCCGCCATGGACGAGGTCGGGCCGATGTGGCCTTCAACGATTCCGACCGGGGTGGCCGCGATACCCTGACCAGCGTGCGTTATGACACCAGCCTGGTGATTGGCGATGGTGCGGCTCTGGGCGGTGAACAATTGAATGATTCGGCGGTGCTGTTGAAGCTCAATGGCGCCGACGGTGCGCTATTCGACGTGTTGGTCAACGGAAATCCGGAGATGGTGGTGAAAGGTGGCAGCTCCGCCACTCTCACGCTGCCAGCCTATCAGGTGCACAAGGTCGCCCTGCGTGATCGCGGCACCGATTTTGTGGATCTGGATGGCACGCCACGCGACGTGGTCCTGTACCCGGGCAATGTGGCGATGCTGGCCTGGGAGCTGCAAAGAGTGATGGTGGCCCTGGGTCGTCTGCAGGATAGCGACGGTAATACCCTTTCCCGTGCTCGCATTCAGGGTCCCGGTTTCGACAAGCTGGTATTCACCGACGAAGATGGCTACTTCCAGCTGGAACTCCCTGAATCCAGCCTGGACAGCCTTTATGTAGAGACCGCCAGCGGTCGCTGCAATTTGCAGACCGGGGCGGCGGAGATAAAGCACGGGGTAGCGCGGTTGGGGGCGGTGGTTTGTTCAGTTAACAGTGAATAGTGAACAGTTAACAGCTCGCGGAATCGAGACTTATTGGTTCTGGACGCAAAGAGGCCGCGCCCAAACTCTGGACGCGGCCTCTTTGCGTTCAACACCCGACTGGTCTTATCGCGCAGCTGTTAACTGTTCACTATTCACCGCTGTCACTGCATCTCAACCATGATCGTCAGCACCCCACTATGGGTGCCGGAGGCGGTGGCCGCGCCGATGTCGTTGGCGAGGACATCTACGGTGACGGTGGCATTGTTGCTGGCGCCGCCGTTGCATTGCGGGTCACCGCTGCGGCTGTTGCCCATGCCGGCCATGGGGATGCCGGCAGTGGCGGTCTGGGCGCCGTTGCCATCGTTCCAGCTCACCGCATAGGGCACGCTGCTGCCAGCGGATATCAGCTCAAAGGCGCCGCCGTTGCCGCTGCCGGTGAGGGTGACCGCGTACTGGCCGCCACTGGCCTGGTAGACGCAAAGCGTGTCGGAGCGGGAGATATTGTTGCTACCATCGAAGGTCCCCAGGGCAATGTCATCAATCTGGGTGACCTGGATGGAGTTGGGGATGGTGATATCTACGCTGACGGTGAAGTTGGCAGAAGACTTGCCCCTGCCGGAATTAGTGGCGGTGAAATTGAACTGGCTAGAGTAGGTTCCAGGGGGCACGGCCTGGATATCTGTACCACTGGCATATACATCCAGACGGGCGTTATTGCCGCCGGGGCAGTAACGGGCTGCACCAGTAAAGATTTCTGCGGTAGAGAGACTGGGTTGCAGTGTCGTTGTTTGGCCACTGATAAGGTCGTCCCACGACAGCGTGACAGGAATGCTGTTAGCGCCGGAAACCAGCTCAAACGGGCCCTGAGCCTCGACGGCGTAATCAATCAGTGTGTTGCCTTGCGGATTGGGTTGCTGCACGGAGCTGACACACAGCTCAAAGCTGTGGTTCAGATCGCCGCCGTTCCAGGTGAAAGTGGTGGTAAAGGCATTCGGATCGGTGCGGATGTGGGCCTGAGCATGTGCTGTGCACAAAACCAGCATGCTGCTTGCGATAATACGCAACCACATAGGGATCTCGTTATCGGGAAAGTAAACACTATAGCAGATGGGCCGGCGTTTTCCGGCCCATCTATACGGTGCTTATTCTGCGGTGATGATCACGGTAAGGGTATCAGTGTGATCGGTCGCTGAGGTGGCTTCACCCACCTGGTTTTCCGTGGCGCTGACGCCCAGTGCCACATTGGGGCCGGAGGTCTGGCAATTGGCTTCGGTGGTGTTAGAGCTGGTCAGGCCGGTAACGGCGGTATCTTCGGTAAGCGGAGTGCCACCCCACGTTACGGAATAATTGACCACACTGGTGCCGCCGTCGCTGAGTGTGAAATCACCGGCGGTGCCGGCACCGCTGGAGTCATTGCTGCTCTGCGCCACTACGCCATAACCGCCGGCCAGGTTACGGTACACACACACGTTATCGGTGGCGGAAAAACTGTTTCCCTGGTTGATGGTCATGTCGTTCATGTCGCTGATTTTGATCAGGTCTGGCACGTTCAGGGTAATCACGGCAGTACCAGTGGACGAGGCGCTGGCGCCGGTCCCCATGCTGCCATCGGATGCAGCCATGGCCAGGCCGGAGGCAAGCAGGGCGCTGGAGAAGATAGCCGGTACAAAGAATTTGATTTTCATGGTGTCGTTCCCTTAAGCGGATGGACAAGAGTGTTATGTAAGCCTGGACATCCCCAATTGCGCCTCAGGCCTTATAGTGAAAGCGATACTGCCATGTGAGCAGTGAAATGTGATCTGCATCTCGTTAGTTATGCGATGGGCGGTGTCTCTGCTTTACTGATTTGCGTTCAGTAAAGCAATTTCACCTGTTTCAACGATTTACCGCTCACAAAACCGGATGGCTTTGCTAAAGTGCGGGTCAGATGAGCGATGCAGTCAGGGGGCAGCTTGGATAACGAATCCATCGTTTACGGGTGTATAAAACATCTGCCGTTTGGCAGTTTGCAGGAACGTAAGACCCACTGTTTTCATAACCGCCGGGCCGTTCGCCAGCTTCCGCAGGCCGATGAATGGCCGTTCCTGTGCCGGGAAATGTTCTCGGTACCCGGTGATGACCTGATGGGCGGCACCTTCCAGACCCAGGTGATCCACTTCGGTATGTCCTACCGGGCGGTGGAGTACGAATGGGAGCACTGGATCGCCAAGTTCGAATCGCTGCTCAAGAACATGTACTGGGTTAACGCGGTGGTGCACCTGGAAACCGAACTGTCCGGCTTTCATACCTTCGTCTGGGACAGCGCGGAGGTGTGCCATGAGCCGTCCGAGGCGCCGTTGAGAGTGCGGTGTGAGTGGGCGCGGGAAGGGGCAATTGCTTGAAGGCAGTGAATAGTTAACAGTTAATAGTGAATAGCGTCGCGGGCAGGTGCTTCTGGCCTTTGCAACGCAAGAGGCCGCGCCCAAAGTCTGGACGCGGCTTCTTTGCTTTCAGAGCCAGCAAGCCGGTCTCGCGAGCTGTTCACTGTTAACTATTCACTATTAACTGCCTCATTAGCCTGTTCCTTGCCCATCACCGATACGCTCTCCGTTACCTCATCGAATACCACAAACGCTTCCTGTTTCTTTAGCTGATTACGGACCTGTTCCACCTTGGTGGCAGTGGGGATCTCCTGGTCGCCGTAATCGGTGCCGTCACGGGTGACGAATTCTTCGATCAGGTTAGTGAGCGTGTCCGGGGGCAGGTCTTTCCAGGGGACGATGATGGGCATAGTGAATAGTTAATAGTGAACAGTGAAAAAACTTGTATGGCGGATATTCACGTTAGTGCATCTCCGCCCGTTTGGTAGCGAGTTGCGAGAAGCGAGTTTCGAAAGGCAAAGTCAAAACCCACGCTTTCGGGGCGCGCCGGATTTGCCTTTCGCAACTCGAAACTTGTACCTCGCAACGGCTATTAAATCACCAGGAGCTGAATACCGGCACCCAGTATCACCAGCCAGGAGGAGACGACGCCCAACTGGCGGGCCAGGTTGGCGCTGCTGCGGGGGATCAGCATGCCGTAGCTGTAGAGGATACGCCCCCCCACCAGCAGGGTGCCGTAGATGTGCAGAGCCGTGCTGCAGCCGCCGTTGATTTCCAGCAGGGCTATCAGTATCAGCGCCAGGGGGAGGTATTCAATGGTGTTGCCGTGGGCGCGGATGGCGCGGCTTACGTCTTTGTGGCCGCCATCGCCCAGAGAGACTTTCTTGCCCAAGCGTAAACGCACTACGTTGGCGGCCAGGGCGATGATCAGGAAGCCGCTGAGGGCGGCGTAAAGGGCGGTAATCGGCAAGCTGACTAGGGTCATGGCATCCACTCGGGTTGTTTTTTGCGTTTGCGGAGGATAAACCGGGCCGGGGCCAGGGCGTCAATCATTTCCTGGTCCGTCGGCAGCGGTTGGCCACAGATCATGTCGGCGATCAGCTCGGCACACAAGGGACTGCCGGTAATGCCGCGGCTGCCGTGGGCCACATTCAGGTAGAGCCCTTGTGCCGGGCGGTGGGGATTGTCCGTGGCCACGGGCAACGGGCCGCACAGAGGGAGGAAATCGATGCTCTGGCAACGGAATGCGACACGCCGGTCGACGATCTGGATGTGCTCACCGCCCAGCTCCTGCCAGAGAGCGGGGAGATAATGCTTCAGCTGGGCCAGGTTTTCCGCATCGTCGCTGTCGGTGGCATGGGTGTGATCTTCGTGGAGCTTGAAGGTGGCGCCGACGCAGTGCAGGTCGTTCAGGGCCGGGGTCAGGTAACCACCGTGGCATTGGGCCTGTTGCCAGCGTCGGGATGCCTCGCAGGCCCGGCAATAGCTCACCTGACCACGGATATGTTTGAGCGGTAACCAGCCCAGGCCGGGAAGGGACTGGCTGTGCCCGGCGGTGCGGAGTACGACGGCATCGACACGGGCCGTCTCCCC
>NZ_JBNPEC010000134.1:0-3205 GCF_051117345.1 Alcanivorax sp.
GCCTTGAAGGCCCAGAACATCATCGACAAACCCCCGGCCAGCCAGCGTGACCAGCGGGCCGCTCAGGCGGCATTCAACGTCTGGCAGCAGGAGAGTGGTTGGCCCCAGGCTCATATCAGCAAGGTAGTGCCGTTTACGGTCGGCGGATATGCCGGGGGGGGGGTGCAGTGCGGTCCTTGATGGGGTCTTCCAGATAAATGATAATGACTCTCCTTTTCAAATTGAACCGGATTCAATTTCATGACCGCTGTTCCCATTCCGGGGCGTTTCGCCGCCATTCTGATCTCGATTTTTTTCCTTAATTTGCCTGCGTTTGCCAGCAATCAGACTGCCCTGGTGCAGTTGGTGGAATACGTTGGAGCCGATTACATCAATGCGGTGGTGGATGGCGATATCGTCAGCCCGGCAGAATACGCCGAGATGGAAGAGTTCACTGCCTTGTTGGCGCAGGGGGTGGCTCAGCTACCCGACGCTGATGGCAAGCAAGGCTTGCAGGATCAAGCGGATGCCCTGCAACAGGCGGTGATCGACAAGGCCGCCGAGCCCCGTATCAAGGAGCTGGCCCAGTCTATCCGTGCCACCCTGGTCACCGTCTACGGCATCCCGGTGTCGCCAAAAGCGGCACCGGATCTGGCGCGCGCTGCCGAGCTGTATCAAACCCAATGCGCCGCCTGCCATGGCGACCAAGGCCGGGGGGATGGCCCCGCTGGCGCGGCATTGGAACCGGCTCCCACCGACTTTACGGAAGTGGCCCGTTATAACGGCCGTTCGTTGTTGGGGTTGCATACCACCATCACCCAAGGGGTCGATGGCACCGGCATGGCGGCTTACGGTGACACCCTCAGTGACGAGGACCGCTGGGCCCTGGCGTTTTACGTGGGGGCAAAAGCGGTCAGCGATGAGATGGCGGAAACCGGCAAGGCCGCCTTCAACCAGATCCCCGGCATGAGGACATCCCTGACGCTGGATACCCTGGTGGCTCAGGCGCCGGAAGATGTGTTGAAAGAGCAGGGCGAGCAAGCCTATGCAGCCCTGGGGTATCTGCGCCGGGAGCCGTCGGCACTGTTCAACAAAAACCGCTTTATTGCCTTGAGTGATGAACGCCTGCAGGAAGCCGAGAGCGCCTATCGCAACGGCGATCGTCAGGCCTCCCAGGCCGCCGCTCTGTCTGCTTATCTAGACGGTTTCGAGATGATTGAACAGCAGCTTGCGGCAGTGGATAGCGATCTTATGCGTTTGGCCGAAGCGGATTTCATGGCCGTGCGCGAGGCCATCGACCGCAACCGTGGGTCGGATACCGTGAGCGAGCGGGTGACAGCGGCGCGGGCCTCACTGTCGAAAGCCGCGGATGCCTTGTCCGGCGATGGCCTGAGCCCGGCGGCGACTTTCTCTGCCAGCTTCTTCATTCTGTTTCGCGAGGGCCTGGAGGCACTGCTGGTAGTGGCCGCGCTACTCACTTTTACCCGCAAGGCCAATGCGGTAAGCGCCACCCGCCATATTCATCTGGGCTGGATCGGCGCCCTGGTGGCCGGTGGCCTGACCTGGTACGCGGCAAACTCCCTGATTACCTTCAGTGGCGCCTCCCGGGAAATGACCGAAGGGGTGGCCGGGGTGGTTGCGGCGCTGATCCTGTTCTATGTGGGTTTCTGGATGCACAGCAACAGCAACAGTCAGAAGTGGCTGGGGTATATCCGTAGCAAGGTGGATGATGCCCTGGGCAGTGGCACCATCTGGGTGCTGACTTTTGTGTCGTTTATCTCGGTGTATCGGGAAATTTTCGAGACTATCCTGTTCTACCAGGCCCTGTGGAGTCAGGTGACCACGGCGACCCAGGCCTTCCTGTTTTACGGTATCGGTGCGGCTGTGGCAGCCCTGGCGGTGGTCTGCTTGCTGTTCTTCCGCATTGGTATGAGGCTGCCCCTGAGTCTGTTCTTCCGGGTGACCAGCCTGGTGCTGCTGGTACTCTCGGTGGTGCTGTTGGGCCGTGGCATTGCCGCCTTGCAAGAAGCGGGCGTATTGAGTGCTTATTACCTGGGCGTGCCTACCATCGAGTGGCTGGGGTTCTTCCCCACGGTGCAGGGCGTGACGGCGCAAGTAATTGCTGTGTTGCTTGGTGTGCTGCTGTGGTTACGGGGAAGGCAGCCGGCTTGATGGGTCTCTCCCGCCATGGCTGGGGGTGTGTACGGTGCCAATATCGGGAATAATGCCCGGCAATATGAGAGTGGAGCGTTCCTGCGGGCGCTCCTCTTGGCCCGTCTGACCGGCGCTTGCAGCGCAGACGGCCAGTTGCCTGCAGCTTGAAAGCGGTACCCCATGTCACAAACCAAAATCAGTTTTCTCGGCATCGGCTTGATGGGCGCCCCCATGGTGGCGCGTCTGCTGGATGCCGGTTTCTCCCTGACCCTCTGGAACCGCACACCGGAAAAGGCGCAAGCCCTGAGCGACCGTGCGCGGCTGGCTGCCAGCCCGGCGGATGCGGTTGCCGAAGCGGATGTGGTGATCACCATGCTGGAAAACGGCACGGTCGTGGACCAGGTGCTCTACCAGAGCGGCGCCATCAATCAGCTTCGCCAGGGCGCGCTGGTCATCGATATGAGCTCCATTGAGCCGGCCACAGCCCGCCGTCATGGGGTATTGGTGGAGGCGCAAGGCGGGGCTTACCTGGATGCGCCGGTTTCCGGGGGCACGCGGGGTGCAGAAGCGGGCACCCTGTCGATCATGGCCGGCGGTGGCGACGACAGTTTCGTGCGCGCCGCGGAGGTACTTCAACCCATGGGCATCGTGACGCATATTGGCCCGGTGGGTAGCGGTCAGCTGGCCAAGCTCGCCAATCAGGCCATTGTTGGTATCACCATTGGCGCAGTGTCAGAAGCCTTATTGCTTGCAGCCAAGGGTGGGGCGCGTCCGGAAAAGGTCCGTGAGGCCCTGCTGGGTGGTTTTGCCGGCAGCAAGATTCTCGAACAGCATGGCGAGCGCATGCTGCAGCGCAACTTCGAGCCCGGAGCGCCAGCACGGATTCAGCTCAAGGATCTGCGCATGATCCTTGATGAGGCTCGCAGTGAGGGCCTGACGTTGCCACTCAGCCAGCGCGTGTTCGAGCAATACCGGGCCTTGCTGGCCAGTGGTAATGGCGAGGTGGACCACAGTGGTCTGTTGCTGGAACTGGAGCGCCTCAATGGCGTCCGACTAGGCAGCGCTGACGAGG
>NZ_JBNPEC010000170.1:0-3189 GCF_051117345.1 Alcanivorax sp.
ATCAGCGAAGAAACCGGTTTGCCGGTGATCGTTGCCGATGATCCGTTGACCTGTGTGGCCCGTGGTGGCGGCAAGGCGCTGGAGCTGATGGACAGCCAGGGTTTCGATATGCTGGCCATGGGGTAAGCGCCCATGGCTGCCCCGGCCAATCCTACCTACCGACTGCTGATTGCGCTCGTTCTGGCCATCATCATGATGGTGCTGGACCAGCGTACCCCCTGGGCTGCGCCCGTGCGGCATGTGCTCGGCTATCTCACCGCCCCTATCCATTATCTGGCCCACCTGCCGGTGGACTCCAGTGAGTGGTTGTCCGAGCAGACCCAGAGTCGCGCCTCCCTGATGGATGAAAACCGGCGCCTGCAGCGCCAGGCCCTGATTCTGGAACAGAAGGTTCAGCGTCTGGCGGTGCTGGAAGCGGAAAACGTGCGTCTACGTGAGTTGCTTAACTCCTCGGCGGATCTGGATGCCAATGTGCTGGTGGCCGAGATCATCGGCGTGGATCCGGATCCGAACCGCCAGGAGTTAGTGATCAACAAGGGCAGGGGTGATCAGGTGGCGCGTGGTCAGGCCGTGCTGGATGCCCAGGGGCTGATCGGTCAGGTGGTGGACGCGGGGCCGCTCAGCGCCCGGGTGCTTCTGGTCACCGATGCCAGTCACGCCATGAGCGTACAGGTGAATCGCAACGGTGTGCGTGCGGTCCTCGCTGGCACTGGTCAGTCCGATGGGCTCAAGCTGCTCTACGTGCCGGATACGGCGGACATCCGCGAGGGCGACCTGTTGGTGAGCACCGGTTTGGGCCAGCGTTATCCGCGCGGGTATCCAGTGGCCACGGTCACCACCGTGCGTCACCAGTCCGGTGCGCCTTTCGCGGAAATTACCGCTCGGCCCACCGCCCGGGTAGACCGGGCCAGCCATGTGCTGCTGGTGCAGCCCACGGATGAACCCCTGATTCCGGTACCCGACCCGGAGGCTGCCAATGATGCATGATCGTCCCGCCGGCACCGGTGTCATTATCGTTACCTTGCTGATCGCCGCGTTGCTGGAAGTGGTGCCGTTACCGGACAGCGTCAACTGGGTGCGCCCGGAGTGGATGCTGCTGGTGCTGGTTTACTGGGTGCTGGAATTGCCCAGCCGCATCGGTGTGCTGTGGGGCTTCTTTGTCGGCCTGTATCACGATGTGCTGGTGGGCACCACGCTGGGGCAATGGGGGCTGGCCTATGCGCTGGGCGCCTTTGTGATGCTGGCCGCCTACAAGCGCATGCGGGTATTCACCTCGCTGCAGCAGTGTGCCGTGGTCTTCCTGTTGGTGGGTACCGTCAGCCTGCTGGCCTTTCTGGTGCAGGAATCTGTGGGCCGTACCCTGTATCCGCCTTACACCATTCTCTATGCGTCCCTGACCAGCGCGGTGCTTTGGCGTCCGGTCTGTGCGCTATTGCGCTGGGTGCAGCTGCGTTTTCTAGTACGATAAACACCAATTAATAATTAATAGTGAATAATTAATAACGACGCGAATCTAGCATGGAAGCAAATAGACAGCTTTGAAGTCGCGCTCTGGTGACGTCAATTATTCATTATTAACTATTAATTATTAACTGATCCTATGATTCTTTACCTCGCCTCAGGTTCGCCACGTCGGGCAGAGCTGCTACGGCAGATCGCTGTCCCCTTTTCCGTGCTGCCCGCTCCGGATATTGATGAAACCCCGTTGCCGCAGGAGCTGCCCCTGGAGTATGTCTGTCGCATGGCCCGGGAGAAGGCCCAGGCCGGTGCGGTGGCAGCCCATGGCCAGCCGGTCGGCGCTGTGCTTGGCGCTGATACGGCGGTGGTACTGGGCGACAAGATACTGGGCAAGCCGGCGGATAAACAACAGGCGCTGGCCATGCTGAAGAGCCTCAACGGGGCCGAGCATCAGGTCATGTCTGCGCTGGCCTTGTTGCACCGGGGACAGCTGGAGGTGCGGTATTCCATCACCCGGGTACAGTTTCGTGACCTTGATGCGTCGCAGCTGCAGGCTTATGTGGATACGGGTGAGGGCGCTGACAAGGCCGGTGGCTATGGGATCCAGGGGCTGGGCGCAGCGCTGGTGGCCTCGGTGACGGGCAGTTACAGTGGGGTAGTCGGCCTGCCGCTGGAACAGATGGTGGCATTGCTGGATCAGGTCGGCATCCGTTATTGGCAAACCAACTGACTATGGCCTCGACCCGACCGAATCGCTGGCATCGACTTTATCCGTCCCTCTGGTGGCTGACGGTGGCCTTGCTGCTGCTGATGGCGGCCTATGTGGTGGTCGGCCGTCAGTTGATGCTGCTGGTGCCGGATTATCGCGAACGGCTGGAAGTCCTCTTTGAAGAACGTATCCAGACACCGCTGACCATTGCCGAGCTGGACGGCAAGATGTCCGGCCTGGTGCCCCAGTTTGTGGCCCGTCAGATCCGCCTGCCGGCCCCGGAAGGCGATACCGCTCTGGAGCTGGACGAAGTGGTGCTGGGCATCGACGTGTTCCGTTCTTTGTTGCACCGGGATCTGGTGCTCAAGGAGCTGCGCATTCATGGCGTGGAGCTGCATCTGGTGCGTGGCGAGGATGGCAGTATCCGTCTGCGTGGCCTGGAGGCGCTGGGTAGCAATGACCCGGAGCAGCGCCCGCCGCTGGAGCGTATCCTCACCCTGTTTTACCGCCAGCAGTTGCTGGTGATCAGCGATGCCCGTTTGTCCATGGAGTGGCCGGGGATGCCGCCACTGGCGGCCTCCGAGCTGGAAGCCACCCTGATCAATCGGGGCGATGAGCACCGGCTGGCGCTGAATCTGGAGGCCCGTGATCGGCCCCTGTCCCTGCAGGCGCGCATTCATCTGCATGGCGATGCGTTTTCCCTGGAAGAGGTGGAAGCGGATCTCTACGCCAGCCTCAAGGGCGAGCGCCTGCACGAGTGGCTGCCCGAGGAGCTGGGCTGGCCGGTGCAGGTGGCCGCCCTGGATGGCCGTTTGAAGGTGTGGTCAACCCTGAAACAGGGGCAGCCCCATGATGCCCGCATCAATCTGAATCTGCCTGCCCTGACCTTGCAGCAGAACGGTCAGGACTGGCCGATGACCGAACTGTCGGCGCGGCTGGCCCTAGTTCGGGACGGCGAGCGGGCGACCCTGTCCCTGACCAACCTGGCCGGTGATTCGCCGGCCGGCCCTCTCAGCCTGGGA
>NZ_JBNPEC010000143.1:0-17470 GCF_051117345.1 Alcanivorax sp.
GGATGGGGTCAAGTCCCTGGCTACAGCCACGGTTTCTCCGCCCAATACTATTCCCTTCTTGTCTTCCGTCTTTACCGATCCAGCCTCCACCTACTTCGGTTATAACGGTATCAGTGTGCGGCTTGATGCACTGGAGCGTGAAGGGCTTGCCAAAGTGCTGGCAAAACCCAATCTGACGGCCCTGTCCGGTCAGGAAGCCAGTTTCCTGGCCGGTGGAGAGGTGGCCATTCCGGTGGCTCAGGATGGTGATGAGGGCAATGTCACCATCACGGTGGAGTTCAAGGAATTTGGTGTCGGCCTCAAGTTCGTGCCCACGGTTCTGTCAGATGACAGCATCAACATCAAGCTGAATGCGGAAGTCTCTGCCATCGATCCCTCCAATGGTTTCCAGGCGTCCGGTTTCAATATTCCCGGTTTTGTCACAAGACGTACCGGCACCACGGTGGAAATGGCTGATGGGCAGGCGTTTGCCATTGCCGGCCTGATCCAGGATGACCTCAATAACGTGATTAACCAGGTTCCGGGGCTGGGCAGCATTCCGGTGCTGGGGGCCTTGTTCCGCTCTACCGAGTTTAAACGTAACGAAAGCGAACTGGTGGTGATTGTGACGCCGAAGCTGGTGACGCCAAAACGGATTGATCAGTACGCATTGCCCACGGATGTGTTCATCCCTCCCAATGATATTGATCAGTACCTGATGGGGTTTCTTGAGCACAAGCCCACCCGCAATCGCAATGCCGATAAGCAGGAAAATAATGATTCACAAGACACGTCAGGCCGTGGTGGTTTGCACGGCAAATTCGGTCACCAGATCAGGGAGGTAGCCAACAATGAATAGGATACTAACGGTGATAATGGTGGTGTTTCTCAGCGCCTGCGCAAGAGAGTCCCTGCGGCCGGATTATGGTTACAGCGTGGACCATAATGCCCAGGTTCAGGTCATCAACCCGGATGCCCGCTACAAGGATCATCCTGTCATCAGCACCCACGGTGGAAAGCTGGATGCCGGGTATGAACGCTTCCTGAAGGATGATGGGAAAGTGGAAGAAGGAAGGGTCGTGGAGGATGTCTCCAGCTCCAACTGATGGAAAAGGGTGAAAATGATGAAAAGGCAGCAGCGTGGCGCCTATATGGTGATGATGGCGATACTGATCGTAATACTGATCGGTGTTGCTGCCCTGGCCATTGATGTGGGGCGGGTTCTGATGATGCGAACCGATATGCAGAACGCGGCGGATGCTGCTGCTCTAGCTGCCGCTGCAGAGCTGGATTCGAGTAATAACGCTCAGGCAAGAGCTCGTGCAGCTGCTCGAGATCTCTTGGAGCATGATGCTAGGTTCGCGCGTGTTACGGAACTGCTCGGGTCTACAGGGCTGCCAGATGAGGCATTTGAGTTTTTCTGTGTGATCGGGAGTGAAAATGATATTGAGCCGGGAAGTTCAGCCTTTGCTGCGGCTTGTTCCGGATCAGAGGTTGAACCGGGAAAGTATGCTGCTACCTCGGATGACGATACCCATTATGTAAGAGTCACTCTTGATCCTGGGCTGGTAGGAGATGGAGACAGGTTTACATCAGACCTGATATTTCTTCCTGTTCTAGGGGCTGTTGGAGTAGATGTGAGAAGTGTTGCCACCGCTTTTGCTCGGGCTTTGGCTGGAAAAACCTTCTTTACCTGTAATTTCCCGCCGCTAGTGATATGCGACCCTTGGGAAGATGATGGTTCAAATTTCAGAGACGAAATGCCTGTCGGTGCGCATATTGAACTTAAGCATCAGAAAAACAGTTGGGCCCCAGGCCAGTTTGGTTTCCTGCAATCTCCATCAGGACCAGGAGCCAGTAGTCTTCAGGAATATCTCGCTAATCCAGACTTGGCAGGGTGTAATCCGCCGATTGTTACAACAGAGCCTGGCAACAAAGCTCAGCCTGGAAGACGTGGAATCAATGTCAGATTCGATATCTATGAAGGGCCATTAAAGAACTCTCACGATGAATTCCCGCCCGCGCCAAATATTATTGAGTATCCAATAGACCAAACGACCCAGGCAACGGATAGCCGTCTGGGTACTGGAGATTGGAACTTTGAAGACTATTGGAATACTGAGCATTCCGGAGCGCCCATTCCTAATGGTTGGAACAATGCTAGCCCTCCACTGCGTTGGGATGTTTACAACCATGAAATAAGCAATGGAATAATCCCCCTAACGCCAAGTCACGCCCCGGGTCCTCCTTCCCGGCGGTTGCTAAATGTGGCTGTTCTGAGTTGTACAAATCTTGGTGTTGCAGGCCGAGTGACAGTCCCTGTTTTTCCAAAAGATGGTTTCGCAAAAATATTTCTCCTTGATCAAGCAAATTCTCCGGGTGGACCTAATGGTTTGCAGTTTCATGGTGAATTCCTTGGCTGGGTAGATGGGGTAGACAATGACTACCATGTGCAGATTCAGCTATATGAATAAAGTCCCAGCAGGTCAGCTGGGTGCCGCGATGGTGGAATTTGCCATCCTGCTGCCGTTGATGATTGTGCTGGTGTTCGGCATTACAGAGATGGGGCGGGCGATCTATCAACAAACTACCTTGAGCAAGGCGGTGTCCTCCGGAGCCCGCTATATGAGCCGATCATTCCAAAGCGTGAGTGCGGACTGTAGCCAGGGGGGTAATTGGGCAGCATCAATTACCAATGCGTCTAACCTGGTGGCTTTCGGTAACCAGGCAGGCAGCGGGACACCCTTGTTACCGGATCTGGATGCGGGCGATGTGAGCTTTACATCAGAACAGAGAACGGTCACGGGTGGTGGTGATGCTTGCGTGATCATTGCCACGGCTTCCGTGGACTTCAGTGCCATTTTTGGCGACACCATCGTGCCTTTCCTGGATCTGGGGCCTATCACTCTCGGCGCCACCGTGGAGGAGCGTTACCATGGTGAATAAATGCCTATCAAGAAAGCGCGAGCGTGGGTCAACCATGGTGGAAATGGCGATCACGCTACCGCTTTTCCTGCTTCTCATCTTTGCCATCATCGAACTGGCGCTGGTGATTTTTACCTGGACGCGCGCCGTGGATGCCACCCGTGCCGGAGCCCGTTATGCCATCGTCAATGACGCGGTAACCGATATTTCCTCTCTGGACTGTTCCGCTGTGACGGACGTGACGGTGACCTGTGATTCGGCCAACTGCGCGGACCTGATGAATGAAATGAATTCGCTCTATCAGGATTTACAGGCGGCCAATGTAACGGTGCGCTATAGCTGTTCTTCCACGGGTTTTTCTGGTAATCCGCGACCTGTCAGAGAAGTCTCTGTTTCTATTGTCGGCCAGGAATACGAGCTGGTTCTGCCGGGCGTGATCGGGCTGGACCCGACTCTGACGCTACCGGATTTTACCAGCACACGGGTCAGTGAAGACCTGAATACACCCTGAAGCAATTCAGAGGGAGCAAGGATGAGTACAGGATTGGTCATCGGACTGATATACCGCAATGAGACTACCAAGGCTCAATTCGGTCAGATCGTCACAGGGCTGAAAGCCGGGTTTGTTGCGTTGCCCCATACGCTCAACGGCAACTTGGTGGCGAAAGTTCATGAGTCGGGCTGCCATGCTGTCATTGTCGAGGGTAATGACGAGGGCGAGCAGGATCCTGCGCATATAGAGGCATTAATCAGCGAGCTTCCTGATATCCCCGTCTATGCTGCTTTCCGTGAGCCCGGGGTTGACGTCATTCGTCGCCTGATGCGGGTTGGTGCCAGGGATGTCATTCCCATTCCCCCCTCCGAAGAAGATTTGAAGAGAGAGCTGTCCAGGCTGAAAACCGGACTGGGGCCGGATGTAGATGCGAGAAAGGGAAAGATTATTTCTGTTATTAACAGCAAGCCTGGCAGTGGAGCCACAACCATCGCCGTGAATCTTGCCTGTGACATTGCCGCCAGGGATGAAGACTTGAAAGTGGCACTGATCGATATGGATATTCAGTTCGGTAGCGTGTCTTTGTACCTGGATGTGAAGTGGCAGGCAAATGTTATGGATGCGCTTGGGCAGGCTTCGAGACTCGACAAGACCATGTTCAACGCCATGATGAGCCGACATGATTCCGGCCTTTATGCCTTGCCTGCGCCAAACAAGATTACTCGCCTTGATCGGGTCAGTTCAGCGGATATCAAAAAGTTTCTGGACGTGGTGAAGCAAACGTTTGATGTGGTGGTTCTGGATCTCCCCAAAGCGATTAACGATTGGAGTGAGGAGATTCTCAAGGCCAGTGACAGCATCTATGTGGTGATTCAGCGAAGCCTGGCGGTGTTGCGTGATGCCCGTTTGCTGATGACCTATTTTCACAGCGTGGGTATTGATGATGACGATATCACCATTGTGGATAACCGCTATCGCTCGAAACACTCCACGGTGACCGATAAACAGATTCATGACACTTTGAAGATTGAAAATATAGTGCATATTGCCAACGACTATGATGCCGTCATGGGGTCGCAGGATCATGGCATGCCATTAAGTAAACACGCGAAACATAGCCGGATAAGCAAGGACATACATCAGATATCCGAAAAGATCGTGGAAGAACTTACCGGTGCAAAAAGAGAGCAAGCCGGCCTGCTGGGTAGGCTTATCGGGCGGCATTGAGAAAGGAGTTCACCATGTTTGCCAGTGAAAGAGGGATTGATGAAATAGACTTCAGTGCAGTGCAGAAGAAGGTGCACTCACTGTTAATGGAACGCCTGGATCTCCGCCAGATGGAAAAGATGGAGGACAAGCTGGTACGTAATCAGATTCGGCTTGCCTTGCGTGATCTGATTGATGAGAACGGGTTTGTACTTAATGAGCATGAGCAGAGCGTACTGATCGAAAATGTGGAAAACGAAGTGCTGGGTATGGGACCCCTTGAGCCTCTGTTACATGACCCGTCGATTTCTGACATCCTGATCAATACCGCTGACACCTGCTATATCGAGCGCCATGGGGTGCTGGAAAAGGTCAATATCCGTTTTCAGAACAATGATCACCTGATGCGAATCATCCAGAAAATTGCCGGTGCAGTCGGACGCCGGGTGGATGAATCCAGCCCCATGGTGGACGCCCGCCTTATGGATGGCTCGCGGGTCAATGCCATCATTCCCCCGCTGGCGGTGGACGGACCGCTGCTTTCCATTCGTAAATTTGCGGCGGATCCGTTGACGGTCACTGACCTGATGAATTTTCGTTCCATTACCCAGCCCATTGCCGATTTTCTGAAAGCCGCGGTGAAGGCGAGAACCAACATCTTGATTTCCGGCGGTACCGGCTCCGGGAAAACCACGCTTCTCAATGTGGTGTCCGGGTTTATTCCTGCCAACGAACGAATCCTGACCATCGAAGATTCGGCCGAACTGCAGCTGCAGCAGCCTCATGTGGGAAGACTGGAAACTCGCCCTGCCAATATCGAGGGAAAAGGGGCGGTTGTTGCCCGAGATCTGGTAAGGAATGCTTTGAGAATGCGCCCGGATCGTATCGTTGTCGGTGAGGTCCGTGGCGAAGAGGCACTGGATATGTTGCAGGCTATGAATACGGGCCATGATGGTTCCCTGTCTACCATCCATGCTAACTCTTCTCGCGATGCGATTTCCCGTCTTGAACATATGATCGGCATGGCGGGAGTCTCCATTTCTCCTGGCGTTATTCGTCAACAGATTGCCGCGGCACTGGATCTTATCGTGCAAACCGAAAGGCTTTCTGATGGACGACGTGCGGTGATCAGTGTTCAGGAAATTACCGGCATGGAGCAAAACGTGGTCAATATGCAGGAGATTTTCTACTTCAAGCGGTCGGGCGTGGATGAAAACGGGAAAGTCCTGGGGGAATTCCGGGCCAGCGGTATTCGGCCGATGATGATGCAGCGCATCAAGGAGCGTGGCATTCCGCTGGATGAAGGTATTTTCGATCCTGATTATGTTTACGAATAGGGGGCGGCCATGATTATTAATGAAGTCACCATCATCATATCGCTGATCGCTTTTCTGGCCGTGGTGGGGCTGATTGAAGGCTTCTACATGCTGTACCGTTCCATGAACGTGGAACGAACCCAGGCGGTGAGCAAGCGGCTTCGTAATCTTTCTGCTTCCGGGCTCAGTAATGAAGAAGCGTTGTCTTTGTTGCGTCGGCGGACGTTCAGTGAAGTGCCGGTGTTAAACCGGATTCTGGCGATGTTTCCTCGTTCACATTCTCTGGACAGGATGCTGGTTCAATCTGGTGTGGATCTCACGGTCTCACGCTATCTGTTGATTCAGCTTTCCTTGTTCGTGCTGACGTTTCTGGTTCTCTGGCTGCTGCTCAAGGTGTTCTGGTTCCTGGCATTGCCGATTGCCATGCTGCTGGGATTCTATATTCCCTATGCCTACGTAAAGGCGAAGAAGCGGGAACGGGCCCGGAAAATTTCCGATCAATTACCGGAAGCCATGGATTTTCTTGCCCGCAGTATGCGAGCAGGGAACCCGTTTTCGGCGGCCATCAAGCAGGCCAGCAGGGAAATGGCGGAACCGATTGCACCCGAGTTTGCCAACACCTTTGATGAATTGAACTTTGGCATGGACCTGGAAGACACCTTGCGCCATCTGGCACAGCGCAGCAGTAGCGAGGAGATGCGTTACTTCATCACCGCGGTACTGATTCAGAAATCCACCGGCGGCAACCTAGCAGAAGTACTTAATCGTCTCTCCGCGGTCATGCGTGCCCGGGCGAGAACCTTCCGGGAAATTCGTGTTCTTGCTGCAGAGATGAAGTTCTCCGCCAACATTCTTATCGCCTTACCGTTTGTGGTAGCCGGGGCATTGTTGCTATTGAACCCTGCGTACCTTTACACCCTGGTGGAAACCACCATGGGTTACATCGTGATCGGTGCTCAACTGGGGCTGATGCTGCTGGGGTACATTGTTATTCACCGGATGATCAACTTCAGGGTCTGATCAAGGAGAGGTGTCATGCTGGAAGGAATTAGCCTGTCAGTCCTGATAATGGGATCCCTGTTTCTGTTGACGGTCATCATCGTGGCGTCAGTCGGTAATTGGTTGTTCAGTGGTAATGCCACCTTCGACCGTCGTTTGCGTGAAATTCAGGGGCTTGCTTCCGGTGAAAGAGGGCATGGCAAAGCCACGGAAGAAGGCCCCTTAACCGTCAAATGGTTACAGCCCATGGCGCGCCTGGTGGTACCGGACGACAAGTGGAAGCAGTCCCGGATTCGTGCCCGTCTGGTTCGTGCGGGTTACCGCAGCCCCCAGGCCATGGGCGTCTATTATCTTGCCAAGTTCTTTCTCGCGGTGTTGCTGCCGGTGCTGACCATCACGCCATTATTGATGTACCCGACCCTGGTGACCCAGCGGCATTGGGCGGTGGCGGCGCTGGTGATATCGGCCCTGATTGGTTTTTTTATTCCCAACCTGGTGCTGCGCCACAAGGAAGAGGCACGCCGACAGCATCTGGCTGAAGTGTTTCCGGATGTGCTAGACCTGCTGGTGGTTTGCGTGGAAGCGGGCCTGAGTCTGGATGCAGCGATCAAGCGGGTGGGGGACGAATTTCATTTTGCTTCACGTGACATGAGTGATGAGTTGCTACTGGTGACATTGGAAATTCGGGCCGGTAAGCCACGTAATGAGGCGTTGAAATCCCTGGCCGAGCGAACCGATCTTGAAGAGATGAAGGCACTGGTGTCCATCCTTATCCAGGCAGAGCATTTCGGTACCAGCATTGCGGATGCCTTGCGCGAACATGCAGACGAGATGCGTGATATCCGCATCCAGACTGCCCGCGAAAAAGCCGCCAAGCTGCCGGTGAAAATGGCCATACCGATTCTGCTGTTTATTTTTCCCGCCCTGTTCCTGGTGATCCTGGGCCCGGCGGCCATCCATATCTACACCGGTTTTCTCGACCGTATGTAAGGGGGCTGACCATGAAAGCATTACTAATACTCCTGGTGGCGGGTTGGCTGTCTGCCTGTGCGACCTCTTCCAGCCTGGACGATCAGGCTGATGAAATTCTCAGCCCGGATGAACAATTCGAGCAGGGGGAGTCCGCCCGGGCCAAGGGGGATTTCCCCGAGGCGTTGGCCAATTATCTGCCATTAACCGAGCGTGACGATGATTGGGCGATACGCGCCAAGCTGGCGATTGCCCGGTTAAGTCTGGACAGCGGCCGCAGCGAGCCAGCCCTCAAGGCCTATGAGTTGATTCTTGAGGAGGCGCCGACGCTGGTGGAGGCCCAGGAGGGTAGAGGGCTTGCCTTGCTGGCTCGGGGAGAGTGGGATAATGCCCGCCGTCAGTTACAGATTGCTCACCGCAATGACCCGTTACGCTGGCGTACTCTCAACGGTCTGGGGGTTGCCGATGACATGATCGGTTCCTACCAGTCCGCTGCTCGCTGGTATGGCATGGCGCTGGATGCCGGTGGAGACCGCTCCATGGTGATTAACAACGCCGGTTATTCCCTGATCATGGCGGGTCAGTATCGCGAAGCGGAAACCTTGCTGCAGCGGGCGGTGGCGCGCTATCCCCGAGAGCAGCGCATGAGCCATAACCTGGCGATTGCCCAGGCCCGGCAAGGGCGCTATGAGCGGGCTGTAGTGACCTGGCAGCGTTCCCAGAATCGGGCGGAAGCCCTGAGCAATGCCGGTTATGTGGCGCTGCTTAATGGGGATCGGCTACGGGCCCGTGCCCTGTTTGAAGAGGCCAACAGTGCCTCCACCAGCCACCGCCCCAAAATCGCCGCCAACCTGGCCAGTGTCGCCGGAGAGCCGCGCCGCTAGGGCGTGGCAGCTGGCGCCCTGCAGGCGCCAGTTGCCCTTGAGTTCATGATGGTTGTCACACCTGGGCAAGGGTAAGTGACTTTGTGGTTGAAATATAAATAAGAATCAATATCATTGCGATTCTCTTTTGTTTCTCCCATGGAGTCGGCCCATCGTTATGACCCTGCCAGGTTTGCTGTTCTCCGGGCGCAAAGGCGCCTTTGTGGCCGTTGTTGTACTGAGTGTGCTCAGTGCCTTGTTCAGCGTTGCGGTGCTGGCCTTTATCAGTCAGCGGCTGCTGGTCGAAGGGGCGAACCTGCCTCTGGTGTTGATGCAATTCAGTCTGTTACTGGTTGCCTTGCTGGTCACCGCCACCGGGGCGCAGGTGACATTGCACCGGCTGGGACATCGCATGGTGTACGGCCTGCGCCGTGACCTGGTGCGTCGGGTCCTGGCAACGGATATCGAGCAACTGGAGAAGGTCGGTGGCCCGCCCTTGCTGGCGGCGCTCAGCACTGACACCCGTAATCTCACCATTGCCTTCGTGCATCTGCCAGAGCTGGTTTATGGCGGCGCCCTGAGTGTGGCGGCACTGTCCTGGCTGGCGTGGCTGTCCCCCTCCCTCTTTGTGGTGACCATAGGCTGGTTGCTGGCTACCACGGGAATGGGGATGTGGCTGGTCGGGCGCATCAATTTCCATGTGGGTAAGGTCCGGGAAGGGGATGATCACCTGTATCAGGACTATCAGGCCATGATCGATGGTCGCAAGGAGCTCGCTCTCAATCGCGCCCGGGCGTCCCGCTTCTACGAGGAAGAGTTTGATGGCCACGCCCGTGCCTATCGAGACCATGTGACCCGGGCGGATATCTTCAATGGTCTGGCCGGCAATCTGGCCAATGTGCTGATGCTGGCCCTGATCGGCGTGCTGTTCTATCTGGCCGCCGGGCTCGGCTGGGCCAGTGCCAATACCGCCTCCATTTTTGCCCTCACTATCCTGTTATTGCGTACCCCATTGATTGGTGCTGTGGCGGCCCTGCCGACCCTGCTGGCGGCACGAGTCTCCCTGAAAAAGCTCGGTGCCTTGCAGTTGGCGCAGGGTGATACGGACTTTGCTCCCAGGGGCGAGTCCATGGCCGGGTTCGAGCAATTGTCTCTGGCGGATGTCTGCTATCGCTATCCCCACCAGGATGGCTCTCCCGGTTTTTCAGTCGGCCCTCTGGATCTGACCATCAATCGTGGCGAACTGATCTTCGTCCAGGGCGGTAATGGTAGTGGCAAGAGTACCTTTGCCCGTTTGCTTGCGGGTCTCTACCGGCCGTTGCAGGGCGAGCTGAGGGTGGATGACGAGCCGGTAACGGAAGACAACCGGGTGGCGTTCCGTCAGCTTTTCTCTTCGGTGTTTACCGATTTCTATCTGTTCAGCCGGTTGCTCCGTGGTGATGGTGCGGAGGTGTTGGTGGATGAGGTTGATGAATGGCTGGCCACATTGGGCATGGAACACAAGGTACGCCATGCGGATGGTCGACTCAGCGATATCCGTTTCTCTCAGGGGCAACGTAAACGTCTGGCACTGCTGATGGCGGTCATGGAGCAGCGTGATTGTCTGCTGCTGGATGAATGGGCGGCTGATCAGGATCCGCAATTCCGCCAGTTCTTCTATCACGACTTGCTGCCGCGCTTGCAGGCACAAGGCAAGACCATCATCGCCATTACCCACGACGATCATTACTTCGACCGGGCAGATCGCCTGCTGAAAATGGATGCCGGCCAGCTCACCGAGCTGGATGACCAGGCTGCCCGGCACAGCGTTCTCGCCCTGCGTGAAGCCGGGGCCTGAGCCCGATCCCATCGTTCATGCCGACAAGGCGAGGAAGTCATGAGTATTGATAATCCCGATACGGAATTTCATGTGGTCATCAATGAGCAGGAGCAGTACAGCATCTGGCCTGCCTACCGTCCCGTGCCTGCGGGGTGGGATACGGTCGGCGTCAGTGGCAGCAAGGCGCAATGCCTGGAACATATCAACCAGGTATGGACCGACCAGCGACCCAAGCGTCTGCGCGACGCCCAGGCTTGATTATCACCTGAATCCGTGATTTCAGCGTGGATTCAGGTCTCTGTTACGCGATATTCGTAAGGAGCTGACATGACCGGGTCCGCTTCCCTGTCGGTCCGTCCCGGGCCGCATTGGGCACCGCTTTCCTATTCCCAGCAACGTCTCTGGCTGTTCAGTCGCCTCTCACCTGGCAGCGCAGCCTATAACCTGGGCGGCATTCTCTGGCTGGAGGGTGAGCTGGACGAGGTCGCCCTGCAGGCCACCATGAATACGGTGGTGGCCCGGCACGCTATTCTGCGGGCCCGGTTTTGCGACGTGGACGGCCAAGCCTGGCAGACCATCGAGCCACACGAAGACAGGGACATTCACATTGCTGATGTCAGCGGTGAAGCGGATCCGGAGGCTGCCGCCTATGCACTGGCCAAGGCGCAGAATGCCAGACCGTTTGACCTGGAAGCCGGTGGGTTGCTGCGTTACCAGCTGGCAAAACTGGGTTGTCGCAATGGCAAGCCCTGTCATGCCCTGTTGATATCCCTGCACCATATCGCCGGGGATGCCTGGTCCCTGGGTGTCTTCATGCAGGAATTCTTCACGGCCTACAGCGCCCTGCGTGATGGCCGTGAAGTGCCTCTGCCGCCGTTGGAAAAACAGTACCCGGACCTGGCGCAGGAACAGCGTCAGTGGCTGGAGGGTGAACAGGCAGCAGAGCAGCTGGCTTACTGGAAAGAGACGCTGCAGCATGAAGGGGAGCCCCTGGCATTGCCTTTTCTTGAGCAACGGAGCGATGCCTCGCAACCAGCCCGGCTCCGGGATTTTTCCCTGTCCGCACAACAGAACGGGGCGTTGAAGGCGCTGGCCAAAGAGCAGGGCGTCAGTCGTTTCACGGTGCTGCTTGCGGTACTGCAATACCTGCTCGCCCGGGTAACGGGGCAAGAAGAGATTTGTGTTGGCGTCCCCAGTGCTAACCGTAACGGTTCGAACAATGCCTTGTTTGGTTTCTTCGTCAACAACCTGGTAGTGAAGGGAACGCCGCGCCCGGATTACACCGTCAGTGACTGGATCGCGCATATTCACCAGTCACTGGCAGGGGCAAAACAGAACAAGGAACTGCCGTTCGAAAAAGTGGTGGATGCGCTCTGTCCTTCGCGCAGTCAGAGGCACCATCCATTGTTCCAGGTGGCCTTCAACTATCGCCAGCAAGGCGCCGGGATGAGCCTGAATCTGGGTGACCTGGTGGCCCGCGTTGAAGATTTGCCGGTCACCGAAACGCCCTTTGATCTGGTGCTGGATGTGTGGCCGGATCAGCAGGGGGGGCTGGGGCTGCGTCTGGTACACGGTGAAGGTGCGCTGGATGCGCGTTTTGTCGATCGCCTCCAGGCGGGCTTCGAAAACCTGCTGGCGCAGTATCTTGAAGACGCTACCCAAGCCTTGTCACAACTGAATGTCCTCTCGGATGCCGATCACCAATGGCTGGACCACTGGGGACAGGGTGAAGGCGACTGGGAACCGGAAAACCTGGCTGCCCTGTTTTCCCGACAGGCGACACAACGCGGCGATGCCATTGCGCTGGTGCATGGAGAAACGCGTCTGTCCTTTGCCGAGCTGGAAGCCAGATCCAATCAGCTGGCCCAGTATCTGCTGCAGCACGGGGTGAAGCCGGACGACGTGGTGGGCGTGTCCTTCGAGCGCGGTACCACCATGATCGTCGCCTTCCTGGCGGTGCTGAAAGCCGGCGGCGCCTTCCTGCCGCTGGACCCGGGTTATCCGAAAGATCGTCTGCACTACATGCTGGAAGACAGTGGCGCGACCTTGCTGCTGACCTCGTCGGACCTGATCGGAACCCTGCCGGTTGTCGAAACAGTCAAACCCGTCGCCGTGGACCGGCTTGCCTTGTCAGGCTTTTCCGCCGAGAGCGTGGGCATAACGCCGCACCCGGATCAGCTTGCCTATGTGATTTATACCTCGGGCTCCACCGGCAAGCCCAAGGGGGTGGCATTGACCCAGGGTGGTCTCACCATGCATGTGCAGACCATTGGCCAGCGCTACGGCATGACTCCGGACGACGTGGAATTGCAATTTGCTTCCATCAGTTTCGATGGCGCGGTGGAGCGCTGGACGGTGCCGCTGGCCTTTGGCTCCCGTGTTGTTATTCGTGACCAGGCACTGTGGAGCGCGGAAAAATGCTGCGACGTTTTGCAAAAAGAAGGCGTCACCGTTGCCTGTTTCCCGCCCAGTTATGTGGGCCCGCTGCTGGACTGGATCGAACAGGAAACGCCGGCCTTGAAAGTCCGTTCCTGGACCCTGGGGGGCGAAGCCTTTACCCGGGAAACCTTCGAACGCATGCAGCGGGTGCTCAAGCCGCAACGCATCCTCAATGGTTATGGTCCCACGGAAACCGTGGTCACGCCGATGCTGTGGGCGGCCTATGAAGGCGATACGCTGAGCAGCGCCTATGCGCCCATCGGTACCGCTGTGGGTCCGCGCAAACTCTATGTGCTGGATCAGGACCTGAATAGGGCCCCGGTGGGCGTCGCCGGCGAACTCTATATTGGTAACGAAGTGGGTCTGGCCCGGGGCTATCACGACCGTCCGGATCTGACGGCGGAGCGTTTCCTGCCCGACCCCTTTGGTGAACCCGGTGAGCGCATGTACCGCACCGGTGACCTGGTGAAGTTCCGCGACGACGGTGTCATGGAATACCTGGGCCGGGTGGACCAGCAGGTAAAAATTCGTGGCTTTCGCATCGAGCTGGGGGAAATCGAAAGTCGTTTGTTGGCGGATGAGCAGATTGGCGACGCCGTTGTGGTGGCCCAGCCGTCCCCGGTTGGCGATCGGTTGGTGGGTTATATCGTCCCCCGCGGGCAGCTGGACAACGAGGCCCTGCTCAACCGCCTGGCTGACGTGCTGCCGGACTACATGGTCCCCAGCCAGCTCGTCACCCTGGAAGCCCTGCCGCTGACCCCGGCGGGCAAGGTGGACCGCAAGGCCCTGCCGGCTCCCCAGTGGCAAACCGCCAGCCAGGGTGAGCCGCCGCAAACCGATAACGAAAAGGCGCTGGCGGCCATCTGGCAGCAACTGCTGGGCATCGGTGCCGTCAGCCGGGATGATCACTTCTTTGCCCTGGGGGGCGATTCCATTCTCGCCCTGCAGATTGTCAGCAAGGCCCGCCAGCAAGGGCTGGCACTCACACCGAAAGATCTGTTCGAACAACCGACGCTGCGAGAGCTGGCGGCGGTGGTCCAGACCGTGACGGTGAACACGGCCAGCCAGGCACCGCTGGATGGCCCGGTTTCCCTGCTGCCGATTCAGCAACGTTTTATCGAACAGCGTGGCCTGTCCGCCTGCAACCAGTACCTGCACTTTGTCGTGCAGGAGGCGTTGGATGAGGACGCCCTGGAAGCGGCCCTGCAGAGGCTGGTGGCACAACACGATGCGCTGCGACTGCGCTTTGATGCCTCCAATCCCCGCCAGGCGGTGTGTGTGGCGGACCATTCGCAACCCCTGCTGCAGGTTATCGAAACAAGCGACAAGGCCGCCATTGACGCGGCCATGGTGGCGGCACAGCGCGGATTGGACCCCGCCAGTGGCAGGCTGATGCAGGCTCTTTATGTGAAGGGCGACCAGCCCCGGTTATTGCTGACTATTCACCACCTGGCGGTCGATGGGGTGTCCTGGCGCATCCTGCTGGAGGATCTGTTCGGTGCCCTTCAGCAATGGCAGCAAGGCACAGCGCCCCACCTGCCGCGCAAGACGCACAACCTCAACGATTGGCGTGAGGCGTTGGACAAGATCCTGGTGTCCGAGGCGGAGGCCGAACGCGAATACTGGCAGGACGCGTCGCAACACTGGCCCTCCCTGTTTCCGGCGAAGCAGTCCGGCACGGCAGCGCACTTTGAGCTGAATGCCGACGCGGATACCCTGAGCCACTGGATCAACAGTGCCGCCCGCCATGCCTCCCTGAACCTGGAAGAATTCCTGCTCATCGCGTTGGCGCAAACCCTGACGGATTACTGCGACCGTGACACTGTGCGCATCCACCGGGAAAGCCATGGCCGTTACGGTGATGAGGCGGGCCTGGATCTGAGTCGTACCGTGGGCTGGTTTACCAGCCTCTATCCCCAGCGACTGGACCGTGATGAAGATCTGGCCGCCACCCTCAAGCGTCAAAAAGAACAGCTTCGCCGGCCCGCCCATGGTGGCCTGGGTTACGGCTTGCTGTGGCAGCAGGGCAAGCTGGATGGTGGTGATCACCACTTGGATGTGTTGTTCAATTATCTTGGCCAGTTCAGTCACGACACCCTGCCGGGGGTCACCGTGCAGGAAGCGGGGTTGTGGCAGGAGGCGGATGCCCCGGCGGATGCGCCCCTGGTGATCAATGCGGATCAACAGGGTGGCAAGTTGCGCATTCGCATCCACGTGGATGGTAACGGCCTGACACGAGAGCAGGGCGAGGTGCTGGCCGCCCAGTGGCTGGAACAATGTGAACGGCTGGCCCGCCACTGCGAGCAACAGGCACCGATTCTCACGCCGTCGGACATGTCGCTGGCGTCGCTGACCCAGTCACAGCTGGATGCCTTGCCGAGCCGACCGGAGCAGATTCTGCCCCTGTCTCCCCTGCAATCCGGGCTGCTGTTTCATTCCCGGTTGAGTGACAGCAACAGTACCTATGTGAACCAGCTGGTGTTGCCTCTTACCGGGCTGGATGTGCAGCGGATGAAACAGGCCTGGCAGCAACTGCTGCAGCGTCATGGTGTGCTGCGCACCGCGTTGTTGCCGGACCATGCCGCCGAAGCAAGACATCAGGCGGTGTGGCCTGCTGGCCAGATGGCATTGCCCTGGCGGGAACAGGATCTGCGTCAGGGTGGCAGTCCCGAGGGTTACTGCCAGCAATTACTGGATCAGGGTTTTGATCTGGAAACCGCGCCCCTGTGGCGGGTGGATCTGCTGCGTACCGATGACAACACCTGGCAGTGCGTTTTCACCCTGCACCATATCCTCATGGATGGCTGGAGTACCGGGATACTGCTCACCGAATTGATGGCGCTGTATCACGGCCAGTCCCTGCCGACGTTGCCGAGACACTATGGCGATTACCTGCGCTGGCTGCAGCAGCAGGACCGCGATGCGACGCGGGCATTCTGGCAGGACTATCTGTCACCGGTGCAGGCGCCCACCCGGCTGGTGGAAGCCGTGGGCAGCAGAGAGAAAGGCGCCTTCCGCCGTCACCCCATCGAGTTCGACGAGGCCACCAGCCAATCCCTGCGTCAGGCCGCCCGTGACAAGGGGCTGACCATCAATACCCTGGTGCAGGCGGCCTGGGCCCGGGTGCTGGGCAACTACACCGGGCAGGAGCGGGTGGTGTTCGGCAACACCGTGGCCGGTCGGCCGGCGGAACTGGCTGGCAGTGACAGCATGCTGGGTCTGTTCATCAATACGTTGCCCATGACGGTGCCGCTGCACGGCAATCAACAGATTGATCACTGGCTGGCGGCGTTGCAGGCCGATAACGCGGCCCTGCGCGAACACGGTCACGCGCCCCTGTTCGAAGTGCAGCAGGATGCCGGCTGGGGCGGGGAAAGCCTGTTCGATACCTTGCTGGTATTCGAAAACTACCCGCTGGATGAAACCCTGCTTGGCGGTGACCAGGGCGGCCTGCAACTGGGTACCCCGACCAGCCATGAATTTACCCACTACCCGCTGACCGTGGCGGTACTGCCCGGCGAGCATCTGCAGATGCTGTTTGCCCACGACACCGGTGCCTTGCCGGTGGCGCTGGTGGACCGCCTGGCAATCGCGTTCAAACAGACGTTACTGACCCTGGCCACCATGCAGGATGCCCCCCTGGCCGAACTGGATGACCTGGGTGATGACCTGCCCCGCCTGGAAGCGTGGGGGCAGGGCAGTGGCGAGTGGACGCCTGACAGTTTTGTCTCCCTGTTTTCACAACAGGCCGCAGCGCGGGGTGATGCCATTGCCCTGGTGCATGGTGAGACCCGGGTGTCCTTTGCCGAGCTGGAAGCCCGCTCCAATCAACTGGCCCGCTATCTGATCGAGCAGGGGGTAAAAACCGATGACGTGGTAGGCGTGTCCTTCGAGCGTGGCGTGACCATGATCGAAGGTTTTCTTGCCGTGATGAAAGCCGGTGGGGCTTTCCTGCCGCTGGACCCGGGTTACCCGAAAGACCGCCTGCATTACATGCTGGAAGACAGTGGCGCCAGGCTGCTGCTTACCGACTCGACCTTGCAACCTGCGCTGCCGACACCGGAAACCGTTCGCGCGGTGGCCGTGGATGCATTGACCTTGCAGGTCTATGAGCGAACACCGCTGGATCAGGTTCTGCACCCGGACCAGCTTGCCTATGTCATCTATACCTCCGGTTCCACCGGTAAACCGAAAGGGGTAGCGCTGACCCATGGCGGCCTGTCCATGCATGTGCAGACCATTGGCCAGCGCTACGGCATGACCCCGGACGACGTGGAACTGCAATTTGCCTCCATCAGTTTCGATGGCGCGGTGGAGCGCTGGACGGTGCCGCTGGCCTTTGGCTCCCGTGTCGTCATTCGCGATCAGGCACTGTGGAGCGCGGAAAAATGTTGCGACGTGCTGCAAAAAGAAGGCATCACCATCGCCTGTTTTCCGCCCAGTTATGTGGGCCCGCCGCTGG
>NZ_JBNPEC010000237.1:0-3151 GCF_051117345.1 Alcanivorax sp.
ACAGTAACCGATGCCCGGTGAACTCCACTTCCTGCGGGACGGTAGGGCGGTTCTGCAGTGGATGGCGGGGACCGTGGCCGGGCCGATGGCGCGGTGCTGGATCTGGTCCTGGCTTTCGTCCACGTTCCAGCTGTCCATGCTGGCGATGCCGCCCAGTTGCTCGATGGCCTGGTTGAGGCTGTTGGCCAGCGCGCTGCGGCAAGTGGCCAGGTCATCGCTGTCGGCGCAGCGCAGGGCCCGGTAGGGGCTGGCGCTGGTGCCTGCGGCCTGTTCCAGCACCCGTTCCAGATAGCCGTAGTAGCCATTGTTGTAGGCGGAGCCGCCGGCACCGGGTTTGTTGTCCCGGCCCATCAGTGACAGGTTGCGGCCATCCACGTCTTCCACGGCGGTGATCTGCGGCAGCAGGATGTCGATCATCAGCGGGTACCAGGCATCCATCAAGGCCACGGCGGCTTCCTCGTCGTAGTTGCCGTCACCGTCCCGGTCCCGGCGCAGGGCACCATTGGCTACCCAGTCCTGCATCAAGCGGATGGCGCTGTCCTGATCGCCGGTGACCGGTGCGCTTGCCAGTAAGGCCAGGGCGGCGGGGACGATTTCCTGGCCGCGCAGATCCACGGTGGCGGCATCGCCCATGGCTTCCACCATGCGCGCCCGGGTCACGCTGCCTTCCTGCACCAGTTGCTGCAGGCGCACGTCGAGGATGTCGTTACGGTGGGCGGAGCCATAGGGCGCATGGGCATCGGCAGCCCACCAATCGCGGGCCGGACGGTTATTCCAGCTGGCCAGGTAGCCGCGGTCCGGGTTGCTCGCTTGAGGGTGTGCCTGCTGCGGGATAAAGCCGTTCCAGTCGTACTGGCCGTTACCCCAGCTGGGCAGTTCCGGGTGGATGCCGTTGGCCCGTTGCGGGTAATCACCGGAGTGGAAAAAGGCGATGTCTCGGTCGTCGATATAGAACCAGTTGAAGCTGCCGGTGGTGTTGTGGAACACATCGTAGAAGCTCTCTACATCGTGCACGTCATTGCGGCTGGCCTGCAGGAACGGCAGGGCAGTATCCAGTTCGGCGAAGTAGGTGCTGCGCTGGCGGGTCACTGCCACGGGCATACCGGACACGGTGGCAAAGCCGATCACGGGGCCGTATTCCTCGGTGCGGATCACCCGGCGAGTGACCGCTTCGTTCTGACCCACTGCCTCCGGATCGGTGGAAGAAGCCAGATTCCAGCGGGCCACCCATTGCTGGTCAAGCACATCAAAGGGTTTGCACTGGCCGTTGACCTGGTAGCCGCCTTCACCATGGGCTGGTGGCTCGGCCGGCTCACAGCGCTGTACCACACGCACGTCGGTGAGGTCGGAGCTGCCGGAGGTGGCGCTCCAGGCGAAGTCGGGGCCGCGCCCGATGACCACATAGGGCAGGCCGGTGAAGGTCATGCCGCGGGTGTTGATGTCGCCACCATGGACGGCCATTTCCAGCAGCAACTGTGGGACAAAGTAGCTGGTCTGCGGGCCGAACACGGCCAGGGGCTGGCCGCTGGCGGAATGCTCTGCATTGAGCAGCAGGGCATTGGACATGACGCTGGGGAAGCCGTCGCGCAGCCCCTGAATGCCGGTTTCGATGGCGGCGATACGTTGCATGGCCTGTTGTTGCTGTTGCTCGGTGAGAGTGTCTTTGCGGGTCCACAGTGCGGGCAGCTGACGGGTCAGGCTGGCCCACTGCTGTGACAGGGCCTGGCCGCCATCGTCCAGGAAGGACAGGGACAGGATGCCGCCGAGCAGGTCGCCCACGGTATCCACCAGGCCGCCGACCACACCGGTGCCGGGCAGGGCGGGCACATTGCCCAGGGCTTCGGGACACTCGGGCTGGCCCGGGCGGCCACAGGGTTCATGGCTGAGCGGGTCAAAGGTCTGGAAGGAGCCCGCGTCGAACATCACCGCGCCGGGGAACTGGCCGGCCAGCTCGCCGCTGAGTGGGCAGAGGTCCGGCAGGGTGGGGGGCGACTGGGTGGCGAAGGATGTTGTGGTGGTCACAGAGGATTCCGGATCGGTGCCGTGACGCAGGTCCTTCCACAGATCGCAGGCGATCTCCTTGCTGCCGGTCTGGGCTTCCAGGGCCTGCAACAGCAACACATTGTTGTGCTCGTTGCCGCCGCCACCGGCGAAGATGCCCTGGATCAGGGTGGCAATGGCGACCACGTCCTCGATCACGAACGGTTCCAGTTGCACCCCCAGGGCCACGTATTCCACCGGTACTTCCAGCAGCCCGCTGCGGGCGTCCGTCACGTACTGGTTGAGGCCGGCTACATAGTTGGTGGCGTCATCGAAGACCTGGGCGCCGTCATCGCCGAAACGGGCGATGGTGTTGGCGATCATGGTGGTGCGGTCCTCTTCCCGGTAGGGCGCATTGAAGGCGATATCCTCATCGAAGGAGAAGTCCGCCGGTCCCAGAAAACGGGACAGCTCGCCACGGCCGGCACGACGTAGCACATCCAGCAGGAACAGGCGGTCGGCGGCGGTCACATAGCCGACCCCGAACAGGGCATCGCGGCGGGACTCACCGAAAATGTGGGGCACCCCGAAGTTGTCGCGTTTGATATCCACCTGATAGCCGGCGGCATCCAGTGTCTGCTCGCTTTCCCAGTTGCCCGCTTCCGGAGCCAGTAGCGGGGCGGCTTTGAAGTAGTCGCCGAGCTGGTCATCGGTAAGGCCAGGTTCGCTGCGCACCAGGGCGTCGTAGAGACCCAGCTGATCGTCGAAGTGGGGTTCCTTGCTGAGGGCCGGCACCAGACCGGTTTCTGCCACCAGGTCGTCGAACAGGGTGCTAAGCAGATCGCCGAGACCGGGAATGTCTGCGCTCAGATTGGCGACGCCGCCGATGTCATCCTGACCCGGGGGCAGGATGTTCAGCACCGTGCCGTAATCTGCAAAGGGAGCGGTGACATTGGAGGGGCGCGGTTCCGGGCCAGTCGGCACTTCCGGCGTCGGCGGATTGCTGGGTGTGGGGGTGTTGCTGACAGGTGCCGGGTTGCTGGAGCCTCCGCCGCCACAGGCGGCAAGCAGGCTGGTGCTCAGCAGGGCACTGAGTAACAGGCCGGGTTTCATGGTGCTCTCCTCGGGACATTATTGTTTTGGTCGGCGAACACTGTTCGCACTAACGTCC
>NZ_JBNPEC010000121.1:0-17344 GCF_051117345.1 Alcanivorax sp.
GTTTCCGCACCAATGGCATCGAGCTGCGCGAAGACAGTGAAGAGCGTGGCTACGACAACACCGCCGGCATTGCCAAGCTCAGCCATCGTTTCGGCGATCGCGGCGAAATCGGCGTGTTTGGTTTTCATACTCAGGGCAATACCGAATTCGAAGGCAGCACCCCAGCAGACGACAGAAATATCGATTACGCGCTGGAAGTGGCAGGTCTGAAAGGCGAGGTGATGCTCACGGATGGCTGGCAGACCAAGGTGCTGATCAGCCAGGCCAAGGACGAAAGCGAAGACTTCGCCAATAACGTCAGCAACGGCGTCTTCGATACCCGCACCCGTACGGCCAACTGGCAGAATGTGTTCGCGGCCGGAGCCCATCAGTTTGTGCTGGGTGGCGAATACCAGCGTGACGAGATCACCAGCAGCAACGAGTACGACGTGACTGACCGGGACAACAAGGCCGCGTTTGGTCAGGCGCTATTGAACTTCGGTCCGCTGGATGTGCAAGGTAGCCTGCGCCATGACGATAACGATGCCTACGGCAGTAAGGTCACCGGTGCGGCAGCACTGGGCTACAAGCTGGACACGGCTCACCGGGTACGGGTGAGCTACGGCACAGCCTTCAAGGCGCCCACCTTCAACGACCTCTATTTCCCGGATTCCCCGCCGTTCTATTTCAGCAACCCGAACCTGAAACCGGAGTCCTCGGAAACCGGTGAGCTGGGTGTGCGCGGCCAGTATCAGCACTGGTTCTGGGATGCGGCGGTCTACCGCACCAATATTGACGATCTGATCGCCTACGATGCCAGCAAGGGCTCCTCGTTCAATGTGAACAAGGCCAGCATCGAAGGGGCGGAACTGGCCCTGGGCATGGACTGGCAGCAGTGGCAGGTGCGGGTGGCCTTCTCGGCCCTGAAACCGGAAGATCGTGAGAATGACACCGTGATTGCCCGTCGTGCCCAGCGACTGGGCCGGGTGGATGTGGATCGCCGGATCGGTGACGTGACTCTGGGTGGCACCGCCAGTTTCCAGGGGCATCGCTACAACGATGCGGACAATACCCAGCGCCTGTCCGGGTTCGGGCTGCTGGATCTGCGTGCCGGCTGGCAGTTCGCGCCGAACTGGTCCACCCGCCTGACGCTGAAAAACGTGCTCGACAAGGACTATGCCACCGCGAAGAACTTCAGCGGCTGGAACTATCTCAACGCCGGGCGTTCCGTAATGGTAAGCCTGCGTTACGATGTGCAGTAACTGAAACACGGAGTCCGCCATGCCCCCAGCCCGTCTGTTATCGCTTTGTCTTCCCCTGTTGGCAGCCATGCTGTGTGTCGGGAGCGGGCTGGCCCGGGCACAGGTCTGTGTCACCGACGATGCGGATCGGCAGGTCTGCCTGGAGCAGCCGGCCAACCGCATCATTGCCCTGTCCCCCGGTGCCACCGAGTTGCTGTTCGCTGCCGGTGCCGGCGAAAAGGTGGTGGGGGCGGTGAGCTTCAGTGACTATCCGCCAGCGGCGAAAAAGCTGCCGCGGGTGGGCAGCTACAAGCGGCTGGATCTGGAGGCAGTGTTGGCGCTGAAGCCGGATCTGATCATCGCCTGGCGCAGTGGTAATCCCATGGAGCAGGTGGAGCGCCTGCAGGCCATGGGCGTGCCGGTGTATCACAGCGAACCGCGACGCTTCGAGGATATCAGCACCACCCTGGAACGCCTTGCGGTGCTGGCCGGCACCGAAGCGGTGGGGCAGGGCGCGGCCGATGCCCTGCGCAGCGGTATGGATTCCCTGCGCCAGCGCTATGCGGAGGCGGCGCCGGTAACGGTGTTCTACCAGGTCTGGAAAGAGCCGCTGATGACCGTCAATAACGAGCACCTGATCAGCGAGGCGATCCAGATCTGTGGTGGCGTCAACGTCTTCGGTGAGCTGGCAGCGCTGGCGCCAAAAATCAGCCGTGAAGCGGTGCTGGCCAAGGACCCGGAGGTGATCATCGCCGGTGGCATGGGCGAGGATGATCCTTCGTGGCTGGAGCCCTGGAAGCAGTTCTCTTCCCTGCGTGCAGTGAAGCACGACAACCTGTTCTTTGTGGCGCCGTCCACCCTGCAGCGGCCCACGCCACAGATGCTGGCCGGTACCCGCACCCTGTGCAGCCACCTCGACACCGTGCGCGCTCGTGATTCCCGTGATTAGTGCCCGATCCGTTTCTTCCCTGCTGATGCTGGCGGCACTGGGCGTGCTGGCATTGTTGGTGGCAGTCACCGTGGGCAGTGTCTCCATGACCCTCACGGAGTTGTGGATGGCGGTTGCCGGCAGGGGAGATCCGCTGTTCGGGGAACTGGTGTTTTCCCTGCGATTGCCGCGTGCCCTGGCGGCGTTTGCCACCGGTGGCCTGCTGGCCTTGGCCGGCGCCCTGATGCAGGTGCTGTTGCGCAACCCGCTGGCGGATCCCTATGTGTTGGGTATTTCCGGCGGTGCGGCGGTGGGTGCGCTGGCGTCCATGTTGCTGGGGCTGGGTACGGCAATGGTGTCCGGTTCCGCCTTCGCCGGTGCCTTACTGTCGACGCTGCTGGTATTCGGCCTGGCCCAGGGGCGGGGCAGCTGGACCCCTACCCGCTTGCTGCTGACCGGCGTGGTCATCGCCGCCGGCTGGGGGGCAGTGATTACCTTCATGTTGTCGCTGAGTCCGGCGGATCGCTTGCCCGGCATGCTCTACTGGCTGATGGGCGACCTGAGTTACGCCCGCTCGCCATGGCTGGCCTGGCTGGTATTGATTCCGGTGCTGATAGTGACGCTGCCGCTGGGGCGCAGCCTCAATGTGCTGGCCCGGGGGCCATTACAGGCGGCAGCCCTGGGGGTGGCGGTGAAACCACTGGCCTGGCTGGTCTATGGGCTGGCCAGCCTGCTCACGGCGGTGGCGGTGACCACCGCCGGCAGTGTGGGCTTCGTGGGCTTGATCGTGCCGCACATGTTGCGACTGGTGCTGGGCAACGACCAGCGCATCATTCTGCCGGCCAGTGTCATGGCGGGAGGCCCTCTACTCACTATTGCTGACACCCTGTCGCTTACCCTAATGGCCCCGGATCAGTGGCCGGTAGTCGTGATCACCGCCCTGCTCGGGGTCCCCACCTTTCTGTTTCTGCTGTATCGGAGTCGGTGATGGCGATTCTCGAAGCCAGCAATCTGGTGGTCGATATTCCCGGTCGTTCGGCAGGCCAACCCTTTTCCGCGCGGATTCTGCCGGGCCAGCGCTGGGGGGTGCTGGGTCCCAACGGCGCGGGCAAGTCCACCCTGCTGCATACCCTGGCGGGGCTGCGGCCACCGCGCAGTGGTCAGGTGTTGCTGGATGGCGACTGCCTGACTCAGCTGCGTCGCCGGCAACTGGCGCAAAAACTGGCGGTGGTGTTTCAGGAACGCCAGGACAGTTTCCCGGCCACGGTTCAGGAAACCGTGCTGATCGGTCGTCATCCTTTTCTGTCGCCCTGGCAGCGGGAAACGGCCAACGATCTTCGTCTGGCCAATCAGGCCATGGATGCCCTGTCCCTGAGTCTGCTCAGTGATCGGCTGGTCAGTACCTTGTCCGGTGGCGAGCGCCAGCGGGTGGCTATCGCCACGGCGCTGACCCAGCAGCCGGCCATCTGGCTGGCAGACGAGCCCACCAATCATCTGGATCTGCATCATCAGGTGGCGGTGATGGCGCTGTTGCATCGCCAGGCGGAGCAGGGCGCGGCGGTGTTCATGTGCCTGCATGATCTGAATCTGGCCGCCCGCTGGTGTGATCATCTGCTGTTGCTCTATCCCGATGGTGAACTGTGTTTCGGCCCGGCCGAGACCATGCTGGTGCCGGAGGCGCTGGAGCGGCTGTATGACCAGAAGCTCAGTGTGGGGAAGATCAATGGTGTGCCGGTGTTTGTGCCGGGGTGAGAGTAGTTAACAGTTAACAGTGAATAGTGAATAGCGAAAGTCAAAAGCGTAAAGAAAAGAACCAAAAACGAAAATGGGAAACAGTATGAAACCCGACCCGAAGAGTCCTGAGCGTCATGCCTGGCGGATGGCAAAGAAACAGGAAATCATGCGTGAGCGCATTGCCAATGCCGATAAGGATCAGGGCATCCTGCTGGTGCTTACCGGTCCCGGCAAGGGCAAGAGCAGTTCCGGGTTCGGTATGCTGGCCCGGGCCCTGGGGCATGGCATGAAAGTGGGTGTGGTGCAGTTTATCAAGGGCGCGTTCAGTACCGGCGAGGAAGCCTTTTTTCGTGACCTGCCCAACGTGGATTATCACGTCATGGGCGAGGGTTATACCTGGGACACCCAGGACCGGGAAAAGGATGTGGCTGCCGCCAGTGCCGCCTGGGATATCGCAAAAAACATGTTGCAGGACGACAGCTACCACATGGTGTTGCTGGATGAACTGAACATTGCGTTGCGTTACGAGTATCTGGATCTGGATACCGTTCTCGACGATCTGCAAAACCGCCCCGCCATGCAGCATGCCATTGTCACCGGTCGCTATGCACCAAAGGAACTGATCGAGCTGGCCGATACTGTTACCGAGATGAAGGTGGTGAAGCATGCGTTCAAGGACCTGGGGGTAAAGGCGCAGAAGGGCGTGGAGCTTTAGTTAATAGTTAACAGTGAATAGTTAATAGCGAAAACAACGCGATGGCTGGTCGTTCTTCGATAACACTGATGGTTCAGGGGTGCACGTCTGACGCCGGGAAAAGCACGGTTGTGGCCGCCTTGTGTCGGTGGTTTTCTCGGCGCGGGTATTCGGTGGCGCCGTTCAAGCCGCAGAATATGGCGTTGAATAGTGCGGTGACCGTGGACGGTGGGGAGATTGGTCGTTCTACGGCGTTGCAGGCGTTGGCCTGCGGGATTGAGTCGCACAGTGATATGAACCCGGTGTTGCTCAAGCCGCAGAGCGACATGGGCGCCCAGGTTATTATCCGTGGCCAGGTGTTGGGCAATATGCAGGCGCTGGATTATCACGCCTACAAGAATACTGCTCGTGAGGCGGTGCTGGCGGCCTGGCAGGATTTGTCTTCCCGTTATGATGTAATTATCGCCGAAGGCGCTGGCAGCCCGGCGGAAATCAATCTGCGTTACAACGATATTGCCAATATGGGCTTTGCCGAAATGGTGGATTGCCCGGTGATTCTGGTGGCGGATATTGATCGCGGTGGGGTGTTCGCCCATCTCACCGGTACGCTGGATCTTCTTTCCGAAACGGAGCAGCAGCGAACCCTGGGTTTTGTGATCAACCGTTTTCGGGGTGATCTGTCTTTATTGCAGGGTGGTTTGGACTGGCTGGAAGCGCGCACCGGCAAACCGGTATTCGGTGTGCTCCCCTACCTGCACGGCCTGACTCTGGATGCGGAAGACGCCGTAGCCGAGCAAGGTGATCATGACGGTGATGCGATCAAGGTGGTGGTGCCGTTATTGCCACGCATGAGCAATCACAATGATTTTGACCCCTTGCGCCTGCACCCCGGCGTCGACCTTCGGTTTGTGAAAATGGGCGAGACCTGGCCGGCGGCCGACCTGGTGATTCTCCCCGGCAGCAAGGCGACCCGTGCAGATCTGGCTTTTCTGCGTGAGCAGGGTTGGGATACGCAGATTGAAAAACACCTGCGTTACGGCGGCAAGGTGCTGGGTATCTGTGGGGGCTTCCAGATGCTGGGTGAACGGATCGATGATCCTGACGGGCTGGAAAGCGATGCGGGCAGCAGTCCTGGTCTTGGCTGGTTGGCCATGAGTACCCGCCTGATTGCCGGCAAGCAGTTGCGCAATGTGCAGGGGGTTTTTCTGCCTGCTGATGCCGCCATTCATGGCTATGAGATTCACAATGGCGTTAGTGAAGGGCCAGCGTTGTTACGGCCCATGCTGCAATTGGGGGAACGCAACGAGGGCGCCATCAGCGACGATGGTCAGGTCATGGGCTGTTACCTGCACGGCCTGTTCGACAGTGCCGGGGCCTGTAACGGGATACTGCAATGGGCAGGACTTCGCGGTGATCGGGCGGTGGATTACGATGACCACCGACAGAAGGATCTGGACCGACTGGCGGATATGATCGAAGGACACCTGGATACAGAGAGACTGCTATCCGTTCTGTGAGGTTGTCCCTAAAGACAGGGCCGGGAGAGTCCCGGCCCGAGTGAGATTATTCCATGGGGTTGACGCATTCGGCCCGTGTCGGTTCCAGCTTGCAGCGAACCTTTCTCAGCAGGCCCATCATGGACTTGTCGTAGACGCCGTCTTGAGTCAGGGAGACTCGCGCTTCACGCATCATCTCGTCGTAGCGCAGCTTGTCCGCATCCGGGATCCGGATCCACCACTTGTCATCGACTTCGTTGCTGGCGTTATCAATCAGGCGCATGGCCCGGTCAAATTGGCCATACATGAATTCCCGGGACTGCTGGGCATAATCTGCCGGAAATTTGTCTTTCTTGAGGATGATCTGGGCACTGAGCTGGCCGAGGGTGTAATCCAGAATGCCGCCATCTGGGGCCATGCCCTTGTATAGCTCGAGAGCAGAAAAACCCATAATCGGCGCAAAACAGATATCCACAGAACCGTTATTGAAGCGGGTGGAAAAGTTAGTGATGTCTGACATCACTGGTGACATGCCCACCCGGGATGCCATGCTTGCCTGGGCGCTGTCATATTCAAGTACCGCAATGGATTTGCCCGACAGTTCTTCAACAGTATCCAGTTCCTGATCTTTCAGAAAAAGAAAGGCGGCGCCCATGGGAACCACACCACCCACTTCATAGGGGCCGGAAACCATCTGTTTGTTGATGGATGGCGTGTTGCTGGCAATGACGGAAATGACCGTTTTCATGGCTTCATAGCTGGGGATGGCACCGATGGAATCCATGCTACCGGTGAAGCTATTGAACTGACGGCCACGAATGCCGGTAAGAACCGCTGCATCACACTGCCCGGCTTTCAGGTCTTCGGCGGCGATCTTTTCATCGGTGAAGGGTTTCAGCTCCACATCCACGCCCCATTCAACAGCGGCGGTCTTGTAGTCCTTCATGATGTTATAGATGTCGCCGTTGGCGCCGATGATATCGAAAACACAGAATTTTCGTTTTTCCAGCGCATGAGCGGAAAGGGAAATACTCGAAAGCAAAGCAGAAAGAATTAGTATCGTTATGTAGCGCATGACGCTCTCCCGTAAAACACAGAAATACCAAAGAGCATCGATCCTATTTGGCCGCTGAGTATACATTCAATATGGCTTTACAAAATTGTGCACAATCCACAACAAGAAGCTGAAGTAAGCCGGGGCTAGCTGTCATTTTGATAAAAATGAAGGCAGAAAACGGGGCTGGTTTCACCTTGCTTTCACTGTCAGGCAGGTTTTGACGGGCGTTTCAGGGGGCAATAAAAAAGGCGCCAGAGGCGCCTTTTTTGCGGAAGGGGCAGACCTTAGTGGTCGTGACCTTCAGGGCCGTGTACGTGGCCGTGTTCTTTCTCTTCGTCGGAGGCTTCACGCACCTCGGTGACTTCCACGGCGAAGTTCAGGGTTTCACCTGCCAGCGGGTGGTTGCCATCAACGGTCACTTCCTCACCTTCCACAGCGGTGATGGTGAAGATGCGCGGACCGGCTTCAGTCTGAGCCTGGAACTGCATGCCCGGCTGCAGATTTTCTTCGTTGCCTTCGAAGGCGGTTTTCGGGACCTGCTGGATCAGCTGCTCGTGACGCTCGCCGTAGCCTTCTTCCGGGGTGACGGTGACGTCCAGCTTGTCGCCGGCGGCCTTGCCCACCAGGGCATTTTCCAGGCCGGGGATGATGTTGCCCGCGCCGTGCAGGTAGGCCAGGGGCTCGCCACGCTCGATAGAAGAATCAATGGTCTCGCCGGCTTTGTTAGTGAGCGTGTAGTGGATGGACACTACGGAATTTTCTGAAATTTGCATGGAAACCCTTTAGGGGTAGATGAATTCGGAATAAGAGGCATGGCGGACAAGGTGTTTCATGGTCCGGCAGCGCCCCGCATTCAGGTCGGCGAACATTCTAACAAGACCGGCAAGGGCCTGACCAACCGGAGCCAGTTCGGGCCGACGGGCGTGGGGTAACAAATCGGGGGTGAGGGGCCGCGAAGGGGTCGACAGCAGGGCGAAACCGGGTGGATTGATGCCGGAGTGAGCACCGGCCCCCGGCTTGGCCCCGCATTTGCTACAGTACCGGCATGGCCGCTGACACTTTAACTGACAATCCGCTACTGCAGGACCGCTTCGGGCGCACCATCGACTATGTGCGCCTGTCGGTGACGGACCGCTGCGATTTCCGCTGTGTGTACTGCATGGCGGAGGATATGACCTTTGTGCCCCGGGCCCAGGTGCTGACTCTGGAGGAGATGGCGCGGCTGGGGCGGGTGCTGGTGTCGCTGGGGGTGAAGCGGATCCGCCTGACCGGTGGCGAGCCGTTGGTGCGCCGTGATGTGGCGCATCTGGTGCGCAATCTTGGTGCGCTTCCGGGTCTGGATGAACTGAATATGACCACCAATGGCGCCGGGCTGGGCCGTTTTGCCGGTGAACTGAAGGCCGGCGGGCTGGATCGGCTCAATATCAGCCTGGATTCCCTGGACCCGCAGCGGTTTCGTGCCCTCACGCGCACCGGCGATTTGCACAAGGTGCTGGCGGGGATCGATGCGGCCCGTCGGGCCGGCTTCCGCCGTATCAAGCTGAACAGCGTGATCCTGCGCGGACGCAATCAGGATGAGGTGCCGGCGCTGGTGGATTTCGCCCTGGCGCGGGGGCTGGATATTTCCTTTATCGAGGAAATGCCCCTGGGAGCCATCAGCGAACATGACCGGGCGCTGGAGTTCGTTTCCTCCGAGGCGTTACGGGAGCAGCTCTCCGAGCGCTTTACCCTGGTGCCCATGACGGAAAAAACCGGCGGGCCGTCCCGCTACTGGCAGGTGCCGGGCAGTGACAGCCGCATCGGGTTTATCTCGCCCCACTCACAAAATTTTTGCCATTTGTGTAATCGGGTGCGAATTACCGCCGAGGGCCGTATGCTTCTGTGCCTGGGCCACGAGCACAGCGTGGACCTGCGGGCAGTGCTGCGGGCGCACCCCACGGATGACGCTCCCCTGCGTCAGGCAATCATCGATGCCATGGCGATCAAACCGGAGCGGCACGACTTCAATCTGGCTCCGGGCGAGCAACTGGTACGGTTCATGAATATGACCGGTGGTTAGTCACCGCCTTCGTCCCCCCTCAAGGGAGAGGGGACGCTCCATAAAGGCTTTAGTGTGTAGCGTGCAAGCATGCTGCGTGTAGCGTGAATGCGTAAACAAGCGAGAGACCATGAAATCCCTTCCTGAACTCTTTACCAACAACGAGCAGTGGCGTCACGACATCGAGAAGGAGCATCCCGGCTTCTTCAAAGCGCTGGGCGAGCAGCAGAGCCCCCAGTATCTGTGGATCGGCTGTGCGGATTCCCGCGTACCGGCCAATGAGGTGGTGGGGCTGATGCCCGGTGAGCTGTTTGTGCATCGCAATGTGGCCAACCTGGTGAACCACACCGACCTGAACTTGCTGTCGGTGCTGCAATTTGCGGTAGATGTGTTGAAAGTGAAGCACATCATGGTGGTGGGCCATTACGGCTGCGGTGGGGTAAAGGCGTCCATGGAAGATGTGCCCCATGGTCTGATCGACAACTGGCTGCGGCAGGTGCGCGAACTGTATCTGCGCAACCGCAAGCACCTGGTCAAGCTGCCGGATGAAAAGGCCCAACTGGATCGCATGTGCGAACTGAACGTGGCCCGTCAGGTGATCAATGTGTCCAACACTACCGTAGTCCAGGAAGCCTGGCGCCGCGATCAGCCACTGACGGTGCACGGCTGGATTTACGGTATCGGCGATGGCCGTCTGCGGGATCTGGATATCCAGATTCAGAACAACCGGGAATTGCGGACGCTGGAAAACGAGGAATACGATAACAGCTCTGGCTGATCGTTGCCGGCATCCAGTGACGAGTAGCGAGTTACGAAAACCCTAAACCCGCGCTTTGGTTTTCGCCTTTCTTAACTCGCTACTCGACTCCCGCCGTTTCACCTGCTCTACGGTCGGATTTAATGGTCATGGTCATGACCATGACCCGTCTTCCCTGCGCCTTCCGTTTCCGGTCCGCTGAGATTTTGCCATTCGGTTTCTGTCATGTCCGGCATGGCTTTCAGTAAAGCCACCAGGTCCCAAAGGGATTGATCGTCATGGCTGGCGCCCCAGGCCGGCATGCCGCTCATCTTGATGCCATGCTTAATGGTCCAGAAGGCGCTGGCCGGGTCGTGGATGCCATGCTCGTTTAGCACCGGAGGTTGCGGGTAGAGGCCTGCACGTAGCTCGGTATCCTCCATGCCCGGGGCCAGATGGCAGCCGACACACATGGGTTGATAGTGCTTGGCCCCATTGCGGATACGTTGTGGGGTGTCCAGGTCATCCGGCACCGTAATCCGGCTGGCACGTTGGTCGATGGAGCGGTGCCTGGCGGCGCCGATCAGGGCTTCGGTGAGCCGCCAATGGGGGCTGTCCGCGGCAAAGTTATAGGTGCCGGACGCGATCAGCACAGCGGTTCCCGCTGTGACCAGCAGGACCACGCCAAGCACAGTCAGTAGAACGGTTTTCATGGTTGCCTCCCGTGGAGAAGAAAAGCGTATTAGGCGGCGTCGTTGATGACGCCGCCCGGCTCAGAACCAGACGCGGATTCCTGCCACCAATGACGCTTCCTCCGGGTCACCACCTGCTGCCCGGGTTCTGTCGGCGGTGTCGCCGTACTGCTTTTCCCAGTGTACGCCGATGTAGGGCGCCAGCTCCCGACGGATTTCGTAGCGTAGCCGCAGGCCGGATTCGATGGCCACAAAGCCGTCGCCGATACCCAGCTCGTCATCGTCCTTGCCGTAAAAGCTGGCTTCCACGTCGGGCACCAGCGCCAGACGCTGGGTCAGCATCAGCTCGTATTCCGCTTCCAGACGCAGTTCGCTGAGGCCGTCTTCGCCCAGAAACAGCTGGGCATCAACCTCGAACCAGTAGGGCGTCAGGCCCTGTACCCCGATGCTTGCCCAGTCCCGGTTGGGATCGTCGGGCTGCCAGTCGCGACGCCAGCCCAGTTGCCAGTCCCAGTAGGGGGCGAAGGCATGACTCCAGGCCAGCCGGGTTTCCGCGCTTTCCGTGCCGGCGTCTTCGTCGCGGTGTTCCGGGTCCATCAGCTGTTCGCCTTCCGTGGACAGGTACAGCTTGTTCAGGTCGCTGCCGTACCAGGCGTTGGCATCCCAGCCCAGCACCAAGCCTTCGTCGCTGTCACGCAGCTCAAGCTGGTCCACCAGTACTTTGCTGAAGCGGGGCGGGTGTTCGCTCATGGACCAGGCCGGTGTGGTGATGGTCATGGCTGTCACGGTGCTGAGCAGAAAGGTCGATGCTTTCATCATGCGTCCTCCCCGTGAGCGCCATGGTGTGCGTGGCTGCCATCCGCTGGCGCGTCGACCACGCGCACTTCCCGGAACATGCCCGCGTCCATGTGATAGAGCAGGTGGCAGTGATAGGCCCAGCGGCCCAGCGTATCGGCGCGTACCAGGTAGCTGAGTTTCTCGCCGGGCTTCACGGTGACGGTGTGCTTGCGGAGCAGCTTGCCATTGCCCACCTCCAGGTCGCTCCACAGGCCATGCAGGTGGATGGGGTGGGTCATCATGGTGTCGTTGACCAGGGTGATGCGCACGCGCTCGTTGTGGTACAGCTCCAGGGGAACGGAATCCGCAAACCGAATGCCGTTGAAGCTCCACATGTAGCGGCTCATGTTGCCGGTCAGGTGCAGCACAATTTCCCGTTCTGGCTGCAGGCTGTCCGGTGGCCCGCCAGCGGTTTCCAGGTCCGCATAGGTGAGCACTTTCCAGTCCCGGTTGCGCAGGCCGATACCCGGATCGGCGAGCATCTCGCCCGGGGCCATGGCGCGCATGTCCACGCCGGGGCCGTATTCCGTGGCGGCATGGTCGGTGGCGTTGTTTCGCGGGGGCAGGTCCGGGTTGTTGCTGTCTACCGCGAAGGGTACGGCGTTGCCGTGATCGCTGTGCTTCATGCCTGCCATGTTGTGGTCCATCTGCCCATGATCCATGCCTTCATGGCTGTCGCCATTCTGCATGGCGCCCATGCCCATTTCGGTATGGCCCAGCAACGGTGGCGGATCCATGTCCGGCACCGGCGCTGACATCGAAGGGTTCGGTGTCAGGGTGCCACGGGCAAAGCCGCTGCGGTCGATGCTCTGGGCAAACAGGGTATAGGCCTGGTCCGCTTTGGGTTCGACGATCACATCCAGGGTTTCTGCCACCCCCAGACGCACCTCGTGGAAAGGCACCGGCTTGACCGGCTGGCCATCCATTGCAATCACGGTCATGTCCAGGCCGGGAATGCGGATATCGAAGAAGGTCATGGCGCTGGCGTTGATAAAGCGCAGGCGGAGGTGTTCACCCGGATTGAACTGGCAGGTCCAGTTGCCGTTGGGGCTTTGGCCGTTCATCAGGTAGGTGTAGGTATAGCCGGTCACGTCGGCCAGGTCCCGGTCGCTCATGCGCATGGTGTTCCACATGTGGCGATCCTTGAGGGTCTGGATCACGCCCTTGTCGCGGAAATCGCGCAGGGTGTCGAACACAGTGCGTTCGTTGAAATTGTAGTAGTGGCTGAGCTTTTTCAGGGTGGCGAAGATGTGGTTCGGGTCCTCGTCACTCCAGTCTGACAACACGATGACCTGGTCCCGGTCCACCGGGTGCGGCTCCGGGGTTTTCGGGTCAATGATGATGGAGCCGTACAGGCCGGTCTGTTCCTGAAAACCGGAATGGCTGTGATACCAGTAGGTGCCGCTCTGCTTGACCGGAAAGCGATAGGTGAAGGTTTCTCCCGGTTTGATGCCATCGAATGACAGGCCTGGCACGCCGTCCATCTCGAACGGCAGCAGCAGGCCGTGCCAGTGGATGGAGCTGGTTTGCGGCAACAGGTTGGTGACCTTGAGGGTGACGGTATCGCCTTCTCGCCAGCGCAGGGTGGGGCCGGGGACGATGCCGTTGATGGTGGTAGCCGGTCGGATCTTGCCGGTGATGTTCACGTCGGCGCCGCCCAGGGTCAGGTGGAAGGTGTCACCCCTGAGGGTAGGGGCACCGGTATGGCCCTGGCGGGCCAGCAACTGCCCGGGTGTCAGCCCCAGACTCAGGCCGGTGGCGCCCAGCGCCAGGCCCTGCACGAAACGACGTCGCGGCAGGGAAAACGGGTTTGCGGTTTTCATGGTTTTTCTCCTGATTGTTTGAGTAGAACAGTGAGCTCAAACAGTCAGGGACGGTGGCCGTAACGGCAGGTGGTGGACGCCCTCGTGAAGGCTGGTCTCCAGCCCGGGATGCCAGGGGGGATCGGGGATCTCCGCCTGGCCGCTGAACAGGGCGGCGGTGGTGGCATTGATCTGGCACAGGGTCAGGCACTGGCAGCCGTCATCCTGGGGGCAATGCTGGCTGTCGCTTTGGTCATCCTGTGCCATGTCGGCATGGTGATGGCAGTGGGTTTGGGGAGCCGTATCCAGATGACTGACGGAAACCTGCGCAGACAAACTGCTCGTCACCACCAGCATCAGGGTGGCGAGCAGGCCGGCCAGTAACGACCGGTGATGGGCGCGCAGGTATCGTTTCATGGAACCATTATTAACCTCGGGGCTACCCCAAGGTCAAAGGGGGATGCCGGTGATGTGCAGTGCTGGACGAAAACGTGTGGGAAGCGATGCTTGCATCGCGAAGGGGGTTGGCGGTGGAGTTCCTTCTTCGCGATGCAGGCATCACGCCGCCTGCCACACCACACTGGCGGCGATCACCACCAGCAATATGGCGGTGCCTTTTTCCACCCAGTGATGATGTTCGCGCAGCCAGGGCAGGAAACGGCTGCGGCCGAGCAGCACGGCCACCAGCACATACCAGCCGCCGTCAATGAACATGGAGGTCAGCACCATCTGGATGCGGGCGGCCTGGGCCATGTCTACCTGCAGGAACTGGCTGAACAGGGCCAGGAAAAACAGCGCCACTTTCGGATTCAGAAACGCCACCAGAAACCCGTCCCGGGCGGCGCCGTGTAGCACGTTGAATTGGCTGTCGGCATCTGCGGGTGCCAACGGCTGCTTGCCGGCCTGCCAGCTTTTCCAGGCCATCCACAGCAGGAACAGGGCACCAGTCAGGCTGAATGTCAGCTCCAGGGACGGGTAGCGGTGAAAGAGGACCGCCAGCCCGGTAACGGTAGCAGTGGCCCAGATGCCAACACCCAGGGCATGGGTAATGCCGGCGATGGCCCCGGCACGGGCTCCGCCATGAAGGGTGTGGCGGGTGATCACCACCAGGCTGATGCCCGGCGCCATGGCACCCAGGGCGCAGACGCTGGCCAGCAGTAGCCAGTCGTGGAGAGGAAGCATTCAGGGTCTCGTTAAAATCAAAGCGACAACGTTACTTGCAGCAGATGACAGCATGAAGAGAGGGGCAAGCTTCGAGGAACTAGCTGCTAGCTACGAGAAAAGAATAAAGAACTCAGTTGGCACTAAACCTCAAATCGCGGGCAAGGCCTGAAAGCAGCGAAGAGCCTTGCTCGCGACTAGAAGCTCGTAGCTAGCAGCTTGAAGCTTATTGATTCCCGGGATGGTGACTGAAGACTTCGGTGCCGTTTTCATCGAACAGCAGCACGTCATAGGCATCCACGCGATCACCCATTTCCATGCCGGGGGAACCGACCGGCATGCCGGGAACGGTCAGTCCTTTGCCATCGGGGCGTTCGGCGAGCAGGCGATCCACATCACTGGCAGGCACATGGCCTTCAATCACGTAATCACCGATAAAGGCGGTATGACAGGAGCCCTGTCCGGGGAGGATGCCGGCTTTTTCCTTGATGGACTGCAGGTTCTGCTGTTCGTGGACGACCACCTGGTAGCCATTGTCTTTCATGTGATCTACCCAGGCGCCACAGCAGCCACAGGTGGGCGATTTGTACACTTCCAGCACTTGGCCGGTGCTGGCGGTTTTTGCTTCTTCAACGGCAGTCGGGTCTGCATTGGTTGCTTCAGGCTGGGGCGGGCCGTCATCGCCACAGGCGGTTACCAGAAACGCCAGCAGAAGTGCCGAAAATACTTTCATCATGTTTCCTCTTTCATGCGAGTGGCATGTCGCGTTGGGTCTACCAGTGTCAGCTGACAATCAATCTGCCCTGATACATCTGCATCTGGCAGGTGAAACGGTATTCGCCGGCGGGCGGGTTGTTAAGGGTCACGGTGGTGATGGTACCCGTTTCCAGAAATTCGCTCACGTCGAGCCCGTGAAACACCACCTGCTCGGCGCAGGGAGAAGGATCCTGTCGGTCGAAATGCAGGGTTAGCGTCTCGCCGGCCTTGGCGCGCAGGGTGGCCGGATTGTAGACGCCGTCGGCGACCACAATGGTCGTGCCCTGGTCGCTGACCTCCTGGCTCTGTGTTGTGGATTTGGACAGCCAGAACCACCAGACGATCCCCACCATCAGTAGCAGGCCGGCAAGATTGATCAGCAGTGTCATGGTAGGACCTCCGGGTTGCGGGCGGTGATGACCAGGCCGGTCTTGTGCATGACCTGGCCCATAACGTTGATGCTCTGTTCCGGAACCACCAGCTGTTGTACGTCCACAAATCCCGCTGTGGCCAACGCCTGTTGCAGGTCCGGCCCTTCATAGGTGACAAAGCCGTGCTGGAATACCGGCAGGGTGGCCATGCTGTTTCTGTCGCGCAGGCCCAGGCAGAGCTGGCCGCCAGGGCGCAGCAGTTTGCGAATGGCGTTTAACGCTGGCAGCAGCGGGTTCCAGAAGTAAACCACATTGATGGCGACCAGATGGTCCGCACTGCCTTCGGGCAGTGGCGGATCATGCAGATCGCCTGCCACGAAACGCACCTGTTCGAGATGACCATGATGTTGCTGAGCCTGGGCCACCATATCCGCTGACAGATCCAGCCCGGTGTAGCGCAGATCGTCAGCCATGGTCAGCAGGCCCGGTAGATGGCCTGCTGTGCCGGGGCCAACTTCCACGATATGGTCACCGGCGGACGGCGCTAACGTCTGGTAGCTGGCAGCGATGATCGGCTGGTTATGCTGATTCATGTTGTCGGCGACCTGAGCGCCGTCATCGCCGCTGGGGCAGCGCAGCTGGGCGGCCAGTTGTTCCGGGGTCATGGCTTGCCTCGCTGGGTTTTGAATAAACGCAATCGGTTGGCATTGCTGACCACGGTCACCGAGCTGAGCGACATGGCGGCGCCGGCAATCACCGGGTTGAGCAGGCTGCCGGTGAGGGGGTAGAGCACCCCGGCAGCCACCGGCACACCCAGGCTGTTGTAGATAAAGGCGCCGAACAGGTTCTGTTTGATGTTGCGTACCGTGGCCGAGGAGATCGCCATGGCATCGGCGACACCGTGCAGGGAGCCGCCCATCAGGGTGATGGCGGCGGATTCGATGGCCACGTCGGTGCCGGTGCCGATGGCAAAGCCCACATGCGCCTGGGCCAACGCCGGGGCATCGTTGATGCCGTCGCCGACCATGGCTACGATGCGGCCCTCATCCTGCAGCGCCTTCACTTTTTTCGCCTTGTCTTCGGGCAGCACTTCCGCCATCACCTGGTCCACGCCCACCTGTTTGGCGATGGCGTCGGCGCTGGCCTGAATGTCACCGGTAATCATCACCACGGTGAGGCCCTGATCTTTCAGGCGGGCAATGGCGTCCCTGGAATCGTCCTTGATGCGGTCGGCTACGCCGAGGATTCCCAGCAGGGTATTTCCCTCAGCCAGGAACAGGGGGGTGGCGCCACGCTTGGTGAGCGAGGCGCTGTCCAGATTGATGGTGACCCCTTCGCTTTCCAGCCAGCGTCGGTTGCCGAGCCGGTATGGTTTGCCGTTCAGGGTGGCGCTGACGCCCTTGCCGTTGAGGGCCTGGAAATTGTCTGCCCGGTCGGGGGTGAGCTCACGCTGCTCTGCCGCTTCCACAATGGCGCGGGCCAGCGGATGCTCGGAGCCGCTCTCCAGGCTGGCGGCCAGTTGCAGCAGGTGGTCTTCCTGCTGACCCTCGACGCAGAGAATGTCGGTGAGCGCCGGTTTGCCTTCTGTGATGGTGCCGGTCTTGTCTAGGACAATGGTGTCCAGCTTGCTGCTGGTCTGCAGGGCGTCCCCTTCACGAATCAGAATGCCGTGCTCGGCGGCCTTGCCGACGCCGACCCTTACTTACATGGGCGTGGCACAGCCCCGTACGCAAGGGCAGGCGATGACCAGTACCGGGGAGGCGAGGATTCGCATGTGGGTAATGCGAGGCCCCGGACCCTGGGTGAACCAGGGCAAGGCGGG
>NZ_JBNPEC010000222.1:0-3121 GCF_051117345.1 Alcanivorax sp.
GCTATGTGGAACTCAAACCCAACGAACTGATCCGCCACACTGATCAGTTCGACGACCCCAACCTGCCGGGTGAAATGCAGGTCACCATTACTCTGAAGGAAGTGCTTTGTGGCACCGAACTGAACATCACCCAGGTAGGCATCCCGGAAATGATTCCGGTGGAGTTTTGCTACCAGGGCTGGCAGGAATCCCTGGAAATGCTGGCGCAACTGGTGACGCCGGAAATCCCTGACGAGGGGTGAATGGATCTTGGAATTGGCCTGTTCACACGCAGGGGAGGGTGATGGTGTAGAGTTGCCGGGGAATCATTTACCAATACGTTTCAACGTCGGAGTGACCATGTCCAATTCGCCACAACAATGGCTGCAGGCCTTCACCGGGGGCTTCATTGCCACCCTGCTGTTTCATCAAGGGGTATTGGCGCTGTTCTGGCTGGGTGGGCTGATCCCGGCTGCGCCCTGGAACATGACCCCGGTACCGCCTTTGGGCATTCCCCAGGTACTGTCGCTGGCATTCTGGGGCGGGGTCTGGGGCGTTCCGATCTGGTGGCTGATCCGCCGTTGGCAGGGTATTCGGCATTGGTTGGGGGCGCTGATCCTCGGTGCCATCGGGCCGACACTGGTGGCCATGCTGCTGGTGTTCCCGTTAAAAGGCCTGGACGTGAACGCCACCAAGGTGGTCGGTGGCTTGATCGTCAATGGCGCCTGGGGATTGGGGCTCGCCGCGTGGATGTGGCTCAACCGGGCGAGCTGGCAGAATTGATTTTCTTTCCTGAAAACAGGTGCCAAGGGCGCCTGTTTTCGTTGTGATTGCGGTTGGCCGGTCAGCCAGAGAATGGCACGAACAGCCCTAGTCTTGTGTTGCCATCGTGGTAGCGTTGGCCTTCTTTTTATCGGCGGGAGCCAAGCATGCCCAGTAACACTCATACCGTGATGGTCACCGGCGCCTCGGGCTACATTGCCGGCTGGATCGTTAAATACCTGCTGGAAGCGGGTCATACCGTGCATGCCACGGTGCGTGATCCCAACAAGGCGAAGAGCGTCGATCATCTGAAACGCATCGCCGACGCTGCCCCCGGTACCCTGAAACTGTTCAAAGCCGACCTGCTGGATGCCGAGAGTTTCGATGCGCCCATGCAGGGCTGCGACATTCTCATGCACACCGCCTCGCCGTTTGTACTCGATGGCTTCACCGATGCCCACGAGGCCCTGGTGCGCCCGGCAGTGGAAGGTACCCGCAATGTGCTCAATGCCGCCAACCGCTGCGACACCCTCAAGCGCGTGGTTCTCACCAGCAGCGTGGCCTCCGTGTACGGTGATGCTACCGACATGAAAGGCAAGAGCGCCTTCACCGAAGCGGACTGGAACACCACCAGCAGCGTCGACCATAACCCGTATCAGTACTCCAAGGTGGCCGCCGAGCGGGAAGCCTGGAAGATCCACGACGGCCAGTCCGATTGGGACCTGGTGACCATCAATCCGGGTATGGTTTATGGCCCCTCACTGACCAACGCCAGCAACTCCGCCAGCATTGGCACCCTGCTGGACATGGGGCGCGGCAAACTGAAAACCGGCGTGCCGGCTCTGGAATACGGCATGGTGGATGTGCGTGAAGTGGCGCAGGCTCATCTTTTAGGCGCGTTCAAACCGGAAGCAGAAGGGCGCTACATTCTGGTCAGCCAGTCCGTGTCCATGCTCGACATCGCCGGCATGCTGCGCAAGCAATTCGGCAAGCAATACCCCTTCCCGATGATGAAGGTGCCCAAGCCGGTGGTATGGGCCGTCGGTCCATTCATGGGCCCGGTCACCCGCAAGTTCATCAGCCGCAACGTGGGTCATCCGCTGCGCTTCGACAACAGCCGCAGCAAGGCGCTGGGTGTGGATTATCGACCGGCGGCGGATACCTTCAAGGATCACTTCGAACAGGTGCTGGAAGACGGGCTGGTAAGACGGCGTTAGTGCCAGCCAGGCTCCCTGAATCACGAAGACTGGTTTCCAGGGAGCCAGCTTTTCGGACTTGCCATGGTGCTGTTACTTCGCCGGGCCAATGAGCGTGGCTAGCGGCTCGGCCAGATCCTTTCCTGATGATCAGAGAGTTCCCTATAGTTAAGGACTACTTGTTGTCGGTCTACTTTGCCATTGGCCAGCAAAGGCCAATTACTGCGACGGTAGATCTTCGCCGGCCTTAGTATTGGGGAGATGAGTGATCGCAGGGTCCTGATCTTGTTGCTGTGATCGGCACCGGTTGCATGAACAATAAGAGTCAGCTTTTCTTCATCCAGCATGGCTACTGCGCCTTGAAAGCCGGCTTTGGTTGCCGCTAGCTCAACCTCTTTGAGGCTGTGTCGTTCCCCACCTAATTTGACCAGTTGGTCGCAACGCCCGGAAAGGTGTAGTTCACCGTCAATAATCCTGCCGGCATCTCCACTCGCAACCCATTCGCCAAAGTGGGTCAGATCACCGCTTTCATTAAGATAGCCAATGGCTGACCAGGGAGATCGAAACTCCAGTGGGCCAACTGGTTGGTTGCCCTCGATACGTAGGGTGGTTCCCTCAATACAGCTCCCCACATTCTCACTCAATGACTGAGAAGCAACGGTTACATCACGAACAGAAATTCGGGGCATGGCTTCTGTGCAGCCATAATTGTTGTAAAGGCGAGCATTAGGGAACATGGTTTTGAGGAACGCATAGTGACTTTCTGGGAAGGATTCTCCAGAGAAATTCACAACCTTGACGTTTTCCAGTGGAGCCATTTCATCACTGCACAAACGGGCGACCATTTTTATTTGCGTATTTACAAAGCATAGCATTTCAGAGCCTAGCTGGTCGGCTGCCGACAGCAGTGTCACTGGTGAAATGACATCGCCAGGCAAGTGCAGAGCCCGGCCCTTGTAAAGCGCCCAAAGTAGCTGATTGATCAGGCCGGAGGAAAAACCCAGAGGCAGGCATGCCAGCACCGAATTTACTGTCTCAAGATGCTGTGACGTGTGGATTGCCCGCAGCATTCCTGTCAATCGTTTCTCGGAGGCGGCAACAGCTTTTGGCTGGCCAGTGGAACCGCTGGTCAGCACATAAAGCAAAGTGTCATGTTGATCATGTAGTTCGGAAGCCGTTTGGAC
>NZ_JBNPEC010000097.1:0-17192 GCF_051117345.1 Alcanivorax sp.
GGCGCGGAGGTGGCAGTGAGCGCCAGATAGATCGCCTCGGTGGCGCCGGTGGTGACCATGATGTTTTCCGGCGACAAAGGCCGTTGGCTGCGTTCACTGTAGTAGTCCGCCAGCGCTTCCAGCAATTCCGGCAGGCCGGCGTCCATGGTGTAGCCGGTCTGCCCTGCATTCAGGGCATCCACGGCAGCCTGGACTACATGGCCCGGGGGCTTGAAGTCCGGCTGGCCGATGGACAGGTGAATCACATCGTTTAGGTCCGATGCCAGATTCACCATGCGGCGAATGCCCGGCACCGGAATGGTGAGCAGTGCCGGGTTCCAGATCGGGTCTTCGCTTTCGTAGAAATCCGTATCCAGATTGATATTGCCCATCATGTGCTCCTTCTCTTCGATTCGCCGCTTAGGGGCGCCGATCACGGCGTTCCGCAAAGCACCCTTCTAGTTTTGTAGCAACGGTGGCAACACGGTAAACGGCTTGGCTTGCTCGAAGGCGTGGCCGGCGGCCAGGACCCGGGCATCATCGAAACGCGCACCCACAATCTGCAGCCCCATGGGAAGACCGTTGCTGTCCAGACCCATGGGCACCGACAGTGCGGGCTGGCCGGTAAGGTTGAACGGGTAGGTAAACGGGGTCCAGGTGGGCCAGCGGGTGCTGGGCCAGTCCACCGGCACTTCGCGGTTGGTGTCGAACGCCCCAAGGGGCAGCGTTGGGGTGATCAGCAGATCGTATTTGGTGTGAAAGACCGCCATGCGTTCGCTGACCGCCATTCGCTCGTTCATGGCGCCCAGGTAATCGAGCATGGAGAGTTTCTCGGCCTTGGTAGCGACTTCAATCAGCGCCGGGTCCATCAGGCTGCGTTGACGTTCACCAAGGTCACGCATGGCATTGGCGGCACCGCTATAGAAAAGGTGACTGAACGCGGCCAGCGGGTTGCTGAATCCGGGGTCGGCCTCGGTGATGGTCGCGCCCAGATCTTCAAATGCCTTGGCGGCGTCCTTGAATGCTTTCTCGATGTCCGGGTTCACATCCACATAACCCAGATTGGTACTCATGGCGATTTTCAGCCCCTTCATGGGTTGGTCCAGTGCCGCCAGATAATCGATATGACGGCGGGGCGCGGCCAGGCTGTCGCGGGCATCGGCCTCGCACATCACGTTCATCATCAATGCCGCATCTGCTACGGTACGCGTCATGGGGCCGGCGTGAGCCAGTGTGCCGAAAGGGCTGGCGGGCCAGTGTGGGACTTCACTGAAGGTCGGTTTATGGCCGACGATACCGCAGAAACTGGCGGGGATGCGGATGGAGCCGCCGGCATCGGTGCCGAGAGCCAGTGGGGCCATGCCTGCGGAGACCGCGGCGGAACTGCCGCCACTGCTCCCCCCGGCGGTTTTCGATGGATCCCAGGGGTTGTTGGTGGGCCCGCACATGGGGCTATCGGTAATCCCTTTCCAGCCGAATTCAGGGGTCGTGGTCTTACCCAGAGGCACATAACCATGGCGCTCCAGAGCGGCTATCGCCGGGGATCGCTTGTTCAACGTGGAGGCCGGATCGATGGTTCTTGAGCCTTTAAGGGTCGGCCACATGGGGGTGAGGAAGACATCCTTGACGGCAACAGGTACGCCATCCAGCAACCCTTCTGGCGTGCCTTGCTGATAGCGTTGTTCGGATTCCCGCGCCCATTGCAGGGTGGTGTCGCGGTCAATCAGGCACCAGGCATTCAACGCCTGATCATGCTTTTCGATATGGTCCAGCAGGTTGGAGCAAACCTCCACTGGGGATAGGGCGCCGGTCTGGTAGGCAGCTTTCAGTGCCTGGGCGCTCATGGTCAGTAATTCCTTGCTCATCGGCATCACTCCTGGTTGACGCTAATCCTGTTTTTTCTGCGCAGTGCGCTGCGGGGAGCCGTCGTTAGGCTCAGGCCTCAGGCATTACTGACATAGCCGTGTTCCTTGCTTACCGGGTTGCTCAGGGGCTCTCCCTTTTGCCAGCGTTGAAAGTTATCGACAAATTGCTGCCCCAGTGCGGCGCGCCAGCCGATAAAATCACCGGCCATATGGGCGGATAGCATCACGTTGGGTTCATCCCAGAGAGGGTGGTTGGCGTGCAGGGGCTCTTCCTCGAATACGTCCAGAGCGGCTCCTCCCAGGCGTCCGCTTTGCAAGGCGGCAAGCAGCGCCGACGTTTCCACGATCGGGCCGCGCCCCACATTGACCAATACCGCGCCAGGTTTCATGCGCAGGAACTGGTCGGCGTCGAACAGCCCCTCGGTTTGCGGCGTCAGTGGTGCCGTGATGATGACGTAGTCTGCTTCCGGAAGCAGATCGGGTAGGTCCTGTTGGGCATGAACTCGCTCGAAAGCGGCATCTTCCCGGGCGTTGCGGGCGGTGCCCACCACGCTGACGCCCAGGGCGCCCAGCACGGTTGCCACTTCCCGGCCAATGGAGCCGGCACCCACGACCAAAGCTCGGCTATCTCGCAGTAGACGGGTTTCCCGATGTTGCCAGCGATGTTCCTTCATCAAAGACAGGTTGGTGAGCGTGTCCTTGGCGAACAGCAGCAGGGCGCCGAGGACATATTCGGCAATACCGCGGTCAAAGATACCTCTGGCATTGGTGACAGGAATATCGCTGTCACGCACCGGTGGAATCATCAGGGCATCCACCCCCGCACTGGTGGCATGTATCCAGCGTATTTTGCAGGGATCGGGCCAGACCTCCTGTAGCATGTCGGTGCGAAAATCCGTCACCAGCAGAATCTCCGTTTCCGGCAGTGCCGCTTCCAGTTCCTGCCGATGCCGGGCCTCGCGAACCACCGCTTGCCCTTCAAGGGCTTCAAGCCCGGGCATGGGTGGCTCATCCTCGGCCATCAGTACCGTAATTACCGGTTTGCTCATAATGTGACTCTTTCACTTTCCGGTGGCTTTCGAATTTCAGCTTTTGCAGCCTGAGCAGCGTTTGTCCTGATTCTTGCACGTGCTGGCCAGCGCCTTGGCGAAGGCACCCACGGCGATATCGATTTCCTCCCGTGTCACGTTGAGCGCAGGAAGCCAGCGAACCACCTGTCCCTTGTGACCACAGCGAAGCAGCAGTACACCATCGTCCTCGCAGGCCTTGAGAATGGCCGCAGCGTGGTCGCCATCCGCAACGCCCGGTGAGCTGGTGATCTCGGCGCCGAGCATGAGGCCCTGGCCGCGTATCTCTTCGATACAGGGGAAATCCTGTTGAACGGCGGCGAGCTTTTCCAGCAGGTAGTCACCCATCTCGCGGGCGTGCTCTACCAACCCTTCTTCTTCTATCACATCCAGTGTGGCGATGGCTGCGGCACAGGCAACCGCATTGGCGCCGTAAGTACCACCCTGGGAGCCCGGGTAGCCCTTGTCCATGAGTGATTTGCTGGCAGCGATGGCGGATAGCGGATAACCACTGGCCAGCCCCTTGGCCGTAATCAGGATGTCACCGGATACCCCGCTGTGTTCGTGGCTCCAGAACTTGCCGGTGCGCCCGTAGCCAGCCTGGATTTCGTCCATAATCAGCAGGATGCCGTGTTCCTTGCAACGTGCCTGCAGGCCTTCCATGAAGCGTTTCGGCGCCGGGTAGTAGCCGTATTCGCCCTGTACCGGTTCGATGATGATGGCCGCGGTGTCCTTGGGATTGCACTCGGTAATCATCAGGTGATCGAGTTCTCCCAGACAGAAGTCCACCGTGGTGTCTTCGTCCCAGCCATAGCGGTAAGAATGCGGGAAGGGAGCAACCGACACGCCCGCCATCAGCGGGGCCCAGCCGGTACGCACCTTGTTGTTGGAGGTGGTCAGCGAGGCCGCACCCATGGTCCTGCCATGGAATCCGCCCCGAAACACCACAATGTTGGGGCGACCGGTAGCCTGGCGCGCCAGACGAAATGCCGCTTCCACGGATTCACTGCCGGAATTGGAAAACGCGACAGCATCCATATGTGCGGGGAGATGCTTGTAGAGCCGGTCAGTCAGTTCAAGCAGGTTGGGATGTTTGACGGTGGCATATTGCGCATGGACCAGTTTGCCGACCTGCTCCTGAGCGGCGGCCACCACTTTGGGGTGGCAGTGCCCGGTGGAGGTCACGCCGATACCGGAAGTGAAATCCAGCCAGCGATTACCGTCCTCATCGTAAAGCCAGTTTCCTTCGCCGCGCTCTGCACAAATACCGCTGGATTGCACCAGCAGGGGGGACAGGTGACTCATAGTGCCTCCTTTCTGTTGTTGGCTTGCCAGCGCCGCTTCAGGCTGCCAGCCATTGGCATAGCCGTTGTCCGGTTTCCTGGGTGCCCGAAAACGCTTCGCCGTTCGCCTCACGGGCCAGGTCCGCCTGGATCAGGTCATGCAGATGTTGTGCCGCGCTGCCGATGGCCGGGTGATGGTGGGCCAGGTTGTCCAGCAGCATGGCCAGGCTCATCAGGGTAGCGCGGGGGTCGGCCAGGTTCTGGCCGGCAATGTCTGGCGCGCTGCCGTGAACCGGTTCGAACAGTGCCGGCAGGGCCGGTTCATTCGGGTTGAGGTTGGCAGATGGCGCAAGGCCCGGGCCGCCACACAGCACCGCTGCCAGGTCGGTAAGAATATCGCCGTGCAGATTGCTGGCGACGACCACGTCGAAACGCCAGGGGCACTGCACGAACTTCATGCAGGCCGCATCCACCAGCTCGTGATGGATGTCCACATCGGGAAACTCGGCGGCGATGCGGTGAAAGGTGTCTGTGTATAGATCGCCCCAGAAGGGCTGGGCATTGCGTTTGGTGATCAGGCACACCTGGGCGTGCTTGTCGTCCTTGAACTGGCGCGGGATCTCCCGCTGGGTGGCCCGCTGACGGGCCCGCCGGAAGGCGTGGCGAATCAGCCGCTCGGTGGCGCGGGCGGTGAACACTTCTACCTGGGTGGCCACTTCCTGGGCCGTGCCCGGGGCGAGCCGGCCCCCCTGGCCGCTGTATTCACCTTCACTGTTTTCGCGGATCACCAGCATGTCCACCTCCCGGGCGCGCGGGTCGGCCAGATACTGGGGGGCGCCGGGCAGCCAGCGGGCCGGGCGTTCGCAGGCCCACAGGTCCAGCTGTTTGCGCAGAGCCAGTAACGGCGCCAGCGAGACGCTGTCGGAAAGGACAAAACGGGAAGGGTCTTCCATCGGCCCCGGGTCGCCCAGGGCTCCCAGCAGCATCGCATCAAACTCGCGCAGCTGTGCGACCCCGTCGCTGGGCATCATCTGGCCGTGGCTCTGATGCCAGGCATGGGATGGCCAGTCAAAGCGGGTATACGCCAATGGGAGCCGGTAGCGCTGGATCAGCAGGTCCAGCACCGCCTCCGCCACGTCCATTACTTCCGGGCCGATGCCGTCACCGGGGAGCAGGGCGATGTTCAACGCTTGTCCCATTCCGCCTCCTAATCAGCTGCGGATCACTCTCTCCACGCTGCAACACAGGCTGTCTTGGCACTGGCGGCAATGGGTGCCCGCGATGTAAGCCTGTGTGCGCGGAAGTGAAGCGCTCCGGTTTCTGCAAGCGATGCGTCAGCTTGCAGCCTGTCTCGTGAAGCTTTTGTTAGCTACCCATACACAGGTATTTGGCTTCCAGGTACTCGTCCATGCCCTGGTGGGAGCCTTCGCGGCCCAGGCCGGATTCCTTGACCCCGCCGAAGGGCGCGGCCGCGTTGGAGATCAGGCCTTCGTTGACGCCCACCATGCCGCTTTCCAGTGCTTCTGCCACACGCCAGCAGCGGTGGATATTGTCGCTGTAGAAATAGGCGGCCAGGCCGTAGGGGGTGTCGTTGGCAATGCGGATGGCGTCCTCTTCCGTGCGGAACGGGATCACTGCCGCCAGCGGGCCAAAGGTTTCTTCCTGGCAGAGCTGCGCATCGGTGGTCACGCCGGTGATCAGGGTGGGCTGGACAAAGTTGCCCCCCCGCTCGTGGCGTTGACCGCCAGTCACCACTTTGGCGCCCTTGCCCAGGGCATCTTCCAGATGCTCCATGACCTTGTCGGCGGCATCGCGGTTGATCAGGGCCGCCTGGCTGACGCCGTCTTCCAGGCCATCGCCCACTTTCATGGCCTCGATGGCGGTTTTCAGCTTTTCCACGAAAGCATCGTGGATGCTGTCCTGAACCAGGAAGCGGTTAACGCACACGCAGGTCTGCCCAGTGTTGCGGAACTTGCTGGCCATGGCGCCTTCCACGGCCTTGTCCAGGTTGGCATCGTCAAACACGATAAAGGGCGCGTTGCCGCCCAGCTCCAGGGATACTTTCTGAATGTGCTTGGCGCACTGGGCCATCAGTTTGGAACCCACTTCCGTGGAGCCGGTGAAGCTCAGTTTACGGACAATGGGCGAGTCGGTGAGCGCCGTGGAAATGGCGCCGGCACTACCGGTAATCACGTTGAATACGCCAGCAGGAATCCCCGCGCGCTCCGCCAACTCGGCCAGCGCCAGGGCGGAGTAGGGGGTCGCACTGGCGGGTTTGACCACCATGGTACAGCCGGCTGCCAGGGCGGCCCCGGCCTTGCGGGTGATCATGGAGGAGGGGAAATTCCATGGAGTGATGGCGGCGGTGACGCCGATGGGCTGTTTGATCACCACAATCCGCTGGCCGGGTTTGGGGGCCGGAATGGTATCGCCGTAGGCGCGCCGGGCCTCTTCGGCAAACCACTTCATGAAGGAGGCGGCATAGGCAATTTCACCTTTGGCCTCGGCCAGGGGCTTGCCTTGCTCCAGGGTCATCAGCCGGCCCAGATCATCCTGATGCTCCATCATCAGGTCGTGCCAGGCCTCAAGCAAGGTGGCCCGCTGTGCGGCGGCCATATCCCGCCAGGCTGGAAAAGCCTCGTGGGCGGCATCAATGGCCTGGCGGGTTTCTGCTTCGCCCATACGCGGCGAGGTGCCCAGGCTTTCATCAGTGGCCGGGTTGGTCACGGTGAAGGTGGCGCCGTCGTCCGCATCGCACCAGCGGCCATTGATGTAGCACTGCTGGCGGAACAGGGCGTTGTCAGTGAGGGTAACCGTCATCGTACATCTCCCGAGCTTTTTGCACCGTGTTGCGTATTACGCTAGCAAAGCAAGGGCAGATGTCCATGCCGGAAGAGAAAAATCGGTTCGGGGTCTAAGGAAAAGATCAGCTTTGAGCGACTAGCCGCTAGCTGCGAGACGGAACGGGATTGGCGGCAAACGGGCCGACATGGCGCCGCGATTCAGGTAGGGAAGAGGGTGGTTAACTGCTGCGGCGCGGCTCAAGAGGTGTTGATTGGCACCGGACTTGAACCGCGTCGTAGCTAGCAGCTAGTTGCTCGTGGCTGGGGTTATCGACGCAGCCCCTCGTTCAGGTGCGGTTTGATCTTCTGCAGCAGGCCCTTGAAGACCTTCGGGCTGCCGGCAACGATGCCGCCGCTTTCCAGGAATTTGTGGCCACCGCTCAGATCGCCTACCAGGCCACCGGCTTCGGTGATCAACAGAGCGCCAGCGGCCAGGTCCCACTCGGACAGGCCGAATTCGAAGAAACCGTCCAGGCGGCCGGCAGCGAGCCAGGCCAGATCCAGGGCCGCAGAGCCCGGGCGGCGCAGGCCGGCGGTGGACGCGGCGATGTCGGCAAACATGCCCAGATAGGCGTCCATGTGCGGTGCCTGGTCCTTGCGGAACGGAAAACCGGTGCCGATCAGGCAGCCTTCCAGGCCGGGGCGATTGGTGCAGCGGATACGACGGCCATTGAGGGCGGCGCCACGGCCGCGGCTGGCGGTAAATTCTTCATCCCGATTGGGGTCATAAATCACCGCGTGCTCCAGCTTGCCGCGGTATTTCAGGGCGATGGAGACGCAGTACTGGGGGAAGCCGTGGATGAAGTTGGTGGTGCCATCCAGCGGGTCGATCACCCATTGGTAGTCGGTTCCGTCACCCTTGCCGCGGGTTTCCCCGGATTCTTCGGCCAGGATGCTGTGATCCGGGTAGGCCTTGAGGATAACCTCGATAATGCGCTGCTCGGCGGCCCGATCCACTTCGGTGACGAAGTCGTTCATCCCTTTCTTGCTGACAGATAACGGGTCATTGCTTTCGGCAGCACGACGAATCAGGTTACCCGCCTGACGGGCGGCTCGCAGGGCAATGTTCACTTGCGGCGCATGCATGCATCTGTCCTCAAAAAAGTATTAGGGCTGTCAAAGAACGCCCGGCCAAATAAACCGGGGCGCGGATTGTAGCAGAGCCCGCGCGATCAGGGCAGCGTTGGGTGCCACTTAAGGGATTATTCAGTGATTCCCATGATAACATTGCCGCCTTTTCCGGCCAGACCCGTGTACAGGTACCTTTCATGCTAGAAAATGTGCGTATTGTGATGGTGGAAACCACCCATCCCGGCAACATCGGTGCCGCGGCCCGGGCCATGAAAACCATGGGTATGTCGGACCTGAGGCTCATCCAGCCCCGTGACTACCCCTCCGTGGAAGCCACTGCCCGGGCCTCCGGGGCAGGCGACGTGCTGGAAGCCGCCCAGGTCTGCGAGACCCTGGATGAAGCGCTGGAAGGGGCCACCCTGGTGATCGGCACCAGCGCCCGCCAGCGGCGCATTCCCTGGCCCTGTCTGACGCCCCGGCAACTGGCGGCGCAATTGTCCCACGAGCCGGATGACACCCGTATTGCGGTGCTGTTCGGTCGTGAGGACCGGGGGCTCACCAATGACGAGCTGCGCCGCTGTAATCTGCATGTGAGCGTGCCAACCAATCCCGAGTACGGGGTCTTGAATGTGGCGTCGGCGGTCCAATTAATCAGTTATGAGCTGCGCATGGCTCTGCTGGGCGATGATTTCGATCTGAAGGAAGCCCGTTCCCGTCGCGAGGCTATGCCGCTGCCAGAGATGTTCTGGGATGAGCCGCTGGCCAGTAACGAGGCGGTGGCGGGTTTCCTGGATCATCTGGAGAAGGTCATGGCGCAGAGCGGTTTTCTCAATCCGCAGCAGCCTGGCCAGGTCATGACGCGCATGCGCCGTTTGTTTATGCGCGCGCGACCGGACAAAATGGAAATGAGTATTCTGCGTGGTGTGCTGGTGGCGCTGGAAAGAAAAATGCCGCGCAATGACGGGAAGTAGCAAACGCTCCCCGTGTTATCCAACCGGCTATACCTGAGACGAGGTATCTATGTTTGATCGAGTACGCGAGGACATCGCGTCGGTATTCCACCGGGACCCCGCGGCGCGCAACACGCTGGAGGTGTTGCTTAATTACCCGGGCCTGCATGCGGTGCTGTTTCATCGTCTTGCCCATGGTTTGTGGACGCGCAACTTCAAGCAACTGGCGCGGTTCGTTTCCACCTTCGCCCGCTGGATGACCGGCATCGAAATTCATCCCGGCGCCAAAATCGGTCGACGTTTCTTTATCGACCATGGCATGGGGGTGGTGATTGGTGAAACCGCAGAAATTGGCGATGACGTGACGCTTTATCATGGCGTCACTCTGGGCGGCACCAGCTGGAGCAAAGGCAAGCGTCACCCGACCCTCGAGGATGGTGTGGTGGTCGGTGCCGGTGCCAAGGTGCTTGGCCCGTTCACCGTACACAAGAACGCCAAGATCGGTTCCAACTCCGTGGTCACCAAGGAAGTGCCGGAAGGGGCAACGGTGATAGGCATTCCCGGCCGGGTGGTCAGTAAGCCGATTACCGAGACGGAAAAGAACCGTCAGGAAATGGCAGAGAAGATCGGCTTTCAAGCCTATGGTGTCAGCAACGACATGCCCGATCCGGTAGCTGAAGCCATTCACCTTCTGCTGGATCACATGCACGCGGTGGACAACAAGCTGGATCGGGTCTGCAATAATCTCAAGAAGCAGGGGATTCAGGGCTGCGACGAGAAGCTGCCGGAGTTGAAGGATGAAGACTTCGAGCCGGTGAATGCCGGCGGAACGGACTAATAAGGGCAATTAATAGTTAACAGTTAATAATTAATAGCGAAAAAAAGGCCGCCCCTCGGGGCGGCCTTTTGTTTGCGTGTTGCCTGAAGCGTGTTGCGTGCGTGCAGCGGTTTTTAAACGTTAAACCGGAAGTGCACTACGTCGCCGTCCTTGACGATATATTCCTTGCCTTCCAGGCGCCATTTGCCGGCATCCTTGGCGCCGGCTTCGCCGTTATTCTCGACATAGTCATCGTAGGCGGTGACTTCGGCGCGGATGAAGCCCTTCTCGAAGTCGGTATGGATCACGCCGGCGGCCTGGGGTGCGGTGGCGCCAACGCGAACGGTCCAGGCGCGAACTTCCTTCTTGCCCGCCGTGAAGTAGGTCTGCAGACCCAGCAGGTTGAAGCCGGCGCGGATGACCCGGTTGAGGCCCGGCTCTTCCATGCCCAGGTCGGCCAGGAAGTCGGCTTTCTCTTCGTCGTCCAGCTCGGCAATTTCCGATTCGATTTTGGCGCAGATCGGCACCACGGAGGAATTTTCCTTCTCGGCCAGTCCGCGCACGGCGTCCAGCAGGGCGTTGTCTTCAAAGCCGCCTTCGTCCACGTTGGCGATGTACATGGTCGGCTTCAGAGTCAGCAGGTTCAGGCTCTTGATGGCCTTGCGCTCATCATCGTTGAGATCCACGGAACGTGCCGGTTGGCCATCGTTGAGGGCTGGCAGCACCTTGTCCAGCACGGGCAGCAGGCCCTTGGCGTCCTTGTCCTGCCCCTTGGCCGCTTTGGTGGCACGCAGGTGGGCTTTTTCCACGGTGTCCAGATCGGCCAGCGCCAGCTCGGTGTTGATGATGTCGATATCATCCAGTGGCGAGACCTTGCCGGACACGTGGATGACGTTTTCGTCATCGAAACAACGTACTACGTGGGCGATGGCATCGGTTTCGCGGATGTTGGCAAGAAACTTGTTACCCAGGCCTTCGCCCTTGGAGGCCCCGGCCACCAGGCCGGCGATATCCACGAATTCCATGGTGGCTGGCATCACCCGCTCCGGGCTGACAATGGCGGACAGCTTGTCCATCCGCGGGTCAGGAATCGGTACTACCCCGGTGTTGGGCTCAATGGTGCAGAACGGGAAGTTCTCGGCATCAATCCCCGCTTTGGTCAGCGCGTTGAACAGGGTGGATTTCCCCACGTTGGGCAGACCGACGATACCGCATTTGAAACCCATGACAGACCTCCGTTTTTCGAGGCCGCAATGCTACGCAAGCCGGGGCAAAAAAGCGACCGTGGCAGGCGCGGGATCAGGGTGAAAGCGGGTTGCTGGCGGGACGGACGTGTCAGGCGCTGTTGCCGCTAACGGCGGAGCGGGGGGCGGCTAGACTGCAAGTCCGCAAAACTGAACAAGAGTCACCATGGCCGAGCGTATTCTTTACCAGTTCCCGATCTCCCATTATTGCGAGAAATCCCGCTGGCAGCTGGACCACAAGGGCCTGGCGTACCGTACGGTCAATCTGCTGCCGGTGGCACACCGGGTGCGTACCCAGTGGCTGGCCCGTGGCAATACGGTGCCGTTGCTGCGCGACGGCAAGCGTCGGGTGAGCGATTCCACCAAAATCGCCTACTACCTGGAAAAGTATTACCCCGACCAGCCGCTGCTGCCCAAGGCTGGTGATACGCGTGCCCGGGTGATTGAACTGGAGCAGCAGTTTGACCGTTACGGTGTGCATGTCCGGCGCTGGGTGTACGGTCAGATTCTTGATCGACCGGAGGTAATGACGGCCCTGGTCGGCGATTGCGGTCTGCCAGGTCCTCTGGAGCGGTTGGCCAAGCCGTTGGTTCGCGAAGCAATACGTCGGGGTTACGCCATCAATCCGCAACGGGTGATGCGGTCGGAGCAGCGGGTGGAAGAGGCCTTGGCGTTGCTGGAAAGCGAGTTGAAGAAAGGCAAGGGGCAGTATCTGGTGGGTGACCGCTTCAGCCTGGCAGATATCACCGCTGCGAGTATGCTGGCGCCACTGCTCAGCCCAGCGGGGTCGCCCTGGGATCTGTTCGATGAATCGACCCTGTCACCGGTTCTGCGCCAGCAGATCGAAAAATGGCGAGCCCGGCCGGCGGGGGAGTGGGTATTGGCGATGTACGCGCAGGATAGGTAAGAATCAGCTACGAGCTACGAGCTACGAGAAAAAGAAAAGCTGATATTGCGGTTGGGCTTCGCTTTAGCTGGGGCACAATCCTGCAAGCTAGAAGCTACCGTCAGGCCTTAAACCCGTTCAACCGATTCATGGCCCCGTTCAAATCTCCGCGTAGCATATCGGCGGTGTGGTAGGCCGCTTCATCAATGGCGCGGTCGATCAGGTTGCGGTCGGCTTGGGAGGGCTTGTTGAGCACATGGGGGGTGACGCGGTCGGCGGAGCCGGGGTGGCCGATGCCGATGCGCAGCCGATAGAAATCGCGGCTGTTGCCATGCTTGCTGATGATGTCGCGCAGACCGTTATGGCCGCCATGGCCGCCGCCTTGTTTGAAGCGGGCACAACCGGGGGGCAGATCCAGTTCGTCATGGGCGACGAGCATCTGCGTGACAGGAATCTTGAAGAAATTCGCCAGAGCGGCGGTGGCCTGACCACTGCGGTTCATGAAGGTAGTGGGGACCAGCAGACGAATCGTTTCGCCTTCGAAGGTAAAGGTGCCGGTAAGGCCGAAATATTTCTTGTCTTCGGAAAGGAAAACGCCCTGGCGACGGGCCAGGGCGTCCACATACCAGACGCCGGCATTGTGGCGGGTGTCCTCGTATTCGCGACCCGGGTTACCCAGGCCTACGATCAGTCGAACCGGTTCCGCCACAGCCACAGTGCGTCTTATTCCTCGCCAGCGGCTTCAGCTTCGCCTTCGCCGTCTTCGTCGTCAGCAGAAGCACGGACTTTCGGCGCGTGAATCGCGGCTACCGGCTGGTCGTGGTCGTCGCCCAGTGCGAGCTGGGTCAGTTCCACGCCTTTCGGCAGTTTCAGGTCGGACAGGTGGATAATGGTATCCAGTTCGGCCGCTGCCATGTCCACTTCGATGAACTCAGGCAGGTTTTGGGGCAGACAGCTGACCTCCACCTCGGCGATGTTGTGCTGGATCTCGCCGCCCTGTTTCTTCACACCAATGGAGCTTTCTTCATTGGTGAAGTGCAGGGGCACGTTCATGGTGATCTTGTGGGTCTTGTCGACGCGCAGGAAATCCACGTGCATCGGGTGACCTTTGGCCGGGTGACGCTGCATGTCGCGCAGTACGGCCTGCACGTCGGCACCATCCAGTTTCAGGGTCAGCACGTGGCTGTAGAAGGCTTCGGTTTCCAGGGCCTTTTTCAGTTCACGCAGTTCCACGCTGATCATCTGCGGCTCGGCGTCGCCACCATAGATGATGCCGGGAACACGTTCTTGCAGACGACGCAGGCGGCGGCTCGCACCTTTCCCCATGTCGCTGCGGCTTTCAGCGAAAAGCTGGAATTCATTGGACATGATATGTCTCCATTAAGCTCTCGGGCGTCCCGCGACCAGGTCGGCCAGAGAGGTTGATAAAACCACGGAGGATTCCGCGGGGGCGCGATTATGCATGAAATCTGATCGGGAGGCCAGCAGGGCAGGCGTTGAAAGTGCAAAGTTTGAAACGTGGTTATGGCGTGGGGGTTGGCCACAAAAGCAGGAGGCCGCGCCCAAAATGGGTACGCGGCCTCTGCGGTGGCGGTACAAGATGGTCCTGCCCGCGTTCAACTTTTAACGTTCAACTCGAAACTGGGGTTATACCAGCTCCAGCCGGTCGAACATGGCGCTCAGGGATTCTTCGTTGTTCACCCGGCGTACTGTTTCGGCCAGCATGGGCGCCAGGCTGAGCACGCGGATGTTGGCGCAGGCGCGGCCAGCTTCGGACAGCGGGATGGTGTCGGTGACGACCAGCTGGTCCAGGGCGCTGTTGGCAATGTTGTCGATGGCCGGGCCGGACAGTACCGGGTGGGTGATGTAAGCGTAGACCTTGGCGGCACCGTGATCTTTCAGGGCCTGGGCAGCCTTGCACAGGGTGCCGGCGGTATCGACCATGTCGTCCACCAGGATACAGGTGCGACCTTCCACTTCACCGATGATATGCATCACCTGGGAAATATTGGCCTTGGGGCGGCGCTTGTCGATGATGGCCAGGTCGGCATCGTTGAGCTGCTTGGCCAGGGCGCGGGCACGAACCACGCCGCCCACGTCCGGGGATACCACCATCAGGTCATCGTGGTTCTGACGCTCGATGTCCGCCACGATCAGTGGGGTGGCGTAGACGTTGTCCACCGGAATATCGAAGAAGCCCTGAATCTGGTCGGCGTGCAGGTCGACGGTAACAACCCGGTCGATGCCTACAGCGGTGATCATGTCGGCGACTACCTTGGCGGTGATCGGTACCCGTGCGGAACGCACCCGGCGATCCTGGCGGGCGTAACCGAAGTAGGGCATCACGGCGGTGATCCGGCCTGCAGAGGAACGACGCAGGGCGTCGGCCATCACCAGCAACTCCATGATGTTGTTGTTGGTGGGGTTGCAGGTGGATTGCACGATAAAGACGTCTTTGCCGCGCACGTTTTCCTGGATTTCCACGGCCACTTCACCATCGCTGAAGGTGCCCACATCGGCATTGCCAATGGGCAGGTTCAGGTGTTTGACCATGGCCTGGGCCAGTTCGGGATTAGCGTTACCGGTGAAAACGACGAGTTTGGACACTGGCGTCCCTCTTGAGTCGTGAATTTCGGGAGCCTCCGAGGAAAGGGGGGGAGGGCTCCGGGCAAGAAAATGGCTGGGGTACCAGGACTCGAACCTGGGAATCACGGGATCAAAACCCGTTGCCTTACCAACTTGGCTATACCCCAACACTCGGTCTCAGGTCTGCACTATTTACCAATTTGTGCAGATTTTCCTGAATTCTGTGTCTCTCGAAACTTCGCCAGTGTCTCTCCCAGTATTTGGTGGAGAGGAGAAGTATTACAGCTTCGAGCGACGAAACCTGTCCAGTGTTGTGGCAACTGTTGCAGCAAATGCTGCCCCTGTTGCTCTCCGGCAAGGCGTGCAAAACAACAAGCGCCGGTGCCGGTCATACGGGCATTTCCCGTATGTTGCTTGAGCCAGTGAAGCAACTCCCCGATTTCTGGAAATTGCCGTATTGCTGCCGCTTCACAGTCATTGCGAAAGTCGCGGGTCAGCACCACCTCAAGCGAGGCCGGTAATTTACTGACGGGGGTATCCCTTGTCAATTGCCGGTCGCCGAAAATTCGAGCAGTTGATACATGAATTCCGGGATGAATGACCAAAAAAACGTCGTTTGGCAGAGAAACCGGGGTGATTCGCTCGCCGACCCCTTCCGCCCAGGCACTTTTGCCGCGCACAAAGACCGGCACGTCTGCGCCCAGCGACAGCCCCAGTTCTGCCAGGGTGTCCTCGGACAGGTTTAGCCCCCACAGCGCATTGAGTCCCAGCAGGGCGGTGGCCGCATCGGAGGAGCCGCCGCCGACGCCGCCGCCCATGGGCAGGTGTTTTTCCAGGACGATGCGGGCCCCTTTCTGGCAGCCGGTGTGGGCCTGCAGCAGGAGGGCAGCGCGCAAGATCAGATTGCTGTGGTCGGTGGGCACGTCGGCCTGGTCACATTCCAGGGTCAGGGTGTCGGCCTGGGCAAAGTGCAGGGTGTCGCCATGGTCAAGCAGGGCGAACAGGGTTTGCAGCTCATGGTAGCCGTCCGCCCGACGGCCGGTGATATGCAGGAACAGGTTCAGCTTGCCGGGGGCGGGAAGGGTCAGCATGGTCATTTTTCGGCGCCGGGCTGCCAGTCCTTGATCAGCAGGGTGAAGCGATTACCGTTTTGCCGCGCCTTGATGCGATAGGGCAGGGTGACGCCGGCGACCGGCTGGTAACGGTCGAACTCCAGGCTCCAGCCCAGTTGCTGCAGGGTTTGCAGGTGGCCGCCTTCGTCATAGCCGGCTTCGCCATGGGCGCCGGGCCAGGGCAGGCCGCGGGCCCAGTATTGCAGGGCGGAGACCGGCAGCCAGAAGCCGGTCAGGTGCCAGGCCAGTTCGCCGGGGCTGCGTGCCTGATACTGTTCCTTGGCGGTAATCAGCTCGGCGCGGCCACTGTCCCAGCGCAGGTCGGCGCTACCGAAACCCAGCGGGCCGGAAAAGCGGATCTGGCCGCGATTGGGTTTCTGGGTCCAGTCGAAGGAGGCGCTGCCGCCGTCATTGGCGGTGCGGTAGCCGAGCTTGCCGCTCATTGCCCAGCGGTCGATCTGGTTCGGGTGTTCGAAGGTGCCGGTGGTGGTGGGGCGTAGCTGGCAGGCGCTCAGGGCCAGGGCCAGCAATGCCAGGCTGATGATGCGGGTGGGGCTCAGGGTCACAGGCGGGCTCCGAGTTTTTCCATGACTTCACGGATATGGGGGGCGTCCGGGTTGCTGTTCAGGGTGTCGCGCCATACCTGGCGGGCCTGGTGCTGGGCGCCCAGTACCCACAGGACCTCGCCGTAATGGGCAGCCACTTCCGGGTCGGGGAATTTGTCGTAGGCCCGGCGCAGGTAGTCCCGGGCGGCTTCCAGCTCGCCACGTTTGTAGAGTACCCAGCCCATGGAATCCAGGATGGCTGGATCGTCCGGGCGTAATTCCAGAGCTCGGGAAATATAGTCGTAGGCTTCGTCCAGGCGCTGGGTGCGGTTGGCCAGGGTATAGCCCAGGGCGTTGAGGGCGCTGGCATCGTCTGGGTTGATGGACAGCACCCGCCGCAGATCGCTTTCCAGTTTTGCCAGATTGCCGGTTTTTTCCGCGATCATGGCCCGGCTGTAGAGTAAGTCGGTATTGTCCGGTTCTGCCTTCACCGCCCGGTCAAGCAGGGCAAGGGCGCCTTGAGGGTCACCGATAGAGTCGCGCATTTCCGCTTCGGTAACGGTGAGGCTGGTGGCCAGCTCCGGATGCTGCTGGGCCAGGCTGGCCATCAGCGCGCTGGCCTGATCACTGTTGCCCTGCTGGTAGAGCAGACGGGCGGCCTGGACGCTGGCGCGAACCGCCTGAGGGCCCTGGACTTTGAGGTAATGGTCCACCGCCTGGTCCGGCTCTTCGGCCTGTTCGGCGGCCTGGCCCAGATAGAGGTGCATGTCATCGGGTCGGTAATTCTCGGCCAGCAGGGCCTGGAGTTGCCGGCGGGCCGGTTCGGTGGCGCCGGCTTCCAGGGCCAGCAAGGCCAGCGAGAAGCGCAGATCCAGATCATCAGGATGCTGTTCGGCCATGGTGGCTAGCTGTGTCTCTGCTTTACCGGTGTCGCCGGCGGCAAG
>NZ_JBNPEC010000126.1:0-17140 GCF_051117345.1 Alcanivorax sp.
CAAACAACGGGCCGGTCTGGTTGCACCAGACGCGGGCTTCCAGGCCGCGTTGACGAGCGGCCAGGGCCAGCCCCATGGGATGGCAGCCACCATGACCGGCGGTCATGAAAATGGTGGTGGCTTCCCGCCACAGCAACAGCTCTTCGGTAGTGCTGGGCGGTTGCTGCTTGAGCGCCGCCAGGGCCATCATCAGGCAGGCCGGACCGCAGGTGAACGGTGTGGTCTGCTGTACCCAAGGCAGATGCAGTTGTTCAGCATTGTCAGGCAGGTAGAGGAGCCGTTTCTGGTACCGCAGGGCATCCTGGTGGTCTTCGTAGTAATCCGGGGTCTGGGCAAAAAGACGGTAGCCGCGCTTTTCGTAGAGGGCGATAGCGGCAGCATTATCCTTGCGCACTTCCAGGCGCAGGTAGGGCCGGCGCTGTTGTAATGCGTAGTTTTCGGCGGCTTCCATGAGCTTTTCCCCCAGATTTCGGCCCCGTTGTTGCGGGTCCACGGCGACGGAGTAGAGGCGGGCCAGGCGGGTACCCGGTTGCAACAGCACCAGTGCATACCCTGCCAGGGCATTGTCATCATCAATGGCGACAATCAGACCGCCGTGTTGGCGTTTGAGCCATTTGCGAAAGCTGCGTCGGGAAAGACGATCTGATGAAAAACAGCGCTGTTCCAGCGCGGTGAGCGCGTCCAGATCATCGGTGGTGGCGGGGCGTAGCTGAAAGCGGTACATAAAGCGGTTTCCAGAAGATGCCCCAGCATAAGGCAGGGAACCGGCAGATCGCCAGTGGTATTGCGGCTGTGGTGACAGAATGTCTGTCACGGCATACTGGTGGAAATTTGGAGGGTGGAAATGCAGAAACAGGACCCGGTTCGTGGGTTGATATTGTCCGGGGGCGGCGCCCGTGGCGCCTATCAGGTCGGAGTGCTGGCAGCGATTGCGGAATTGCTGCCGCGCGGGGAACCAAACCCGTTTCCGATTATTTGCGGCACCTCCGCGGGCGCGATCAACGCGGCATCGCTGGCCGCCAATGCCGGTAATTTTCGCACGGCGATTCGTGGGCTGGAGCGGGTCTGGGCCAATATTACCGCCGAACAGGTCTATCGCACAGATACCTATGCGTTGATTAAAGCCGTGGTTCGCTGGCTGTTTTCCGGCGTCACCACCGGCAAGACGCCGGAACGTAGTGCACTGCTGGACAATATGCCGCTGCAGCGCCTGCTTACCCTGGTGATCAATTTTCGTCGAATTCGCGAAAACCTGGATCAGGGGCATTTACGCGCGCTGGCGATCACCGCATCCGGTTATGCCAGTGGTGAGTCGGTGAGCTTTTTTCAGGGCGACAGTGAGTTGCCGGAATGGGTGCGGGCCCGTCGCAAGGGCAAACGTTCCGACATCGGTGTGCAGCATCTTCTGGGGTCCGCGGCGATTCCGATCCTGTTTCCGGCCAGCAAGGTGGATGGTGCCTATTACGGCGACGGCGCCCTGCGACAACTGGCACCATTGAGTCCGGCGCTGCATCTGGGTGCGTCCCGGCTGCTGGTGATCGGGGTGTCCGGCAATATGACCGCAGGGCATCAGCGTCAGCTAAGCGGTTATCCGTCCATGGCCCAGGTGCTCGGCCATGTGCTCAACAGCGTCTTTGTAGATACTCTGGAAGGGGATGTGGAGCGTCTGGAAAGGGTCAACCGTACCTTGTCTGCCATGAGTGAACGCTCCCGCCGCAAGCACGGTATTCAATTGCGACAGGTGGATGTGCTGAAGATCTACCCGTCCCGGCCCATTGATGAAATTGCCGCCGAACACATCAGGGAATTACCCCGGGCGCTGCGGTTTTTCCTGCGAGGTTCCGGCGCCACGCGGTCGCCGGGGGCCAGTGCCATGAGTTATCTGTTGTTTGAGCCGGGGTTCACCCGCAGCCTGATCGAGATGGGCCGCAAGGATGCCATGGCGCGCAAGGAAGAAATCCTGGCGTTCTTCGCGGATCAGCCGCTCAGTGCGGCGGTTTCCGAGGAGGAATAACGGGGGCTGCGCCGAAAGTGACTGACAAAGCTGGTGGGGTAGTCGGTAATGATGCCATCCACCTGCAGTTGGGCCAGCCGGTCCGCTTCGGTGAGATCATTTACCGTCCACACCGACACCTTGAGGCCACGTTTACGGGCCCGACGCATTAATGCCGGGGTCACCAGTGAGTAGTGGGGCATCAGCCAGTTGCAGCCCAGGCCGTGGGCCCGGCGAGTGGGTTGCAGGTAACGGTACTGGCAGACATAGCCCCGTTCCACATCCGGCGCCATGGTGCCGATCATGCGCAGAAAGCCGGTATGGCTGGAGGTCACCACCACCCGAGATTGCAGGCGCTGCTCATGGATCATGTGAGTGAGGTGATGGGCCAGCTGATGCAGCACCACTCGGTCCGCGCCTTTTACCTCGAATTGGAAACGCATGGCCGGGCCACACAGCTCCACCACTTCCTGCAGGGACGGAATCCCCGTAGGACTGTGCCAGCCGGGGGTATTACGGCGAGCATCCATGGTGCCCAGCTGCGAGCGAGTGTACTGGCGCACATCGCCGCGCATGCCGGTGGTGCGCGTCACGTCACTATCGTGCAGCACGATCAGATGGCCGTCGGCGGATAGCCTGACATCCAGTTCCATCTCTGTGACACCGGCGTCCAGCGCCACCTGAAAGCTGGCCAGGGTATTTTCCGGGGCTTCGCCGCGTGCGCCTCGGTGACCAACCAGGGTCGGGTGATGTGGTGCTGTGCTGGGTGCTGTCATTGCGATAGTCATATAAGGATTCTTTGCGAGAAAGATGACAGCGCTATGACCTGGAGACAAGAGGCAAAATTGTCATTTTTATGACATGAGCGGGGCGTAGCGTGCACGCTGCATGAATTTCCAGGAGAACGGTTTGGCAGTGTTGAAACGCTATGTGCATCTTTTTGTGATGAGCTGGTTGCCGGCTTACGATGGCCGGGCAGGGCGGTTTTCGTTGCAACGACTGCTGGTGATGGCGTTGTTCTGGCCGCTGTTTCTGCTGGTGCAGGTCATCAATGGCCTGGGCCTGCTGATGGACTATCTACTGTTTCCTGATTTTCGTCGCGTCCAGGTGCGTGAGCCGCTTTTTGTGGTGGGCGTGCCCCGCAGCGGTACCACCTTCCTGCATCGCCTGCTGGCCATGGACGAACGCTTTACCACCACGGCCCTGTGGGAACTACTGTTTGCCCCGTCGATTACCCAGCGCTATTTCTGGACCGCTATTGCTCGCCTTGATGGATGGATTGGCCGGCCGGCGGGGCGCTTGCTGTTATGGATCGAGCGGCGTCTGCTCGACGGTTTGGATGGCGTGCACAAGACGGGTCTGCTGGACCCGGAGGAAGATTACCTGGCATTGATTCCGGTATGGGGCTGCTTTCTGCTGGTGCTGGCTGTGCCGGTACCGACCCTGTGGCGTCTCACCTATCTGGACCGGGATGGTACCGACAAGGAAAAGCAGAGGCTGATTGCGGCCTATCGACGCTTTGTGCAGCGGCATCTTTATTTCCATGGCAGTCACAAACAGCTGCTCTCCAAAAATCCGTCCTTTACGCCCTGGATGGCGACCCTGGCAGAAGCCTTTCCGGATGCCCGTTTTATCGGTTGTGTCCGCAACCCCAGCGCGGCGGTGCCATCCCAGATCAATTCCATCCTGATTGGCGCGCGCCTGTTTGATGGTCGCGATGCCACCGATTACTGGCGCCAGGGCTTTATGGCCATGCTCGATTATTACTATCGCCATGTGCTTGCGGTGCTGGAAAGCCTGCCGCCGGAACGTCAGGCCCTGTCGGTGATGGAGCAACTAGCCCCGGCGCCGGCAGAAACCGTGCTGGCGTTTTATCAGCGCTTTGGCTGGCAGCCTGGAGCGGTTTTCTTGCAGCGGCTGGAAACGCAAGACCGCAAGGCACAACAGTACCGCAGCGGTCATCATTACAATTCGGATGAATTGGGCGTAAGCCCCCATGAACTCGCCCATGTCTTCGGCTGGGTTTATGAACGTTTCGGATACCCACCTCCCAACACTGATGAAAAACCGCTGTAGGAGCGCCGCTTGAGGCGCGAATCTGCTTGCCTCATCAGCTGCGAGTCACGAGAAGCGAGCAACGAAAATCGAAACCCGCGAATGGATTTTTGCTTTTCGAAACTTGCTTCTCGCAACTTGAAACTGTTTTGGTTCGCGCCTCAAGCGGCGCTCCTACAGCGGCGTTGTAGATATCACGGAATCGCGCCGCCAGCGACGCTCCTACGGCGAATTCGGGGTTCGTTACATCTTGTCGCAATTTCCCGGTCATGGCGCGGCAATGCTGTCACATTATCGACATGAGAGGCGCTGATACTGGCGCCCATGGATACCAAAGAGCTACGCATACTGTTTGTGGTGGATGCGATCAAGGGTCGGAATGGCGTTGGCGCCTACTTCCAGGATCTGGTCTCGCATCTCAAGGACCATGTGGCACAGGTGGAACTGGTGCAGCCCTGCATGGAGGAACCGCATCCCTGTCAGGGAGCATCCATGCCGATCCCCGGCGACCCCACCCAGCGACTCTTCTTTCCCAAGGTACGTGAACTGAGCGCCCTGGTCTGGGAAATGAAGCCCCACGTTATCGTGATTCCCGGCCCCGGCATTTTTTCCATGATTGGTTACTGGATCGCCCGCAAGTGGGGCATCCCGGTCTGCGTGACGTTCCAGACCGATTACAACCGCCTGGTGGAATTGTACTGGGGGCGGCGCCTGGCCAGGCTGGCCGGCGGCCTGCTCAACTGGGTCAACCGCACCCTGTTCCAGGGCAGTGAAACCGCCGCCACCATCTGTGAATCCATGATCGCCCAGGCCCGCGCCGCCGGTGCCCGCAATCCGCAGTTGGTGGGCACACCGCTGGCTCGGGAGTTTGTGAACACACCGGTCACCCGGTTGCATGACAGCGTAAGACGGGTCTGTTACGTAGGCCGGCTGGCGGCAGAAAAGAATATCGAATCCTTCCTGGCACTGGCCGCAGCGCGGCCGGATCTGCAGTTCGAAGTGGCTGGCGACGGACCACTGCGGGGCAAGGTGGAACAGGCCTGTAAGCAATCCGACAATCTCACTTTTCACGGCTGGTGTAGCCGCCAACAGGTGGTGGAGATTCTCGATCGCTGCCAGGTACTGGTGCTGCCATCTTCGGTGGAAGCCTTCGGTACCGTGGCGCTGGAAGCCATGGCCCGGGAACGGCTGGTCATTACCACACCGGCCTGTGGCATCAATGAATGGCCGGCGCTGGCGGCGGGACTGTGGATCATGGAGCCACAGGAAAGCCTGAACCAGACCCTGGACCGGTTGCAGTCGCTGAGCCCGGTGGTGCGCGAGCTGAAGGCGAAACAGGCCCGGCAGGCGGCACTGGCCATGAACCGGGATGCCATCGAGCACTGGGCCGGGGTGCTGGGCCAGTGCGCCCAGATGGCACCCGCTGCCAATCGCTCGCTGCCTTCCCCGACCCTGGCGCTGCTGCGCCGCTTGAGCAGCAACTATGCCCGCAGCGCCCTCTGAGCCGCTAACGGCGCCACGCGCCCTGGTCTCCATCCACGATGTGATGCCGGAAACCCGCGAGCAGGTTAGCCAGATTTTGTCACTGCTGCCTCAGCCTCCGCAGGCGGTGACCCTGCTGGTAGTGCCGGGGCGGGAGTGGCAAACGACGGATCTGGACTGGCTGCACCAGCTTCAGCAGCAGGGATACCCGCTGGCCGGCCATGGTTGGCTGCATCGCTGCGATCCACCCATCAGTCTCTATCACCGCCTGCACAGCCTGTTGCTGTCGCGGCGGGTGGCGGAGCATCTTTCCCTGTCGGCCAGCGGTATCGAGGCGTTGATACGCAATTGTCACCAATGGTTTTTGGATCAGGGGCTGCAACCCTGCGAGCTTTACGTGCCCCCGGCCTGGGCCATGGGCGCGATTCATCGCCAACAACTGGCGGACATGCCGTTTCGGCTGTTCGAAACCCTGAGCGGTGTTTACGATGCGCAAGCGCAAAAGATGCATCCGCTACCGCTGGTTGGCTTTGAGGCCGATACCCCGTTACGGGAGTGGTTGTTGCGCGGTTTTAATCATCTCAATTGGCGCAGGGCCAGCCACACGGATCAGCCACTGCGTATTGGCATTCATCCCCAGGATCTTTCCTTGCGGTTGTGCAATCAGGTCATTCCAATGACACAGGCGGTGTCGGCCAGCCTGGGATACCAGGAAGCTGTTGTATCACACCCCGCCCATAGCCCTATCTGAAAAAAAAGCACCCGCCGGGTGGCGGGTGAAGGCGTTGCAGGCGTTTTCCGAAGGCACACAATGGACATGTGCGGCTAGTTTTGTGCACACGATGGCCTGCAAGTGCATTTATCCTACTCCACTCCCTCTTACCTTTCTTTGGTTAAAAATCAAAAGCTGGCTTTGCCGTAATTGATCTATGGCTAAAAGATAAATACAGCTTTTGATAAAACCATTTATTTTTTGTTTCCCTCCAAAGTGCTTATTTTTATAATTAATAATTGATCTAGACAAGATTTATTTTTTGGCAAGATAGCTTTTGGTTTTTTTCTGTATCGATTTTATTTTTCCCTTATTACGGTGATGACGTCGAGTGGGGGGAGCCCCCGACAGTATCGGCAAAGATTGATGGCTATGGCCATCAATATTCTTAATAAAGGAACAAATGGAGAATACAATGAAGCTGAAAAAAGCAATGATCTTTGTCGCAGTAAGCTCAGCAATGGGGTTGAGTGCTAATGTCATGGCCGCAGAAATTCGTGACAACTCCGGCGCTGCAGTCGCCTCTACTCCAGTAAGTGCCACTTTTCGTGGTGCCAGTGCATTGACCCAGTACGGTATCCCCGTCAACTGTACTCTGGAGCTTGATGGTAGCGTTGATTACTACCCGGCTGGGACCTATCCCAATCATACCGGTGCTATTATTAAGGTGACTGGGGGTAATGTTTCTGGTGGTGGTTACTGTAGTGCCGTGGTTCTTGGCTTTAGCACTCCATGGACAGCAATTGCGGATAACAGTGATGCGCCGACAGATTCCCCAAACTTTGTGGATCCGGTGTCTTTGCAATTTAATAATGTGGATGTGACAGGTCCACTGGGGCCCTGTGGTGGCAGCACCACGCCAGTGCCGGCCACATTCCGCAATGGTGCGGCTTCCTATCTGGATGAGTCGGAGTTCACTTTCAATGCCACGGTTGGCAATTGTACAGTGAATGGAACCTTGCAGAATGTTAGCCACCCGGGTGATGACATTAACGTTTGGTAAAGCAGTAAGCAGTCAAAAGAGGGAGCCTTGGCTCCCTCTTTTTTTGCCTTTTTACTTGATGGGATCTGAAACGTATTGAAGGTGGTTGCCCTGCGCAGGAATGGTTAGCAGGATTGAGCCGACATAGGAGCCGTCGTTAATCTGTACCCGGATGTCAAGATCGACTGGGTCAAGATTGTACTGCTCAATGACCATGCGTCCGTCTTCCAGGAATTTCACTTCCCCGGACAGATTCATGGTGATCGGATAGCTAAGCAGGTTATGGGTAGGGTCGGTAAAGTTCAGAGCCTCCTTAAGCTCCAGCCCCTCCATATAGAGATCGACGGTAGCAGATAGGACAGGCTTGCCATTCACTTCGTGAATCCAGCCAGTAATGGGCTGCGTCCGCTCTCCGTTTCCATCTTTCTCATAGCGCATTCTCAGCAATTGAGCGCCGCTGAAGGCCTTGACCAGGTTACTGAGATTTATCAGGCGCTGACGAATTTTTATGCCGGTGCTCATGATCTGCCCCGGCCATATTTTGACTTTAAGCCCCTGGTTATCCACATACTCTGTTGTGACTTCAGCCGCTAGGGCTCCGGTCAGATAGGTGAATTTCTGTTCTGGACACTCTTCGGGAATGCCGTACACAAAGAAGTCGAATGGCGGATCATAGGGCACCGCTTCACTGTAGCCGCAACCCACATTGGCGCCATTGATGACGGGTACAGGCTGCTCCATAGGAGTATTTCCGTTGATACGCCGTGACAGTATTTTTGCACTGTTGGGAGGTGGGAGAACGCCGTTGGGGTCCAGCACCGGATCGGCATTGGGGTCCAGAGGCTGGCCAGCGGCTGAAGGTTCCTCGAACGGGTATTGGTAGTCGGTGTACAGCGGGATGGTAAGGAAGTCCGGACCATCTGATACCACTTCATTCACCTCGTGAATGAAGTTGGCATTGCTGTCGTAGGAAGGTTGGTTGCTCAGCATCTGTAGTACATTTTTGGTCTTGCTACCTCCACGGAAATATTGGGTCAGATTGGGACCACCACCGTCGCGGATGACGGCAGTTTTGATGACCTGGAAATCTCTCTCTGAAGGAAACAGGGCTCCGGGCTGAGGGGCGGTAACCGGCTTGATCTCAACGCCACCGAGTACATTGGTTTGCAGGGGCATGCCATGAGTATCACAGATGGCCTGACTGCCATCGCATTGTGCCGCTGGACTGCTGCTGTCACCGTTGGAGCCTAGGGTGTATTGGTAAAGTGCACCGGGCTGCCAGGGCTGGGCAGGCCAGAAGCTCAGTCGCTGACCGTCCAGTTGCAGGTTGCCATCCACGTTATCGATAACCGTTCCCGTCTCGTCAATTTCTTCGACCAGAAAACTCCCTCCCAGGCTGATGGATTGCGGATCAAGGGGGCGGGAGAACTCAACAACAATCGGACGGTTGGCGGGCAGTTGAGAAATCGGGATATGGTCGTCTTCCGGTTTTATATCGTATGTGCTACCAGTATCGATACCCGGGAATCCACCCAGGCAGCGCCCGGCATCATCATTGGCAAGGTCGCGGGTGGCGGGATCCAGAGCACAGGGAAAGCCGGGGAATGTAGCGAGAACCAATGGCGAGCGTTGCTGTACCGGTTCCGAGTTATTGGTGAACGGATTGGTTCGTTCTTCAACTACCTGTGTCAGCTTGAAGGGTGTCAGTACCGGCGCGACCAGTGGATTGCCGGCCAGATCCGTAATGCCGTTACCCAATTGCACCTCATAGCTGTAAGAGGCCACATCGTCATCCCGTTGCAGGGGAACCTGGGGCTTGATGACCAGGGCAGCACCATCCTGATGCCACTGGCTGGTAATTTCGCTGCCATTTTCGAGTAGGGTGACATTGCCGTTCAGGCTGGTGCCGTCCAGCGGTTCGCTGAAGTTTAATACCACAGGGTCACCCGGTTTCTGCAGGGCGCCGTTATCACCGGGCATCCAGCTTTGCAACGTTGGCGGAGTCATGTCAGCCACCTGCTGCGGCGGGTTGAGCTGATCCCGATACGCTTCCATGTGGAAACTCAGGGTGCCGTAACCCAGTTCCTGGCCGAGGATATTCGGCTCCACCACGCTGACCGCATCAATGGTCATGATGCCGTCGACCACCAAGGCGGTGCCCACCAGTTCGATATGCAGGATGTCCTGGGTGACGCCGCCGTTGGCGGTGGGGTCTTCCGTGGACATGGCCACATCCATGAACAGACGTACTTGGCGCGGCGCATCGGCGCGCTGGGTATAGCTGTTGGGCATCAGGTAGCCGCTGGCATCGGACAGGAAGTGTACGTTGACGGCGCCGGTGCTGAAGCCGGCCGGTACCTCACCGCCAATATTCACGTCGATATTGCTGCCGCTGAGCAGGGTGTCACGGGGCACGGTGAAGGGGGTGACCTCCGGGTAATTGGGCACGAAGGCCAGGATCGCTCGCACATCGCCGCCTTGCTGGGTGGCGTTGTCTTGGCCCAGCAGGGTGGCGTTGACCGGCACTTCGTTGATGGGCTCGCCGGTGAGCGGGGAGGGGATCGCCCGGTTGGCGGAATCACTGACCTGCTGAACCATGACTTCCCGGGGGGTGGAGTCTTTGGGCGTCAGGGCGAAACTGCCGGCGCTGAACGGGTTGCCGGCGGTACTGAGCAGGCCATTGCCCAGGGTCAGGGTGTAGGTCTGCCCGGGTTGCAGATCGTCCTGCGGGTCCAGGGTCAGGTAGGGGCCATCCACCAGTACCCGTGCGCTGACCAGGTCGCCACCGGGGCCGGTCAGGGCCAGGGTGTCGCCGTTGCTGTCACCGTACTGCACGGTGGCTTTGTCCAGCGGTTGGGTGAATTGCAGCCGGAAGGTGGAGAAATCCATCACCGGCAGGCTCTGGCCGTCCGGAATCAGTCGGCTGAGTGTAAAGTCCGCATCGGCCAGCACCTGGCTGCGGGGGCCTTCTTCCAGGGCCCGGGTGGTGAAGGCGATGGTGCGACTGCCGGCGATGCCGTCGGCCAGTTCCATCTCGTCGAGCACCAGGGTGTAACGCGACAGCGGCAGCAGGGTTTCGTCCGGCGTTAGTGCCAGCCCGCGTCCGTTGTCCACTTCCTCAAAGCTGAGGCCCACGGTGGGGCCATTACTGCCGCCACGGTGCAGGCTGATGTGGTCCAGCGGCGCGCTGTCGACGACCGGGCTGGTAAAGCGCAGTAGCACCGGGGTGGCGGTGGCAATTTCGGTCTGGTTGCGGTCCGGGTAGCTGTACACCAGCGACTGGCTGCCGGCGTTCCAGTTGTCGGTGTCCGTGGTGGCTGCATCGTCACCGCCACAGGCGGCCAGCAGCAGGGCGGAGGTGAGGGTTGCTATTGTCTTTTTCATTATGGCCTCCGATTAAAATTTCATGGTCATGGAACCGGAGAAGACGCTCACGTCCCCTTCGGTGGTGACGGTCTCATAGGGATTCACCGGCACCATGGGGTCGGTGGAGGTGAGCTCGAAATCCCGCTCGTCAATCATCTGGTACTGGTAGCCGAAGGACAGGGTGAGCGGGTAGGCGAGAATGGGCGGATCGCGCAGTTCCAGGGTGCCGCCGATGCCGATCAGGGTGCGGTCCGCATCCAGGTAGTTCACATCCAGGCTGCGCTTGCCTTCCAGCGGAGACTCCTCGAAGGCGATACCGCCGGTGAGAGTCAGCATGTCGTTGACGCGGAACTCGCCGCCCAGGCGGGGCACCAGGATGTCCTGGAAGTTCAGGTTGGCCTGGTCCTTGATGGTGTCACTCTCGAACTCGTCGCTCAGATCCGACCAGGTCTGGTATTCCAGGGTTAGGCCCACACGCCAGCGTTCCTGGCGGTATTGCATGCCCAGCGCGGTGATATCCGGCTGGTAGGCATCCAGGGTGGCGATGGCCAGGTTCAGGCCCGGGCTGGGGATGGTGCCGGGAATGATGGTGGTGGCTTCCACCTTGGTTTCGGTATTGGAGTGGCCACGGAAGGAGAGGGCGGTTTCGATGCCGTCAAAGGCGCAATCGCCGCCGCCACAGAAGGTTTCCGCCCAGTTGACGTTGAGGCCGAAGATCGGGCGGATGGAGGGCTTGGCGCTCACATTAAGGCTTTCCAGGCTGGTATTGCCCTGCAGGTCCGTATAGGTGTCCAGTTGCGCATCCGCGTGCAGGGTAACCCGGGCGGAAAAGCCTGCATCAATGCCGCGCAGGATCTCGGTGGCGCCGCCCAGGTTGAGAAACAGCGGCTGGCGGCCGTAGGTCAGGTACTGGGCCTCGTTGGAGGTGCGCGAGTTGAAGGCCAGCATTTCCTCGCCGTATTTCTCCACGCCGGCCATGAAGCCGAAATAAATCGGGTGATCGCTCTTGGTCAGCGAGCTGAGATTGGTCTTCATGCCGATCAGGGCATGCTGGGAGGGGGTGTCCTGGATCACGTCACTGCTACGGCCCAACGGCGCGGCTCCGCCCTGGCTTTCTGCACGCAGGTCGTGCTCGGCGTGCATCAGGCCCAGTGTCAGCTCCCCCCGTTCATCGTGGGCCAGATAGGCCGGGTTGTAGTAAGTGGCAGACACACTGCTGTTGAAGAGAGAAAGGGCCTGGGCGCTGGCGACATCGCCGGGTAGTACACCGTAGTTGGTGCCGATATTGCCCATATTGGCGCTGACCGGTTGCATGCTGGCAAGCATGACTGACACCGTCGCGCCTGTTTTAAGAAAAGATGGCATTTTCATATCACTGTTCCCTGTTTTTTTATGGTGTGTTTTTAGTTAGTGGTTGTTTGTGGGTTTTATTGGGTTTATGTATAGGTGCGTGAAAGAGATTCAGACTAGGTCTCAACGGGCCCGCTGAAAAACCCAAAAAAACAAAAACTACTTTTAGGAAATAAAAATGACGGTGAAGCTGATAAAGGAATTCAGCGTTTTCGTGCAGCTGGTCAAAGCGGGGAAAATGACCGATGCGGCGAGGGTGCTGGGTATGTCTCCGGCGACCATCAGTCAGCGGTTACGCCATCTGGAAAAAGAGCTGGGAGTGCGGTTGGTCAACCGTAATTCCCGGGCCCTGAAAGTCACTGACGAAGGGCGTGCGTTATTCGAGCGACTGGACACGTTAATGGGCGATCTGGAAGAGACCGCCGAGTCGGTGTCGCAACTTGCCAAGGGCCCCCACGGCACCCTGCGCGTGTGGTCGACCATGGGGTTGGGGCGTCACCGGATTGCGTTGCTGGTGAAAGAGTTTATCGCCCGTTTTCCGGAGGTGCCGGTACAGCTGTTTCTCGGCGACAGACCCTATGATTTCGTGACTGAAGGCCTGGATGTGGCCATTGCCATCGGCCAGCCGGAGGACTCGTCGCTGGTTGCCAGAAAGCTGATGGATAATCGTTGTTATCTAGTGGCATCGCCACAGTATCTGGCTACGCATCCGCCGCTGAAAAGACCGGAGGACTTGCGTGAACATGACTGTTTGATTCTTGATTGCCACGCCTCCTTCAAGGACTACTGGCCACTGGTGGATGACGAGGGCAACCGCCATGGCATCAAGGTACGCGGCCGCTTGCATACCGATCACAGCGAAGTGCTGCGTCAGTGGGCACTGGATGGTATGGGCATTGCCCTGAAAAGTGCCTGGGACATTCAGAGTTTCATTGATGAAGGAAGGCTGGTGGAAGTGTTGCCGGAGTATCGCCCGCCGGACCTGGATTTTTATGTGGTGTATCCGGAAAGAAAGTATTTGCCGGCGAAAACCCGGGTGTTTGTGGAGTTCCTGATGGACAGGATGGGGCAGGTAGATGCTGCGATAATGTCGACTCGGGCGGCTGATATTTTCTAAAACTTACTTTTAGTAAAACCACGGGGAAATGTGCCATCTATTTCCTTGCGAAGTGCATTAATTTCAATATGAAGGTCTGCCTGACGTCTTCCTTGAAGACACATTTTTGTAAAAGCGTCGCTGACAATATAATTCTCTTTCCCTGCATTGCCTCTGGCCACGGTTTTTATTCCCTGGGGTGCGGCGGGTAAACACACCCTTTTGTCCTGTTTATTCCTGAGCGTTTTTATCATTCTCTGGCATTCCCGGTTTATGTGTTTTGTGCTGGGAGGGTTATTTTGTGACCGGGTAGTCATCATTAATAACAACAACGGATAAAAGCGATGCAGCGTAACCAATGGTTTTACTGGCTGTATGCCATGGCACTGGTTGTTACCAGTACTGTCCAGGCGGCGCAGGATTACGATGATATGAGCCGCCAGGAGCTTCGCGCCATGGCGGAGAAGAGCCGCAATGCGGTGGCCACAGATGGGGCTGAAGGCTGGCAGTTGGAAAGGGTGTGGGTGGATCAGACTATCGTCGAGGGTAGCTGGAACCCGGTACCTTTTCGGACCCGGTTTTTTGATTACCCACCGGACTTGCTGGATCAGCGTTGGCCGGAACTGACCCGAGCCATCCGTGTGCCGTACCCGTCAGCGGAGTATCTGCGTGCCCGGCTGGAGAGGTTCCCGACACTGAAAGCCGAGTTGGGGCCGGGTTTTAACGATGACTATGAGAGATTGTCGGCAGAGATTCTGCATACCTGGCGGCTGTTTTTTCGCGGTGATTTCCGTGCTGCCAAAGACCATGGCGCCAAGCTGGGTGCCTTTGGGAAATTGCCGGCATACCTGTCCCAATGCATTTATGCGGTCTACCTGAGTGACACTCGGGAAGAAAAAATCGAACTTCTGGAAGATGTGGCCAACCAGATTACTGATTACGTAGATGTGCTTAAGGCCATGAAGGACGAGCCGGAGTTTCAGGAAGATTACATGATGCTGCGGTTGGGTTATGCCTTCGCCATTGCCCGTATTGCCGAGGAGTCGACGCCCTTGGAGGCGGTGATGAATAACTACATGTTCAAGGTTGCCTATGCGATTGATGACACCCTGGCCATTGATCCGCAACATCCGGTGGCGCTGGCTATGCAGGCGGCCATGGATGCCAACATCATTCGTTTTGTGGGAAAGCTGCTGGGGAGGCTGACGTTCGGGGCGCGCCTGAGTCGTGTTGAGGAGGGCTTTGCAGCGTCGCTTGCCGAGGAAGATGATCTGGCAATCGTCCATTACGAGTATGCCAATTCACTGATCTATATTAACCGTGACCGGGATATTTATCGGGCCCTGGATGCCTTCAATACCGCTATCGGTATTCACCCGGTGTCTGCCATGGAGGCGCTGGATTCCATGTACGCTTCCAAGCGGGGGCGAGAGATTCAGGATTATTACCTGAACTACAAAAAGAGCTTTCGTTCCTTTGAGCGGGAGCGTCGCGAGTATATGGAAGTGACCGACGAGAATCTTTACAACGTGCGACGCCCGCCGTTTCTGGTGTCGCATTATGCGCAGGATCAGGATGCCTACATCCGGGTTTCCTCGCACCAATGAGCGGGCGGGCGCCTAGGGCAAGGCTTATTGCTGGGACTGCTGGGCCTTGGCCGTGCACTGGAAGGTCGTGCTCAGAGTCCAGGCGATGCAATCACCATCCTGGGTTTCCGTCTTGCAGGATTTGCTGGGTTTGTCAGAAGGCAGGGCGCCGTTGTAACCCCAGCTCTGGCACTGTGCGCTGGCTTTCTGCAGGCCTTGTTGCCAATCCACCTTCGGGCTTTGCATCAGGCTGTAGTCATAGGACATGACCACGGTGCCTTCGGACTGATTGCCATCGCTAACCACCATGGCAGAAGGGGCCGCGCAGCTAGCGAGCAAGGCTGCAGTAAAGAGAACGGATAGGCGTGTCATTTTGGGCTCCATATGAAATAGCGGAAAAACGGGCAAAGTACTTTCCGACAAGATTGCCCTCAAGGGGCTTTGTGTAATTTTGTCGAACGGGTCAATCCCGGTAACGCTTGGTCAGGTCGCCATAGGCATCTACCCGCCGGTCGCGCAGGTAGGGCCACATGCGGCGCACGGATTCGCTGCGTTGCATGTCTATATCGGCAAGCAATACCTGCTCGTTATCACTGTCGGCCTGTGCCAGGTATTCGCCCTGGGGACCGCAGACAAAGCTGTTGCCCCAGAACTGAATGCCGCCGTCATTCTGCGGGTTTTGTTCGAAGCCGGTGCGGTTGGCCACCAGCACCGGCAACCCATTGGCGATGCCGTGGGCGCGCTGGACGGTGATCCAGGCGTTGAGTTTGCGCTGTTTCTCCCCGTCGTCGTCACTGGGGTCCCAACCGATGGCGGTGGGGTAGAGCAGCAGATCGGCGCCGGCCAGGGCCATCAGGCGTGCTGCTTCCGGGTACCATTGGTCCCAGCAGACCAGCAGGCCCAACCTGCCGACACTGGTTTCAATGGGGCTGAAGCCGCTACGGCCATCATTGAAGTATGCATCGCCGGGGGTGAAGTAAAACTTCTCATAGAAGCCCGGATCATCGGGGATGTGCATCTTTCGATAGATACCGGCCAGACTGCCATCTTTTTCCAGCACTACGGCGGTGTTGTGATAGAGGCCGGTGGCTCGTTTTTCGAACAGGCTGCCAACGATGACAATGCCCAGTTCTTTGGCCAGCGCACTCAACGTATCGGTGCTGGGTCCGGGGATGGTTTCTGCCAGATCAAATACCGCGGGATCTTCGGTCTGGCAGAAATACAGGCTGCGGTGCAGTTCCTGCAGAAGTACCAACTCGGCTCCCTTGTCAGCGGCTTCGCGAACCAATGCCAGGGAGTGATCCAGGTTGGCTTGCAGATCACTGTGGTTTTTCTGCTGGATAACGGCCACGCGCATGAGAATCTCCTAAAAACCTTTTCAGATCGCGCCACGGGGCAGTTGCATGGTGACACAATGCAGGCTGCCATGTTGTTCGATCAATACCCGACAATTTACCGGAGTCACCTGGCGGTCACCGGATACGCTCTGCAAGGCATCAATGGCATGCTGATCCGTATCGCAGCCATAAATTGGCAGCAGGATTTTCTCATTGGTAATAAGAAAGTTGGCATAGGTAGCCGGTAACCGCTCGCCTTCCCGGTTGAATTGCGGGGTGGGCAGGGGCAGGGGCACCAGGGTCAGATTGTGCTGCCGTGCCAGTGTCTGCAGCTCCTGCTCCATGGCAGCCAGGCCGGCATAGTGACTGTCGTCCTGGTCCCGGCATTGCACATAGGCGATGGTGCGGGCGTCTACGAAGCGTGCCAGGGTATCCACGTGGGCGTCGGTGTCGTCGCCTTCCAGCTCACCGTGATTCAGCCACCAGATATCGGTAACGCCCAGTTGTTCCTTGAGCAGGGCGCTGAGTTCTGCCTCGTTCAGGTCCGGGTTACGGTTGGGGTTGCGCAGGCAATGGCGTGTGGTGAGCAGGTTGCCCTGGCCATCGGTGTCTATGGCGCCGCCTTCCAGAATCAGCGACAGGCTGTGCAGTGGAAGCTGCCAGGGCAGACGGCGATTCAGGGTATTGTCCCTGTCAGCGGCGTATTTACCACCCCAGCCTGTGAAGGTGTAATCCAGCAGCTCCACGTTGTCGTTATGTTCCACGGCGATGGGGCCGAAATCCCGGGCCCAGGTATCGTTGTAGTCGGCAATGATCAGTTCAAGGCGGGTGGTATCCAGGCCGCGTTCGGCGGCAAGGGTTTTGATCCGTTGTTCGCTGCGGCTATCACGGCATACCAGACGCACCTGCTGATGATCCAGCAGGGCAGTGAGTAGATCCAGATAACGGTGTTCGGCACTGGCGAGATGCCTGGCCCCATCGGTCTGGGCGTCGGTCCAGGTCAGCAGCACCCCCCACTGGGGGTGCCATTCAGGAAGAAGTCGGCGCATGCTCGGAGAGTCCGCTAGAGCTGGAGGGGGCGATGCGCGCGAGTTTGCTACCGGCGTGCATCCCAGTCAATA
>NZ_JBNPEC010000211.1:0-17042 GCF_051117345.1 Alcanivorax sp.
GGCAGGGGCTGTTGTCATGGGTATAGATTTGGGTGGGCGTTCTGTTTGGTGGCGCGCTGATGCCCGGACTGATTCTGGTGGGCCTGTCTCTGTTATATGTGGTGGCTATCAGCCTGCTGAAACCGCAGTGGGGACCGGCTTTTCAGTTTCGTGATGACGAACCGCGCGGCTGGCGCCCCCTGCTGGGGGGACTGATTCCGCCGCTGCTGCTGATTGCGGCGGTGCTGGGCTCCATCCTCACCGGCAAGGCCACCCCCACCGAAGCCGCCGGCGTGGGCGCTTTCGGTTCGCTGCTGCTGGCTGCCGGCAACCGGCACCTGAACGGGCAGATTCTCGGCCAGGTGGTGCGCGCCACCAGCCGGGTCACCGCCATGGTGTTCATGATCCTGATCGGCGCCAGTTTGTTTTCCCTGGTGTTTCGGGGTTTCGGCGGTGAGGAAGCCGTCCATGCCCTGTTCGAGAACCTGCCCGGCGGCGTGATCGGCGCCACCCTGCTGGTGATGCTGCTGATTTTCCTGCTCGGCTTTATTCTCGACTTTATCGAGATTACGTTTGTGGTGGTGCCCATTGTCGGCCCGGTACTGCTGGCCATGGGTCTGGACCCGATCTGGCTGGGGGTAATGATCGCCCTGAACTTGCAAACCAGTTTTCTGACCCCACCCTTCGGGTTTGCCCTGTTTTACCTGCGTGGCGTGGCGCCGGCAGAGGTAAAAACCTCGCAGATTTACCAGGGCGTGATACCTTTTATCATTATCCAGCTGCTGATGCTGGGTATACTGGCGCTGTTCCCGGAACTGGCCACCTGGCTCCCTGATCAACTGTACGGGTAACATCGCTCAAAATATTACGGATAACAAAACATGACCGATAACACCGACGACATGCCCCAGCCCATCGGCACCCTGGCCATTCAGACCATCGCCATGCCGCAGAGCGCCAACTGGAATGGCGATATCTTTGGTGGCTGGCTGGTATCGCAGATGGATCTGGCCGGTGCTGTCACCGCCCGCAAGAAAGCCCGTGGCCGGGTGGCCACCGTGGCGATTGATTCCATGGCCTTTCTGCGCCCGGTGCCGGTGGGCGCCGTGGTCAGCTGCTACACCCAGTTGCAGGACGTGGGCCGCAGCTCCATGCAGATTCTGGTGGAAGTGTGGATCCGCGAAGACACCGGCACCCTGTCGAAGGTGACCGAAGGGCATTTCACCTTTGTCGCCATTGATGACACCGGCCGGACCCGGGCGGTGCCGAGGGATTGACCGAAGCCTGCCGTTTGGTTATCGCACCGCCAGCGACGTTCCTACACGGCTGAGATCGGTTTTTGTAGGAGCACCTCTTGAGGTGCGAACCGAGTGTAGCGAGGCCTGAAGATTGCGGTTGTCGCCATTCTTTCTGGATCGACTTGTCGAGCCCTGATATTCCTGATCACCCTGCGGGCGATTTCCGCGCAAGCGCGGTTCGCGCCTCAAGAGGCGTATTCGCTACGCTCACCCTTCGGGCCGCACTTCGTGCGTTACTCCGCTACGCTCCGTTCCTACAGCGGCTTCGTAGACGCGCAGGCGCAGTCTCTCAACCCTTGGCGAGCTCACTGCGCACGTTCATATACGACTGCTCCGCCACACCCATGTACTGCACCGATTGGTCGCGGAATTTGCGGTAGGACTCATACACCTTGCGCGCTTCGCTGTTGTCGGCCACCAGGGTTTCGATCACCTCGTCGCTGGCCTCCTTGAGAGCCTTGAGCACATCATCCGGCAAACGCCGCAGTTTCACCCCGTGCTTGTTGACCAGCTCCTGGAGCGCCGCGTTGTTCTGGGCGGTGTACTCGTCGAGCATGTCCTGGTTTTCCGATTGGGCGGCGTAACGGATGATCGCCTGCAGGTCCGCCGGCAAGCTGTCCCATACCGTCTTGTTGATGGTCAGCTCCAGGGTCGGACCCGGCTCCTGCCAACCCGGGTAGTAGTAGTACTCGGCTACCCGGTGCAGGCCAAAGGTCAGGTCGTTGTAGGGGCCTACCCAGTCCGCCGCATCGATGGCGCCGGTCTGCATGGAGGTGAACACCTCGGCACCCGGCAACTGCACCGGCGTGGCACCCACCTTGCCCAGCACCTCTCCGGCGAGGCCCGGCATCCGCATCTTCAGACCTTTCAGGTCCTCCACGCTGTTGACTTCCTTGTTGAACCAGCCCGCCATCTGGGTGCCGGTGTTACCACAGGCAAAAGGCTTGAGATTGAACTGGGCGTACAGATCGTCCCACAGTTTCTGACCACCACCATGGTGTAACCAGCCATTCATTTCCTGGGCGGTGAGCCCGAAGGGGACGGCGGTAAAGAACGGCGTGGCCGGGTGCTTGCCTTTCCAGTAGTAGGCGGCCCCATGACCCATCTCGGCACTCCCCTGGCGCACTGCATCGAACACTTCAAAGGCCGGCACCAGTTCCTTGGCACCATAGACCTTGATCTTGATACGCCCGGCAGACATTTCTTCCACCCGCTTGGCAAACCGGTTGGCACCGGCGCCCAGGCCCGGATAGTTCTTCGGCCAGGTGGTCACCATCTTCCATTCGTAGGTCTGCTGTTCGGGTTTTTTCTTTTCCGGCTCCACGCCGGCGGCAGCCTGACCGTCCACGGGCGGGCAGTCTTTCTGTTCGCAGCCGGCCAGCGCCAGGCCTCCCAGCCCCAGACCCAGGGCGGAAACAAATTTACGACGATCCAAGGTAGTTCCTCCGATAAAGGGCGGCAGCGCTCTGCCGCTTTCGGGTTATTTTTTTCCACCTGAGGCCTGATGCACGACGCTTCTCACGTCCTGCCTCAGGCATCCGGCGTTATATCACTTCCAGCCGGGCGTACTGGCTGACCAGCCACTTGGTGCCGACACCGTCAAAATTGATCTGCAGCCGGGCGTTGGGGCCCTGGCCTTCGAAGTGCAATACGGTGCCTTCACCGAATTTCGGGTGCAATACCCGCGCGCCCAGGTTGATGCCATTGGACTCGGTTTCGCGAATCGGTCGCGCGGCACCGCCCACCGGCCGGCTGAAGCCGGCCCGGGCGCGGATTTCTTCCAGAAACTCGGCGGGGATTTCGCGCAGGAAGCGGCTGGGCGGGTTATGGTTTTCATTACCGTACAGGCGGCGGCTTTCCGCATGGGTCAGGTACAACTCGCGCATGGCGCGGGTCAGGCCCACGTAGCAGAGGCGCCGCTCTTCGGCCATGCGGCCCGGCTCCTGACTGGACATCTGGTGGGGGAACAGACCTTCCTCCATGCCACAGATGAATACCGCCGGAAATTCCAGCCCCTTGGCGGAATGCAGCGTCATCATCTGCACCGCGTCCTCGTGGGCATCGGCCTGGCCCTCGCCGGATTCCAGGGCGGCGTGGTCCAGAAAGGCCGTCAGGCTGTCCAGTTCGGAGTCTTCATCCTCGTCACCGAATTCCCGAGTGGCGGAGACCAGTTCGCGCAGGTTTTCCAGCCGTTGCTGACCCTTTTCGCCTTTTTCCTTGCCATGGAAATCCACAAGGCCACTGGCTTCGATCACGTGTTCGGTGGTTTCCGCCAGCGACAAGCCATCGCATTGCTGCTCCAGCTGCACTACCAGGTTCAGGAACACCGCCAGGGCATTGGTGGCACGAGCGGTAAGTAACTGCTCACTGATAAGCGCCTGGGCCGCAGCCCACAGGGACACGCCACGCTGGCGCGCCAGTTCGCGCAGGCTTTCCAGGGTCTTGTTGCCGATACCCCGGGTGGGGGTGTTCACCACCCGTTCGAAGGCGGCGTCCGCATCGCGGTGGCTGAGCAGGCGCAGGTAGGCCAGGGCGTTCTTGATTTCCGCCCGCTCGAAGAAGCGCTGACCACCGTAGATGCGGTAGGGAATGCCAGCCTGTAGAAAGGCTTCTTCCAGCACCCGGGACTGGGCGTTGGAACGGTACAGCACCGCCATTTCCCGCCGCGCGGTGCCTTCCTGAAACAGCTTTTCCACCCGCCCGGCGATAAAGCGGGCTTCGTCCACTTCATTGAAACCGGCATAGAGGCGAATCGGGTCACCGTCGCTGCCCTCGGTCCACAGTTCCTTGCCAAGCCGGTCGGCATTGTTGCCAATTACCGCGTTGGCCGCTTTCAGGATGGTGCCGGTGGAGCGGTAGTTCTGCTCCAGGCGAATGGTGCGGGTATCGGGGAAATCGCGGCTGAACTTGTGGATGTTCTCGATCTTGGCGCCGCGCCAGCCGTAGATGGACTGGTCGTCATCACCCACGATGGTGACGGCGTTATCGTCGGTGGCCAGCAGCCGCAGCCAGGCATACTGGATGCTGTTGGTATCCTGGAACTCATCCACCAGGATATGCTGAAAGCGGCGCTGATAATGGCCACGCAGGCCATCGTTGTCGCGGAACAGCTCCAGCACCCGCAGCAGCATTTCGTTGAAATCCACCAGGCCACTGCGCTCGCAGGCTTCTTCGTAGCCGAAGTAGATCTTCTGCATGGTCTGCACGAACAGGTCGCCATTGGCGTCCATGTGCTTGGCGCGCAGGCCCTCATCCTTCTGACCGTTGATAAACCAGGTGGCCTGGCGGGCCGGCCAGCGCTGCTCGTCCAGCCCCAGTTCCTTGATCACCCGCTTGATCAGCCGGATCTGGTCATCGGCGTCGATGATCTGGAAGCCCTGGGGCAGGCCCGCTTCCTGCCAGTGGGCGCGCAGCAGGCGATGGGCAATGCCGTGGAAGGTGCCCACCCACATGCCGTCGGCGGACATGTCCAGCAACTGCTCGATACGCCCGCGCATTTCGGCAGCGGCCTTGTTGGTAAAGGTTACCGCCAGAATGCCGAACGGCGAGGCCTGTTCGGTGGCGATCTGCCAGGCGATACGGTGCACCAGCACCCGGGTCTTGCCCGAGCCGGCACCGGCCAGCACCAGTAAATGTCGGTCATCGGCAGCCACCGCATCGCGCTGGGCCGGGTTCAGGCCATCAATAAGGGAAGTTACGTCATCCATGGCGCGGGAGTTTAGCAGAATGTCCGCTGGCGCGATGCCTGCATACTGAACCTGGTCAGATGAACCCTTGGGACATGGCAATACGCCACTATCGATAATGAGATGGCGGTTTCCCTTGGCATCGCCGATAGGTAAACTGACAAAGAAAAACACTCGGCTAAACGCCAGAGGATAATAATCAAGGTGTCTTCGCAGTCTCCGCAAACCCGAACCGCTCCGCCGTTCAATGGCGTGGTCACTGAACAGTGCCAACTGTTACTCAGTGGTATCGCGGTACTGATGTTGCTGGAAATAGCCAGTGCCATCACGCTGGTATGGGCCTACTGGAACACACCCATTTCCCGCCAGCACCTGCTGATCTGGTTGGGACTGGTGGCTGCGGTGCAGATCGGCAAGATGGTCGCCCTGCCTCTCTGCCATCGGCGCCTGCGCAACGATCTGGCCACCCCCCATTGCCGTCGCATTCTCTCTGCCATCGCCCTGAGCACCCCGTTGATTCTGGGCGCGGCGGGTTACCTGTTCAATCCACTGGATACCCTGTTCGCCAGCGACATGCTGGCAGCCCAGCTCACCATTGCCTGCCTGGGACTGGGTCTGAGCACCATGGCCCTGGCCGCCTACAGCAGCCACTTTCCCACCGTCTTCCTGTATCTGCTGATGCTGCTCGGTCCCGGTATGTCGCGGCTGTCGGAAACCCAGGCCCATGGCCAGCTCTCGCTGATGCTGCTGATGTCACTGTTGGGGCTGTTCTTCCTGTTCGCCGCCCGACGCATCAACCAGACCGGCCACCAGGCCATGATGCTGCAGGCCAGCAACCGGTCGCTGATCGACTACCTGAACCGGGCCCGCAGTGACGCGGAAGCCCTCAACGAGAAGCTGGCCCAGGAAATTTACGAACGCAAGGAAGCCCGCCAGCGTCTACAGGAAACCAACGAGCGACTGGAATCCATGGTGCAGGAGCGTACCCGCGCCCTGGGCGAAACCAACCAGGCCTTGGCGGCCACCGGCGAACGGCTGGAACTGGCGCTGGAAGCCAGCAATATCGGCCTGTGGGACTGGATGCTGGACACCGGTCGCAACTACCACACCAATTTCGACCGCCTGCTGGGTTACGACGGCGCCTACTTCAAGAATTTCTTCGGCGATCTGGAAACCCTGGTACACCCGGAAGACCTGACCCGCATCCGCCGCGCCATGGTGTCCCACTTCAAGGGCCAGAATGACCGTTACCATGCGGTCTACCGGCTGCGCCACGCGGATGGCAGCTGGCGCTGGATCGAGGACGAGGGCCGGGTGGTGACATGGTCTGATCAAGGCCGCGCCCTGCGCATGATCGGCACCCGCCGTGATATCACCGAAGACCGCCAGAGCCAGGAGCAACTAAGGCTGGCCGCCACCGTATTCGACAATGCTCCGGAAGGCATCTTCATCCTTGACCACAAGTTCCGCTTCCTGGCGGTGAATGCACGCTTCGAACAGATTACCGGTTACAGCGAATCCATGGTGCTGGGCAAGCAGGTGCTGGATCATCAGGAAACCGCCGCCAACCGCGACACCTACAAGATGATTACCGCCGCGCTGAAAGAGAACGGTTTTTGGGAAGGCGAAATCAATGAGACCCGCCGTAATGGCGAGCCCTTCCCGGAATGGCTTCAGGTCAGTGCGGTTCGCGACGAACACAAAAAGGTGATCCGCTTTGTCGGCATGATGTCCGACCTGACCTCCCGCAAGGAAACCGAGCAACAACTGCAGTTCCTGTCCAATTACGATCGCCTTACCGGCCTGGCCAACCGCACCCAGTTCCGCGAACACCTGCACAAGTCCCTGACACTGGCACGCCTGAACCGGGAAAAAGTGGCGCTGCTGATGATCGACCTGGACCGCTTCAAACCGATCAATGAATCCCTGGGCCACGAAATCGGTGACCGTCTGCTCAAGGCCGCCGCCGATCGCATGGCCCAGCACGCCGGCGGTGAAGAAAATCTCGCCCGGGTGGGCGGTGATGAATTCACCTTGCTGCTGGAAAACCACGGCGGCGAAGGGGCTATCAGCCAGCATTGCCAGAAGCTGATCAATGCCATGAAGAAGCCCTTCATGATTGACGGTCACGAACTCCTGCTGGGCGCCAGTGTTGGCATCAGCGTGTTCCCGGACACCGCCAAGGAAGCCCAGAGCATGATCAACCAGGCTGACATGGCGGTGTACCAGGCCAAGCGCAGCGGCGGCAACAACTTCCAGTTTTATCGCAGCAACATGCGGGTGGCCTCGGTGGAGCAACTGGCCCTGGAAACCAGCCTTCGCAAGGCCATCTTCAAGAACGAATTCGTGGTCTACTACCAACCGAAGATGGACCTGGCCAGCAATCGTATTACCTCGGTAGAAGCGCTGGTGCGCTGGCAACACCCGACCATGGGCCTGTTGCCGCCGGCGGATTTCATTCCCCTGGCCGAAGAAACCGGGCTGATCTCCGCCATCGGCGAGCTGGTACTGGAACGCTCATGCCGCCAGGCCCACCAGTGGTACAAACAGGGGCTCGGCAATATCTGCGTATCGGTGAACCTGTCCGCCCACCAGTTCCGCAAGGGCAATGTGGCCGAGATCGTCGACCGGGTACTGGAAAGCACCGAGCTACCGGCCCACCTGCTGGAACTGGAGCTCACCGAAAGCCTGATCATGGAAGACATGGAGCAGAACATCGCACTGCTTCAGCAGCTGCGTACCCGCGGCATCGAACTGGCCCTGGACGACTTCGGCACCGGCTATTCGTCACTGAGCTACCTGAAGCGTTTCCCGGTGGACACCCTGAAGATCGACCGTTCCTTCATCATGGATCTGGACAAGAGCCCAGATGATGCCGCCATCACCCGCGCCATCATCGACATGGCCCACAGCCTGCAAATGAACGTGGTGGCCGAAGGGGTGGAAACCGAAGCCCACCTAAGCATCCTGCGCGACATGCACTGCGACAGCATCCAGGGCTTCCTGATCAGCCGCCCGGTGCCGGAGAAAGAGCTGGTGGAGTTGCTGCATACGCAGGCGTATAGGAAGGCGTTGGATAGTTAACAGTTAATAGTGAATAGTTAACAGCTGCGCGATCGATGTTATCGGATTCTCCAAAGACAAGAGGCCGCGCCCAAATTTTGGGCGCGGCCTCTTACGTTTTAAAGCCTGCTATAGGTTTGCCGCGTCGCTGTTAACTATTCACTGTTAACTAAAGAAGCTCCAGCGTCTCCGGCCGCGCAAAATACCCCTCCAGATGCCTGCGCAGCCACGCCTCAAGCAGGCCTTCGGCGCGCAGTTTTTCCATTACCGGGGGCAGGAAGCGGCGGGCGTCGTCGAGCATCAGGGTGCGGGTAACGCCCAGTTCGTCCAGCAGATCCATCAGGGTGGTGTCGCCGTACTTGTCGAAGAAGGCGTTGACCCCGGAATCCAGCATGGCGATGAAGTAGTCGGTATGGCGCAATTCGCGCCAGTACTCGAAACCGATCACGAACAGTTCCTGAATATCCTCACTGCTGATCAGTTCGCGCAGCTCGGCAACCGGGCGCTGGGAGAATTCCTGCCAGGCCACCAGCACCAGCTCGCGCAGCTCATCCAGGTTTTCATCCCGGTACAACCAGGGATCACTGAGCAGTTGTTCGGTACGCTTTAACAGCCACTCCTGCAAACGTACTTCCAGGCTGCCCAACCAGCGGGCCGGTAAACGTTTGCGCAGTTGCTCGTGCAGCGCCGGCGGCAAGCCCTGGTGCAGCAGGGTTTTCAGCCCCAGCTGAGCACCACCGGCCAGCAACGCCAACAGCACCGGATTGCGGCCCAGCCAGGCCATGCTCTGGCGGGACAAGGGAATCTCCAGCACCTTGTCGAGCAGCGCCATCACCACATCCTCGTTCACCACGTCGCCGATGAGGCGGTCACTCTGAATGCCGTGATCGTAGAACTGTTCCACCATGTCGCCGACCAGCTCGGGAATGGCGCCGCTGATGTCCATTTCTGCCGCATATTTCTGCGCGGTAATGCGGATCTGTTCGACGCTGACCCAATCGTTCAGGGTGTAGCGAGTGGCCACATCCAACGCATAATCCAGCTCCTGCTCGATCAGCCCGTCCAGCTGCCCCGGCGACAGTTTGACCAGCAGGTGGTCAATCAGGCCATCCAGTAAACGATTGGCAACTTCCTGTTTATTATGAGCCATTTTTTTCATTTCCCGGTGGAAAAACCTTGCTGTGTGACACAGCAATTGTATCATCGAATGATGTAACAGTTACGGAGGTACGCACCATGGCGATCTCGATTCTTCCCATCCGCCGCAATCTGAAATTCAACCTGAACCCGGCCAAAGCCCTGACCTGGCACCGGGACGGACTGAATGTCAGCCAGTTCATGAACACCATGAGTCTGTTTTTCCCGGTGGGGGAACGCTTTTTCATCGACAGCGTACGCAATTACCGTGACCAGATCACGGATCCCGAGCTGAAAAAAGCGGTCACTGCCTTTATCGGTCAGGAAGCCATGCACGGTCGTGAGCACGAAGAGTACAACGATTTCGTGGCCCAGGCAGGTATTCCCCTGCACGCCCAGGAAGCCTTTGTGGCCCGCCTGCTGAAAGCCGTGCAGGACTATTCCCCGCAATCCTTTCAGCTGGCCGCCACGGTGGCGCTGGAACACCTGACCGCCATTCTCGGTGGCGGCCTGCTGGATTTACCCGAGATCATGGAAGGGGCCGACGAAGGCTACAAGGCCATCTGGAACTGGCACGCCCTGGAAGAAACCGAGCACAAGGCGGTGGCCTTCGACGTGTACCAGGTAGCCATCGGCGACGACAGCAACCTGGGCGCCTATGCTCTGCGCAGCGGCACCCTGGTGGCCGCCACCGGTGTCTTCTTTGCCCTGATGATTCCCTATTATGTGCACAACGTGCGCATCAAGGGCGGTCTGACCGACCTGAAAGGCTGGCGCGCCGTGGCCAAGCACACCTGGGGCAAGAAAGGGATTTTCCGCAATATCACCAAGCCCTGGTTCGACTGGTTCAAACCCGGTTTCCACCCCTGGGACCACGACAACAGCGAGCAGCTGAAAAACTTTGAAGCCTTGCTGGGCGACCTCCTCAAGGAGGAGGCCGCTTAACACTTTCCATCACCGAGCTCTCCCTTTTCCGGTGACTCCAGGGTCGGCATTTATGCCGGCCCTTTTTTTTGAGTTGCGAGTTGAAAGTTTAAAGTTGAAACGCGGGTTGGGCCAAGCCTAACGAGCGGCGCCTCGCCCGCGCCGAAACGCTGCCAAAGTGGGCCGTTGTGAGCGCGCTATCTTACGTTATTGTCAGCTTGCCAGCGCGGGACGCCTGACTTTCAAAGCCCGATTAGCTGTGTTCGCGTTTGAACTTTCAACTTTGAACTTTCAACTAAAAAAACGCCTGCTTGCGCAGGCGTTTTGTCGATGACTCCGTCCGGGAAGAAGTTACCCGTCGTTGCCATCCTGCGTGGACACCACCCGCTCGTCGGCCAGGCGGATGTTGCCCGCCGGCGCCTTGCCGTCCCGGTCTTCGCCGAAGTACAGGGTGGTATGGGGGAACGGAATCTCGATGCCGGCCTTGTCGAAGTAGATCTTCACCAGACGATTGAAGGCACGACCCACGGCCCACTGATTCCCCGGCGTGGTCTTGATCACCACCCGGATATTCACTGAGCTGTCCGCCAGCGCGGTAACCCCGGCAACAGTCATCGGCGCCAGGATATTGTCCTTGTGGGCCCCTTCCTTGAGCTCTTCGAAAGCGGCTTCCAGCTGAACGATGGCATCATCGATGCTCTCGCGATAGGCAATGCCGTATTCGCCCACATGGTTACCGAATTCGCGAGTGAAGTTGGACACCGCGTCCACCGAGGAGAACGGCACGATGTGATAGGTGCCGTACAGATCCCGCAGGGCCACTGAGCGGATCCCCACCCGGTCCACGGTACCGGAATTGCCACCAACGCTGACGAAATCGCCGGTGTTCATGGCATTCTCCAGTTGAATGAAGATCCCGGTGATCACATCCTGCACCAGCTTCTGGGCACCAAAACCAATGGCCAAACCCAGCACACCGGCGCCGGCAATCAGCGGGCCGATCTCGATACCGATCTCGGACAACACGATCATCGTCGTCATGATGATGATGGCAATGGCCATGGTGGTATGGAACAGGCCCAGCAAGGTTTCTCCGCGCGCAATCTCGGCGGATGTGCTGTCTTCGCGCGGGCTGAATTTGTGCTCCACCAGGCTCGCCAGCACCACCCACACCAGGGCCGCCAGCGCGAGGATAATCAGGATATCGATCAAGGCGGAAACCGTCTGCGCCCCCGCCGTGGTGGCATACCAGGCGGCCAGGTCATAGAGCTCCCAGGCATCCAGCGACAGCACCACCACCAGGATCAGGATCAGGGCGCGGATCACTTTCAACCCGCTGGGCACATAGGTGTTCACCCGGGCCTGCAGGCGCGGCATGCTGGCATTGAGACGGTCGGAGAGCTGGATTTCCTTGCCGATAAGCTGTCCCAGCGCCACCGACACCAGCAGCCCGACACCCACATAAACCAGGGTCTCCAGAGTCGCCATAGCCACATACGGCAACGCCGTTTCCGGATGCAGCACGGTGACGGCAAACACCAGCAGGGCATAGGCCAGTGCCAACCAGTGCCAAATGCGCGCCAGCAACAGCATTGCCAGCCGCAGGGGGCCATAACTGGCATTGGCGCGGTCGGTCAGTGCCTCTCGCAGCACCTGACGCTTGCGGATAATCACGATGGCGGCATAGGCCAGAGCCACCAGCATGATCAGGGTACCGGCCCCACTGCCAACCGCCGGAGACAGGTTGAAGTTGAGCACCGGTACCAGTACCAGCATGCCATAGCCGATCAATCCCGCTTCCCGGGCCAGAAACCGGTTGCAGTAGCGCGCCTGCTCCGCCGCCACCGGCAGCATCCGCAGACCCTCATATTGGGAGGAAAAGAACATGCGCAGACCGGCCTTGGCCAGCTCCACGATCAAGAAGGCATTGAGGAACAGGGCCAGCCGGGTCGCGTCCGCCCCCAGCTGCTCGGTCAGCAGCGGCGCCACAAAGGTGCCGGCCAGATAGGCCAGCGCCACCACGATGATATCCAGCAGCGCGGCCACCGCCACGGCCACCGTGGTGCACAGAATGGCCAGCTTTTCCGAACCGGCCCGGGCCCAGTGGCTGAGGCGAGCAAAGGCGGAACCCGCCAGCATTCGCAGCACCCAGAACACAGCGAAGGTGATCACCACCAGAATGGCCAGATTCAACAGCGCAGCAGTGACCGCCTTCATATCCACCGGGGTGCTGGCAACCGCCTCTCCGGCGCTGTCATCACTCGCGAACCAGCCAGTGACCAGACCACTCAAGACCGAGAACTGGCGCCCCATGTCACCGGCCAGGTTGCCGGTAGCCGCCGCCATGCGACGAGCCAGAGAAACCTGCTCGGCGGTCTGCCCGCTGGGAGACTCGGCAGCGATTTCGCTGGCCGGAACCTCACCCTCCAGCCCCAACGGGGCTGGATTGGCCGCAGCCTGCAGACCGCGCAACTGGTCGATCAACTGCTGGCGGGAGGCATCAGTCTCCAGCAATGTCGCCAGCTCAGCATAATCCTGGCCCGATGGAAGCGCCTCCTGCTCCTGGGCAGGCAACGCCGTCGTCAGCATCACTAACAACAGGGAAAGCAAGGCTGTCAGGCCCCGCAACGACTGGGCTTGATGGCGCACACTCATCTCCTTAGTGCCGGCTTTTGCCGGGTCAACCGCTATGTTTGAAGCATATTCAGGCGCCCACCATAACAAGGGGGGACCGGAAAATTGTGAAGATCACGCGAACGCTCTGTACCCGAATTGTCACGCCCCATTGACCCTGGGGAGGCATTACCGGCAAAGGAATGCCAATCGCACCGGTTGACCGTGACATTGTCCACTGTAATTATCGGAGTCCATTTCATAACAACGACGGTGGAGGCGTTCATGAGCACATTCTGGACCCCGGACCCCCAGGCTCTGGGCCCCTATCTCCACAGACGGGAGCAGGCCGACAAATGCCTGCAGATTATCGCCGCCTCCCTGCAACCGGGGATGAGCGAACAGGATTGCGAACTGCTGATCCGCGACTGGCTCCGTGCCCATCAACTATTTGATCCGGCCCGCCCGCCCAAGGTGCGTTTTGCCGGCCAGTCGCCCCGCCGTCGCTTTGGCCTGAACAGACCGGGAAAGCGCCGCTACCGGATCGGGATGAGCTATATACTGCGTTGCGATGCGGTGCAGAACGGCTATGTCGGCAAAGCCAGCCTCAGTGGCCCGGCCAGCTCCGTGCTGGCGCCGTTGCACGCGCGACTGCGTGAGATCCGCGAGCAACTGCCGCGGACTCTCCAGCAGGGTGAAACACCGCAACAGTTGGCCAGCCAGTTCCCCGGCCTGCGCCAGCATTACCGGCTGGTGCCGCTCACCGGCATCCTGCCAGAGGGCAATCGCATCGACGAAGCGCCGCTGATACCGGGACTGTGGCAGTGGCAACTGACCCTGAGCGACGGCCAACACAGCGTCGCCAGCAGCGAATTCCTGCTGATGGACGACCAGGGCCCACGCTGGCTGACCGCCACCCCGGCCCACTTGCTCGACAACAGCCATAACGACAATGAAGAGGAAGCAGCCTGATGGTGCAGTGGCGTGATACAACCGTAAGCCGTGATGGCGTGGACCTGGCCGTACGCACCTGGAGTGCGGACAAGAGCCCCACAGTGATACTGGTGCACGGCTACCCGGACGCCAACCACGTCTGGGAAAAGGTGGCCGAGCGACTAAGCCGGGATTTCAAGGTGGTCGCCTATGACGTACGCGGCGCCGGCCATTCTTCCGTGCCGCAAGATCGTGCCGCCTACAAGTTGCGTGAACTGCGGGACGATCTGCATGCGGTCATGGATGCTGTCAGCCCGAATGAAAAGGTCCACCTGGTAGGCCACGACTGGGGCTCCATCCAGACCTGGGAATCGGTCACCGACCCGGATGCCGAGCAGCGCATCGCCTCCTACACCACTCTGTCCGGCCCCTGCCTGGACCACGTGGGCCAGTGGATGAAAGCCCGACTGCGCGAACAGAAAATTGGCGCCGTGCTCAACCAGCTGTCCCACTCCTGGTATATCGGCGCGTTTCAATTACCGGTACTGGCCCCGGCCCTGTGGAAAGCCGGCCTGGCCAAGGCCTGGCCGAAAGTGCTGCGCCGCACCGAAAATCTGGACAGTGAGCCCAGTGCCACCCAATTGCAGGACGGCACCCACGGCATTGAATTGTACCGGGCCAACATGCTGCCCTGCCTGCTCAAGCCCCGCGAGCGGCATACCAAGGTGCCGGTACAGCTGATCGTTGCCCGCCAGGACAACTACGTGCGCCCGGCCATGCTGGAAGACCTGTCACAGTGGACCGACCGGTTGTGGCGCCGGGAGCTCGATTGCGGCCATTGGGGCCCACTGCTGCAACACCCGGACGTGACCGCCGACTGGATTCGCGAATTTATTCAGCACATCGACGGTGCTCCTGCCTCCGGCCCCCTGCAACGCAGTGAAGTCAGCGCCAGCCAGGTAAAAGGCCCGGACAGCGGCAAACGGGTGGTGATCACCGGCGCCGGCTCCGGCATCGGCCGGGAAACCGCTCTGGCCTTCGCCCGTCGTGGCGCCCTGGTGGTGTGCACCGATATCAACACCGAGGCAGCCGCCGCCACTGCCCGCACCATTGTTGCCGAGGGCGGCGAAGCCCTCAGCCGCAAGTGCGACGTGAGCAGCACCCGCTCCATGGAAGCCCTGGCCACCTGGGTGGAAAAGGAACTGGGCGCTCCCGATATCGTCGTCAACAACGCCGGCATCGGCCTGTCCGGTTCGCTGCTGGATACCAGCGTCAAGGACTGGCAACAGGTGCTGGGCGTGAACCTGTGGGGCGTCATTCATGGCTGCCGCCTGTTCGCCCGCCAGATGATCGACCAGGGGCGCGCCGGGCATATCGTCAACGTGGCCTCCGCCGCCGCCTTCATGCCCTCGCGCATGCTGCCCGCCTATGCCACCAGCAAGAGCGCGGTGCTGATGTTCAGCGAATGTCTGCGCGCTGAACTGGGCGACCATGGCATCGGCGTCAGCGCCATCTGCCCGGGTATCATCGATACCCCCATTACCCGCAACACCCGTTTTGTGGGCGTGGACAATGAAGAGCAGGACCGCCGTCGCCAGCACGCCCACAAGCTCTACCAGCGCCGTGCCTTCACCCCGGATCGGGTGGCCCAGGCCATCGTCGAAGCGGTGGAGAAAAACCGCGCGGTGGTGCCGGTGAGCCCGGAAGCGCGAGGCATGCAATGGCTAGGGCGCTTCACCCCGTCCCTGGCCCGCAATCTGGCCCAGGTGGAAATCACCCCCTGAGCCCGACCCCGAGCGATGAGCCCCAAACCCCAAATATCCTGCTGTGGGAGCGGTCTCTCGACCCCTCCCACAGCAGGAAACCCGGTATTTCCCGTCCCACATTGGAAGTATGGCATTTTTTGCATTCGTGCCAGACGCCCGTCATCCGCCACCCCCGAGTGACAACGGTCACGTTTATGGCCAAAAACGCCAGCCTACAGCCACTGTGGGCTGTGGCGCCTTTGTAAAAAGCCGGCTATCATCGCAGGCATGAAATCCAGTGACCGCAATCCCGCCGCTATACTGCGCAGCCTGAAAAAATACACGCAGCCAGTTACCGGCGCACTTCAGGCCGAAGCCGGCAACCACAAGGAATTTACCATCGACGAACTGGCCCGCGAGGCTGGTTCCACGGTGCGTAACGTCCGTGCCTACCAGGATCGGGGCATCCTGCCGCCACCGGAAAAGCGCGGTCGCACCGGTATCTATACCGATGTGCATCTTGCCCGCCTGAAAATCATCGGCGCCCTGCTGGAACGCGGCTACACCCTCAATAATATCCGTGACTTGCTCAGCGCCTGGGAACAGGGCCGCGAACTGAACGATGTCCTCGGCCTGGAAGTGGCAGTGACCTCCTGGCAGAACCCCAGTGTGCCGTCCTACCTGGACTACCAGGAACTGCTGGATGATTTCGGCGAAGACATCACCCCGGAAGTGATGACCAAGGCGGTGAAACTGGGCTACATCATTCCCGAAGGCATGCGCCTGCGTATTCCCTATCCGCGTATCTATAACGCGGGCAAGGAACTCAGCGAGGCTGGCGTGCCGCTGGATGCGGTGCTCACCCATGTCGGCCTGGTTCGCGAAGAAGTGGACAAGCTGGCAGAGCGCTTTATCGGCATGATCATCCACCACCTGGTGGACGAGAAGTACGGTGACGAAGCCCTGCCGGAAGGCGAAGACGTGCCCAAGCTGGCCGACTTCATCACCCGCATCCGCCCGCTGGCCGACGCGGTAGTCAGCGACGAGCTGGGCCGGGTACTGGAAAAGAGCATCAACAAGATTCTCGTCGATCGCCTCGCCAACGTGCTGGCGCATATCGAAAAGAATATCTGAAAAGCAGCTGCAAGCCACAAGCTTCGAGCTACAAGGCGCGAGACAGATTTTCCTGTTCTGCGCCTCAGTGCCCGCGCAATTACCTGAGTGCGCGGGCACGTCCTTTCAAAAGCCCCGGCCTGATCCGCGTTGCAGCTTGAAGCTTGTGGCTTGTAGCTCATTCCAGGAATCGCGGGCACACTCTGTCCGTACCTGACACCCTACCCCGCGACTCATAGCTCGTAGCTCGTAGCTATTTTTGCGTTTGGTAGGCTTTTCTTGCTGTTTTGTTGCCGGGCCTCCTTTCATACCCGTTAGAATGTCAATCTTGGGACGTTAGTGCGAACAGTGTTCGCCGACCAAAACAATAATGTCCCGAGGAGAGCACCATGAAACCCGGCCTGTTACTCAGTGCCCTGCTGAGCACCAGCCTGCTTGCCGCCTGTGGCGGCGGAGGATCCAGCAACACGCAACCTGTCAGCAACACCACCACACCCAACAATCCGCAGACGCGGGGAGTGCCGACGTGCGCGGCACCGCGCCCCGACCGT
>NZ_JBNPEC010000138.1:0-3076 GCF_051117345.1 Alcanivorax sp.
CCTTGAAGTGGACGGCAGGCGCCGGCGGGTCTATCCCCAGGATGACAAGGAAGAGGATGTGGCCCGGGTGAGCGATGCTGGCCGGCGCGCCGCCAGCCATGGCCGGCTGGCGGAAAAGCTGGAAAAAACCGTCACCCTGATGATGACCAAACCCGGCGTGCGCTTTGTCGGCAAGGGCACCATCCTGCCGGATGGCAAGCAGCTCAGCGTGCCCTTTGAGGCCGTCGGCATCCGTTCAGTGAAGGTGCAGGCCTTCCGGGTATTTGACGACAATATCGGCCGCTATCTGCAGGGCAGCGAACTGGATGAAGGGGATATGGACACCCGCACCGGTCGCTACCTGTGGCAGAAAACCCTTGAGCTTCCCGCCAACGGCGACGGCTGGCAGCGCTACCATCTGGACCTGACAGAGCTGATGGCCAAGCACCCCAATGGTCTGGTGCATCTCACCCTGACCATTGATGGCGACGACATCACCTATACTTGCCCTGATAACGCTCTGACCCGTGAGGCAAGCCTGCCGGACAACTACGAGGGCCCGGGGCAGGAGGCGGAACAACCGGACCGGCTGGCCGACTACTACCGCGATGCCGGCTACCTGAGCTGGTACGAGCAGGACAACCCCTGCTCCGACAGTTACTACCGCTATAACGATCTGGCCAGCAGCACCCGCGCCTTTCTGGCGTCCAACCTGGGTCTGATCGCCAAGCGCGGCCAGGACGACACCCTGCATGTGGTGGCCACCGCCCTGGACACTAACCAGCCCGCCGCCGAGGTGGTGGTGAAGGCCTACAACTACCAGCAGCAACAGGTGGGGATGGGGCTTACCGACGAAGAGGGCATGGCCAGTCTCAAGCTGGACAGCACACCTTTCTATCTGCAGGCGGTGAAAGATCGCGACACCGGCTTCCTGAAAGTGGCCCGCAACCGGGCCTTGCCCACCAATCAGTTCAACACCAGCGGGCAGACGGTGCGCGACGGTCTGAAAGGTTTCTTCTACGGGGAAAGGGATGTGTGGCGCCCCGGTGACGACATCCACCTGACCTTTATTCTTGAAGACAAGAACGCTGTGCTGCCCGACGATCACCCGCTCACTCTGGACTGGTTCGATCCGCGCGGTAACAAGGTGAAAAGCTACACCCTGGACCAGCCGGTGGGGGACTTCTATGCCTTTACCCTGGCCACCGATGAAGACGCCCCCACCGGTAACTGGCGGGCCGTGGCCCGGCTGGGACAGCGCTATTTCGATACCCCGGTGCGGGTGGAAGCCATCAAGCCCAACCGGCTGAAGATCGACCTGGAACTGCCCGAGCAGCTGCCCGCCAACGAGGCGGCGCAAGTGGGCCTGTTTACCCAGTGGCTCAACGGCGCCACCGCCGCCAACCTGAAAGCGGATGTAAAAGTGCGGGTGGCGGCGACCACCACCCGCTTCGATGGTCTTAATGCCTACCATTTTGATGACAGCACCCGTGCCCTCAGCAGCGAGCCCTTCACCGCCTTCGAGGCCCATGTGGACGGGCAGGGCAAGGCCAGTTTCCCGCTCACCATACCGGTGGAACAGACCCCGGGCATGCTGCGCGCCACCCTGACTACCCGGGTGTTCGAGAACAGCGGCGACTACAGCACCCAGGTCCGCAGTGTGCCGGTATACCCCTTCCAGCACTGGGTCGGCATGCAGGTGCCGCAAGGCAGTGGCTGGGGCGGCGCGCTGTCCCGCGAGGGCAGGCACCCCATCGACCTGATCAGTGTGGACAGCAAGGGCAAGCCGGTGTCCGGGCGGCCGCTGGATATCACCGTCTACGAAATCGACTGGCGCTGGTGGTGGGACCGTTCCGGCGACGACCTGAGCAACTTTATCAGCGACCCCAACACCCATTCTGTCACCCAGGCCCAGATCACCACAGATGCGCAGGGCCGGGGTCAGTGGAATCTGGACGGTGCCGACTATGACTGGGGCCGCCACCTGATCCGTGTCTGTGACCGGCAGAGCGATCACTGCACCTCGCAGACCCTTTACCTGGGCTGGAGCCGCGATCAGGCCAGTGGCAGCCAGGATGCCGCCACCCGTTTGTCCTTGTCCGCCGACAAGGAAAACTACCAGGTCGGTGAGACCGCCCGGGTGGAACTGCCCGCCGTCAGCGAAGGCCGCCTGCTGGTGAGCCTGGAAAACGGCTCGCGGGTGCTGGATCACTACTGGCTGCCGGCCAGTGGCCAGGCCCAGACCCTGGAGATTCCGGTCACCGCCGAGATGGCGCCCAATGTGTATGTGCATGTGGCCCTGCTGCAACCGCACCAGCGCGACAATGACCGGCCCATTCGCCTGTACGGTATTGTGCCGTTACTGGTGGAAGACCCGGCCACCCGCCTGCAGCCAGAGATCAAGGCCCCGCAGAAAGTGAAGCCGGAAGAGACGTTCACCGTGGACGTCAGCGAAAAACAGGGCAAGGCCATGACCTATACCCTGGCGCTGGTGGACGAGGGCCTGCTGGGCCTGACCAACTACCGCACCCCGGACCCCCACGGGGCCTTCTATCGCCGTGAGGCCCTGGGCGTACTGACCTGGGATCTGTTCGACATGGTGGTTGGCGCCTATGGGGCCGAGCTGGACCGGTTGCTGGCCCTGGGCGGCTCCGACGGTGCCGATGACGGCCGCGAGAAACAGCGGCGGCGTTTCCCGCCGGTGGTGAAGTTCCTCGGCCCCTTCACTCTGGAGGCGGGCGAAAAGGCCAGCCACGACATCTCCCTGCCGCCCTACATGGGCCAGGTGCGGGCCATGGTGGTGGCCGGTGACAACGGCGCCTATGGCAAGGCGGATCAGGACATCACCGTCACCCAGCCGCTGGCGGTGCTGAGCACGTTGCCACGGGTCATGGGCCCCGGTGAAACCGTGGACCTGCCGGAGACAGTGTTCGTGACCGACGACACGGTGAAACAGGTCACGCTGTCCGTGCAGGCAGATGACGACCTGTTCAGCGTGGAAACCGGCAAAGCGGAGATGGCCTTTACCGGGCCGTCGGACCAGATCGCCATGCTGCGCCTGCGTGCCAACGACCGGGTGGGCACCGGCTCCGTGACG
>NZ_JBNPEC010000057.1:0-3053 GCF_051117345.1 Alcanivorax sp.
CGCTGCGTGGGCGGGGCTGAGGGTGGGAGAGTGATTAGAGAGCGTGGGTGGCGCGATCATCGGGGTGCGCACCAGCGTCATGTTGATGGTGGTAAAGCGAATGCCTTCATGGGCCAGTTCGCTGGAGGCGCAGCGGGTGAACGCATCTAGGGCGGCGTTCGACGCCACATAGGCGGAGAAGCGCGGCGCATTGGTGAGTACCCCGATGCTGGAAATGTTGATCACGTGACCGCCACCACGCTCAATCATGCCTGGCATCAGCTGCATGATCAGTCTCAGTGCACCGAAGTAATTGAGCTGCATGGTACGTTCGTAATCGTGGAAGCGTTCAAAGGAATGCACCACGGAACGACGGATGGAGCGGCCGGCATTGTTGACCAGCACATCCACATGGCCGTGGTCAGCGATCACCTGCTGGATCAGATCATCCACGCTGTTCAGATCTGACACATCGCAGCTGTAGGCCTGGGCGGTGCCGCCTAGCTGGTCGATTTCGTGCAGGGTCTCTTCCAGTTTTTCTGCGGTACGGGCAATGACCAGCACGGTAGCGCCGGCGCGGGCCAGTTTCAGCGCGGTGGCCTTGCCGATACCAGAAGTGGCACCGGTAACCATCACTACCTTGCCGTCCACGCGCTCGGGCAGGGTGGGCAGAGGCTGCAATTCATCCTTGCGGTCGCCGCGATCCGGGTCCAGATGGTTTTCCCAGAAATCCCACAGTTGCTGGATATAGCCTTCCAGATCCGGCACCTGGATGTTGCTGCCGGCCAGCGCTTCACGGGCGCGCTGGTTGTCGTACTCGGTGGGGAAGGTCAGAAACTGCAGCGCAGACGGGGGAATATCCAGGTTTTCCAGCACCGTGTTGACCACCAGCTTCGGGGTCATGGCACTGACGCCTTTCTTGACGAAGCCGGGGACCACATTGAACAGGCTGTTATCCAGTTTCACCGGCCAGCGGGGGGCCTGAGCGGCACCGGCAATGATGTCCATCAGCTCGCCCAGGTTGTAACTGCGATCGGCGGTGAGATGGAAACACTGGCCATCGTGGTCCGGCTGGTGGGCAATGTGGTCCAGGGAGTCAGCCACAAAGTCCACGGGTACCACATTGAAGTGGCCGCCTTCCACGCCGATCAAAGGCATCCAGTTGGGCAACACATCCTTGAGCTTCTGGATCAGTTTGAACATGTAGTAGGGGCCGTCGACCTTGTCCATTTCGCCGGTCTCGGAATGGCCGACCACCATGGAGGGCCGGTAGATGCGCCACGGCAGTTTACTTTCCTGGCGCACCAGGGCTTCGGACTCATGCTTGGTGAGCAGGTAAGGGTCGTTAAGGCCCGTTGCTTCTTCGAACATGTCCTCGGTAAAGGTGCCGTTATAAAGACCTGCGGCGGCAATGGAGGAAACATGGTGGAAACAGCCTGCCTGCAGTTTTTCTGCCAACTTCAGCGTTTGCCGGGTGCCTTCGATGTTGGTGTAGCGCTGGGTGTTTTCGTCAGCGGTCAGGTCATAGATGGCGGCTAGATGAAAGAAGTGATCCACCTGACCGGTCAGGTCATCCTGATCCCGCTTGCTGACACCCAGCAGTTTTTCGTTGATATCGCCCTGGATGGCCACCAGACGATCGGCATCCACGCCCAGACGGCGACGCAGGGCGTCCAGCTTGTATTCCGAGCCGGAGCGAACCAGGGCAAAAACCCTGCTGTCCTCACGCTTGAGCAGACGACCAACCAGAAAACGACCAATAAAGCCGGTGGCACCGGTGACGAAGTAGTTCATTGCTTTCCCCTTTTGCTTCCCTGCTGCCCACTGTAAGCGGGCAGTCTGTGTTGTAGCGCTAGTTGATGATGCGCCGTGAGATAGGTAAGAGCCAAATTTCTTGCCTTACAACTGTAAGGCGAATTCTCTTTCAGCTAACACTTGTTTGTCAAAGGTTATTATGTAACCAGGATGTAGTTGCGCGATGAGCGGGATTCATGGGATTATTTAACTAACACTCGTTAGTGATAATGTTATGGCTGAAACCACGCGACAGCGCCAGAAACGACAAACCCGGGAACGTATTCTGGAAGCGGCCCGTTCCCTGATGGCTGGCGGCCGGGGGCTGGATAGCCTGGGGCTGCGGGAAGTGGCCCGGGAGTCCGGGCTCGCCGCCACCTCGCTCTACAATCATTTTCCGGACATGGATGCCCTGGGATTGGCACTGATCGACTCCTGCTGTTTCCGGCTACGTTCGGCCATGGAGTACGAACGGCGCAGCATGATCGAAATCGGCCCGGCCCGTGCGGTGAAAGAGTTGGTGGGGCGCTTTGTGCGCTACTTGAACGACTATGAAAACGACTTCCGTCTGCTGGTGCAGCAGCGGTTGGGCAGCCATGACCGCTACCGGATGCGTATCCAGCGGGAGCTGCAGTTACTGGTGGACGAGCTGGCCGAGGACGTGCGTCAGGCAGTGGCGGCCCAGGGACGTGAGGCGGTGCCGGCGGAGCAGGAGGCGGAAGCTGCTATTGCCATCATGTTCGGCGCTGGCATTTCCATGCTCGACAACACGGTAGCCGCCCGCAAGGTGCTGGCGGACCATGCCTGCCTACAGCTGGAAATGATGGCCCTGGGGGGGCGAATGATGGCCCAGGGCGCGCGCCTTTAACTCCGCAGGTGTTGCCATCACCGGCCCTTTCAGGCGTGTAAAAAACAGGCAAATGTGACGTGATTCGTGGGTTTTTGACAAAAAATGCACTAAAACTACTCACTCACATTCGCTCGATTGCCACAGGAGGTGGCGATGTCATTTGATCCCAGGGATCCCTACGACGCGGCAGCCCTGTACGACATGTGGCTCAATTGCAGCCGCTGTCCTACCACCTTTGATTTCGAGCCCGGTGGTGACATCAATCTGGATTACTACCACCGCATTGGCCAACAGGCGCGCCAGGACAAATGGGCGGTACTGCCCGCACGCCGTAAAGGGGACGAGCTGGTGCTCAATGTGCTCTGCCCGGCCTGTGCGCGGAGTCTTGGTGTGGCTGGCTGCGTGGGTCGCATGGAGCTGGCGGCTCAGG
>NZ_JBNPEC010000038.1:0-3032 GCF_051117345.1 Alcanivorax sp.
ATATCGACGGGGTGCAACTGCCCCGTGACGAAATCCTCAAGCACGCCTTTGTTCTCAAACCTCTGGTGGACCTGGCTCCCGACGCCATCCATCCGGAAACCGGCAAATCCTACCGGCAATTGCTGGGAAAAGCGGACGTTTCCGGTCAGGCATTGTGGGTGGTGGAGCTGGAGGCGTAGCTACGTGCTACGCTCGACTGGATAGAGGTGGTCTGGAAAGTTTCCGGGACTTCGTCATTTCTACGAAGCCCCCTGTAGGAACCGAGCGTAGCGGAGTAACGCACGTAGTTCCGTGCGGCCCGCAGGGTGATCAGGAATATCAGGACTCGACAGGTTTCAGAAAGAATGGCTGGCACCAGGATCTCTGTCGCCTCGCTCAGGCTGGGATTCGTCCCTCAAGAGGAACTCCTACAGCTTGCGGCTGTGTTCAATACCAATGCGGCGCCATGTCACTCTGTGCCCAGCGGAAAAAATCATATTCCAGCCGTGTCAGCCCACCCGGATAGATCTGATCGATCCTTCTCAGCGTGGGGCGGCGGTCGGTCTTTTCCAGTTCCTGAAGTAGCTGGCGCAATGTGCTGCGGCCCACGGGTTTGGACATCAGAAACGCCGTAGTCGCCCAGGCGACGGTGTAGGGAATGGCATCGAGTTGGTGGGCCATGCGCCGCCATTGGCTATCACCCAGGGACAGATACTGTCGGAGGGTGATAAGCCGCCCTTCATCCATCCATTGGCGGATGCGTGCCTGGGCGTCAGGCAGAGCGCTGACTTTCAGGCGGCCATCGGGCTGCACTTCCAGAGTCTGAAAATACTGAGCCAGGCCTTCATGCAGCCACACCGGTGATGCCGGGGATAGTTGGTAAAGAAGCACGTGGCTGCTTTCGTGGAGAATTGTCTGGGCCACGTCCTGATCATCTCCCCAGCGCCAGACGGCCACTTCATTGCTGGACGGGATAAACACGCCGGCATAATTGGGGTTGCTGGAGCCGATACGGTCGACCATCCATTGACGGAAATCCGCCTGCTGTTCGAACAGATACAGATTGACCTGGGCGGTGCCATGCAGGTCCAGACCGAAATCGGTGCGATAACGCCGGTAGATGTTGCGGATCGCTTGCAGGGTGTTGTCATGGAGCTCGTCGGGCAGAATGAAGTCCTGGCGCAGTACGGTAATTTCCAGTTCCTGCATGATGGGCGACGTTCTGGGGGTGACTCTTTTACTGTCCACCTGCTCGGGCGGACGATCACCAAAGTGCAGCTTGCCGTTGTCATCGCGCCACTGAAAAATATCCCCATGGGCCGCCAGTGATGTCGCCAGCACGACCAGGCAGAGGCCGGTCCGGATCAGGGCGTACAGTTTTGTTGGATCCATTGGCGAACGTCGTCCTGGTCGGCTTTGACCTTGTCCATGGTGGGATGGGTGACATTGCCGTCGTCATCCCGGTAGACGAAACGGCCCTGCAGTTGCTTCAATTTTGCCCTGGCGTCCCGGCATTTTTTATCCTGAGCATCTTGTTGTTTTTGCTCTCTGGCCGCCTGTTCCTGCTCCCTGGCCTGTTCGCTTTCGCGTAGTCGTAGGGTGCGCTGATTGATTTCCCGGACCCGTTCGCCCTGGCCGATCTTGGGCGGCGCCTTGATATCCAGTGTCTCGTGCTGTTCCTGTGGCGGCTGATCGCCAAAGTGCCAGTTGCCGTCGGCATCCTGCCAGCGGTACACCTCTGCATTGGCGAGCAGCGGTAACAATGCCAGCAGTGTAATGAGTCCTTTCATTCTGTCCCCCCGAAAACGTTTAACTTCCCTGTAATGTGAGTGAGCGTCCCCCGTCCACAGCCAGAATCTGGCCGGTAACAAACGGCGCCTGTGTTCCAAGCCACAAGACGGTCTGGGCAATATCCTGCGGGGTGCCGCAGCGTTTCAGTGCGGTGGCATCCTGAATCTCTTGCTGATTCATCTGCCCGGCCTCTGGCCACAGGATGGGACCCGGTGATACGCCGTTGACGCGGATATCCGGGCCCAGCTCCCGGGCCAGGCTGCGGGTCATCATCGCCAATCCTGCCTTGGCCATGCAATAGAGGGTATGGTTTTGCAGCGGTTTTTCCGCGTAGACATCCACAATATTGATAATACAGCCCTGCTGTTGTCGCAGAGCGTCGGCCAGTTTCTGGCTGAGAATAAAGGGGGCGCGCAGGTTGCTGTGAACCAGTCTGTCCCAGTCGGCATCATCGGCCTGATCGACGGGTGTTGGATAGAAGCTGGAGGCATTGTTGACCAGTAGATCCATGCGATCGAAACAGGCCAGGGCGTCCTGAGCCAATTGCCGCACCTGCTCGGGCTGATCCAGATCCGCCTGAAGAATGACCGCACTATCCGGGCGCGAGGTATTCAGGCTGTCTGCCAGAGCGCGAGCTTCTTGTGCGCTGTTGCGATAGTGAATGATCACCTTCATGCCGTTGGCATGCAGGGTGCGAACGATTTCTGCGCCGATGCGGCGGGCGCTACCGGTAATCAGGGCGACGGGGTCTGCCATGTTTTTTTAAACTCCGAGATTGCATGAATGCGAGCCTTTTCAATGGCCTCGCCCAGTGCCGGCCCTTCAATGCCGCTCTGCCGCAGTGCCGCCACATCAATATGGCTGGCTGCCTGCGCCGCGCCACGCAGGTAATCCACCTGGGGGTAGGGGCGATCTTCCAGCCCGGTACGACCGCGCGCATCGGCTTCGCAGGCGAGCAGAAAGTCTTCCAGCCGTTCCGGGCGGCGTATCACATCAAGCGTCTTCAATAGCTTCCAGACCGTGGCGGGTTTCAGCTCCAGAGCCCGGTGGCAGTGGGTATGGTATTCCGCCACCAGGGCAGCCAGGGAGGCGGCGTCCTTGGGGACGCGCCAGCGCTTGGACACGGTTTTCGCCAGTCGGGCGCTACGCACTTCGTGGGCGATATGCCGGGGCCATTCTTCTTCGGGCGTTTTGCCCTTACCCAGATCATGACAAAGTACAGCGTAACGGGCCGTCAACGGCAGGTTCAGTCGACTGGCCTG
>NZ_JBNPEC010000051.1:0-16881 GCF_051117345.1 Alcanivorax sp.
CATCATCATTTCCAGCCGTGCCGCCATCAAGGCGGTACCGCCCAGCATTCGCCAGGCGGCCATGGGGCTGGGGGCATCGAAGATGCAGGTGGTGTTGCACCATGTGCTGCCGCTGGCGCTGCCGGGCATGCTCACCGGCGCCATTATCGGCATGGCCCAAGCCCTGGGTGAAACCGCACCGCTGCTGATGATCGGCATGGTGGCCTTTATCGTCGATCTGCCCGCCGGTCCCCTGGATGCTGCCACCGTGCTGCCGGTACAGATCTACCTGTGGGCGGACAGCCCGGAGCAATCTTTTGAAGCGCTGGCGTCTGCCGCCATCATGGTGCTGCTGGCATTCCTGATCACCATGAACACCCTGGCGGTGGTACTGCGCAAGCGTCTTGAGCGGCGCTGGTAACGGACCGGTAACGAGGATTTGAGTGATGGAAACCGCACAGCAACTGGACAAACCGTCTCTGGGCAACAATGATGCGGCCAAAGACAAGGCCATTAATGAGCGTGACGCAATGACACAAGACACCCCCTATCCCGATCAGACCGTGGGCAAGCCCTTTGTGGATAACCCGAAAATGCGCCTGCGTGATGTGGAGGTGTTCTACGCCGATAATCAGGCGATTCATGGCGTCAGCCTGGATATCGGCAAGAACGAAGTGGTCTCGCTGATTGGCCCATCCGGTTGTGGCAAGTCCACCTTCTTGCGCTGCCTGAACCGCATGAACGACACCATTGATATCTGCCGGGTAAAAGGCGATCTGCATCTGGAAGGGCAGGATCTCTACGACCCGAAACTGGATGTGGTGGAGTTGCGTGCCCGGGTCGGCATGGTGTTCCAGAAGCCCAACCCGTTTCCCAAATCCATCTACGATAACGTGGCCTATGGCCCGCGTATCCACGGCCTGGCCAACAAGAAATACGACCTGGACGAGATCGTGGAAAACAGCCTGCGCAAGGCGGGTCTGTGGGATGAGGTGAAGGATCGCCTGCACGCCTCTGGTACTGGCCTGTCCGGTGGTCAGCAGCAACGTCTGTGTATTGCCCGCACCATTGCCGTTAGTCCGGAAGTGGTGCTGATGGATGAGCCCTGCTCGGCACTGGACCCCATCGCCACCGCCAAGATCGAGGAACTGATTAGCGAGCTGAGCGAGTCCTACACCATCGCCATCGTCACCCATTCCATGCAGCAGGCCGCGCGGGTATCCCATCGCACTGCCTATTTCCACCTGGGTCGTCTGGTGGAAATGAATGACACCGAGACCGTGTTCACCAAACCGGAACACGATCTGACGGAAGCCTATATCACCGGGCGCTTCGGCTAAGCGCCGCTCGGAGGAAAACAGATCATGGATCGCATGCATTTTGGTGAGCACAGCTCAACCCAGTTCAATGAGGCACTGGAATCCATCCGCAACAACCTGATGGAGATGGGTGGCCTGGTGGAAAAGCAGGTGGTGGATGCCTTGCAGGCACTGCTGCATGCGGATTCCGACCTGGCCCAGAAGGTGCTGGAGACGGAAGACAAGGTCGACAAGCTGGAAATGCTGATCGACGAGGAATGTACCAAGGTACTGGCCCTGCGCCAGCCCGCCGCCTCGGACCTGCGTCTGATCATTGCCGTGACCAAGGCCGTCTCCGACCTGGAGCGGATCGGCGATGAATCCGCCAAGATTGCCCGCATGGGCCAGCAACTGGCGGAAGAGGGCGAGTCCCCGCGTGGCTACGTGGAAGTGCGCCACATCGGCAACCATGTGCGCAACATGCTGCGCGACACCCTGGATGCCTTTGCTCGCTTCGATGCCAAGAAAGCTCTGGCGGTAGCCGCCGAAGACAACGAAGTGGATATGGAATACCGCAGCGCCATGCGCTCGCTGGTGACCTTCATGATGGAAGATCCCCGTTCCATCACCCGTATCCTCAACATCATCTGGTCCCTGCGCGCCCTGGAACGCATCGGTGACCACGCCCGCAACATCGGCGAGCAGGTCATCTACCTGGTGGAAGGCAAGGATGTACGCCATATCACCGTGGACGAGATCGAAGCCAAGCTGAAGAAATAAAGGCAGCTGCGAGCTACGAGCTTCCAGCTGCGAGCAAAATCGGCTACAACGCCGCTGTAGGAGCGCCTCTTGAGGCGCGAACCTCGCGCAGCGAGGAAGTCGCCCGCAGGGCGATCAGGAATGGCAACGCTCGGCAGGCCTATCCTGAAGGCTATGGCTAGCGCATTCCTCGCTTCGCGCCTCAAGCGGCGCTCCTACAGGACCCTTGCAGGCCGCACCCGTTCCGGGCGCGGCCTTTGCCTTTCCGCCATCGTCACAAAACCTTCCCGCATTGAAACTTGTATCTTGCAATGTGTCTCTTTAATATCCGTATTTCCGAATATACGAATACAGGGCGGCCCATGCTCACTCCCTCACAGCTCTGCAAATGTCTCGGCGATGACCTTCGCCTGAGCCTGATCTGCCTGCTGCATGGCCAGGGCGAGGTGTGTGTGTGCGACCTGGTGGAAGCCATCAGTGCCCCACAGTCCACAGTCTCCCGGCATCTGGCCCAGTTACGCCAGTGCGAGTTGGTGGTGGCGCGGCGGCAGGGCACCTGGATGCATTACCGCATCAACCCGGAACTGCCCGCCTGGGCCATGGTGACCCTTGATTCCCTGGTGGAACCGGCCCGAGAGCATCTGGCCATCCGTTTTCCTGAGACTTTTTGCTGCCCGTAAGTGCTGTCCGTAAGCGTCATTGCCCAAATCGCTGAGAGAGATAACGACCATGAATACGCCCCTGAATGTCCTGTTTCTGTGCACCGGCAATTCCTGCCGTTCCATCATCGGTGAAGCCCTGGCCGACCACCTGGGCAACGGCAAGCTGCGGGGCCTGAGTGCCGGCAGCCAGCCCACCGGCAAGGTCAACGACAATGCTTTGGCAGTACTGTCGCGCCATGGCGTGACAGTGAACAACCCCAGCTCCAAATCCATGGATGATCTGGAAGGTGAGCAGATTGATCTGGTGATTACCGTCTGCGACGCCGCTGCTGGCGAATCCTGCCCGGTGTGGCTGGGTGATACGCCCAAGGTGCATTGGGGCCTGCACGACCCGGCCCATGTCACGGGTACGGACGAGGAAATCCGCGCAGCCTTTGAGACCACGTATAACGAGTTGCACGACCGCATCGAGAAGCTGGTGGAACTGGATCTGGACGAGATGAACCCGCTGGGCCTGATTGCGTCAGCCCAGAAAATTCATCGGGAACTGGGTGGCCACTGATGCCGTTTTTTGAACGTTACCTGAGTGTCTGGGTCGGCCTGGCGATTATTGCCGGGGTGGCCCTGGGGCTGGCCGTGCCGCCCGTGTTTCAGGCGGTGGCAGCGTTTGAGTACGCCCACGTAAATCTGGCGGTGGCGGTGTTCATCTGGGTGATGGTCTACCCGATGATGATCCAGATTGATTTCACGGCGATCAAGAAAGTGGGGCAGAACCCACGGGGTTTGTTGCTCACTCTGGTGATCAACTGGTTGATCAAGCCGTTCACCATGGCGGCATTGGGTTGGCTGTTCTTCAAGGTGCTGTTCGCCGGCTGGGTGGACCCTCAGACCGCCACCGAGTATATCGCTGGCATGATTCTTCTGGGCGTGGCGCCCTGTACCGCCATGGTGTTTGTGTGGAGTCACCTGACCAAGGGGGATGCCAACTACACCCTGGTGCAGGTGTCGGTGAACGACATCATCATGGTGTTCGCCTTTGCCCCCATTGCGGCCCTGTTGCTGGGTGTCAGTGATATCACCGTACCCTGGGATACGCTGCTGCTGTCCGTGGTGCTCTATGTGGTGCTGCCGCTGATCGCCGGTTTCCTGACCCGCCAGATGCTGGTGGCAAAAGGTGGCGAGGCGAAAGTGGAGGGCTTCGTCCATGCCCTCAAACCGATCAGTGTGATGGGGCTGCTGGCCACCGTGGTGCTGCTGTTCGGCTTTCAGGCGGAAACCATTCTGGCCAAACCCATGGCTATCGTGTTGATCGCTATTCCGCTGTTGATCCAGACCTACGGCATCTTCGTGATTGCCTACTGGGCGGCCCGGCGTCTGCGGTTGAAGCACAACGTGGCTGGTCCCGCCTGCCTGATCGGCACCAGCAACTTCTTCGAGCTGGCGGTGGCCGTGGCCATCAGCCTGTTCGGTCTGCACTCCGGCGCGGCGTTGGCCACGGTGGTGGGTGTGCTGGTGGAAGTGCCGGTGATGTTGACGCTGGTGGCGATCGTCAATCGTACTTCGCACTGGTTCGAAGAGAGCAGTGAATAGTTAATAGTGAATAGTTAACAGCGAAATCAAAACCGTTCGTGATGCAAGAATCACTACCCTCGTGTAGTTAGCGATGCTTGCATCGCGAAGACGGCCTTAATTATTGCGAAAGAAGTCATCGTGCCATGAAAGATCTACCCAACCTAGACAACGACTGCTTCCAGTTTCCCACGACCGATAGCGTATTCCGGGATCAGCCGTCTACCCATAAACCACGGATCTTGTTGTTGTATGGATCGCTGCGTCAGCGTTCCTTCAGCCGTCTTGTGGTGGCGGAAGCGGCCCGTCTGCTGGAAGCCATGGGCGCAGAGCCGCGGATTTTTCATGCCGATGGCCTGCCGTTGCCCGACAGCGAAGATGCCAGCCACCCCAAGGTGCAGGAACTGCGTGATCTGGTGACCTGGAGTGAGGGGATGGTGTGGTGCTCGCCAGAGCGCCACGGCGCCATGACCGGCATCATGAAAGCGCAGATCGACTGGATTCCATTGTCGCTGGGCGCAGTGCGCCCCACCCAGGGCAAGACCCTGGCGGTGATGCAGGTGTGTGGTGGCTCGCAATCGTTCAATGCGGTGAACCAGCTACGGGTGCTGGGTCGCTGGATGCGCATGCTCACTATCCCCAACCAGTCATCAGTGCCGAAGGCCTTTCTGGAATTTGACGAGAACGACCGCATGAAGCCGTCCGGTTTCTATGACCGTATCGTGGATGTGATGGAGGAGCTGGTGAAGTTCACCCTGCTCACCCGTGATCGTAGCGACTACCTTACCGACCGCTATTCCGAGCGTAAGGAAAGTGCTGAAGAACTGATGAAGCGGGTTAATCAGCGCAGCATGTAGGGGGGCTGGGCCCGGCACGTTCGCCTTGTGAGCAAAGTTCTATCGGGGTGGTGGTTTCCCCAATTCGGTTGCGAAGCTCCCGTTGGAGCTTTGCTCGCAAAGCGAAAGATCAGCCGTTGGCACGGCACCGGAAAAAGCCCTTCGCCTTGCAAGCAAGGCTCCAACGCTTGAATCAGTGCTCGGTCAGACCGCGCGGATCACAAAGCCCTGGCGCGGCAAGTGCACATGCACCCGACCCACGGCATCCTCGTCCCGTGCCACGATCCAGCGCTCATCGGTGCTGGCCACCAGGGTGCCTTCCACCGGAATACGGCCGTAGTCGCTCGGGACCACGCTCACGGTCTTGCCGATCAGAGCCTGGTCCTGAGTGGAATCGGGCAGTGGGCGGGGGGTGGCGGCACGGGCCTGCTCCAGGGCCTGGTCGGCGCTGATCTGGGTGCTGTTGCCCTGCCCAAAGGCCTGCAGGCGGTCCATCCAGGCATTTACCTTGGGAAACCGTTTGAAGCGGGGTTGTTCCGCCAGGTCGCGCTGGAACCACAGGCTGTGGTAGGCGGAAAAATCACCGGCGTTTGGCGTGTCGCCAAACAGGAACGGCTGTGATTGCAGCTTTCCCTCCAGGTCGGTCAGATGGGCTTCCACCATGCGTTTCATCTGTTTCGGGCTGTTGGTTTTCACCTTGGCCTTGCTGCCCATGGCGATGCGGTCCCATAACAGGCGGCCCAGATCCAGCAGTGACGATTCCTTGAGTACCTTGCGCAGCAAGGTCATGTTACCCGCAGAAATGATGCAGGCGAGAAAGATATCCAGGTCCACCCTGGCGACAAAATCCTGCACCTGGGAATCACAGTTGGCCGCCACCAGTTCAGGCTTGTCGGCCAGACGAGCAATTTCCTGGCTGATGATGCGGGTGTCGCAGAACACATCCGCGCCGCTCTGCGCCACCGGGATTTTCCGATAACCGCCTGCCAGGGGCGCGAGTTGCGGCCGAGGCGGCATTTCTCGCACGGTGACCGATTGCCAGTCCAGGCCGGCATAGCCGAGCATGGCCCGGACCTTTTCGGAAAAGGGGGACAGGGCGTAGTGGTGCAGAATCAGTTCTGGCATGGAGTCTCCGTCGTCAAAGAAGTATCGACTGCACTAGTAACATGAAGGCATTGTGCGCAGCGTGAAGATTTAGTGATGGTGGCTGGCGCCAAACCAGGTTGTCAGGCCCATCTCCATGGATTGCTCGGTGCTGCCGAACCAGGTTTGGCCATCCTGAATCATGCATTGCAGTTGCATGGTGCGCTGCATCAGTGGCGCCAGGGTCGCTTCGCTGTCCGGGTCTACATGAACGACGTGCAGGTTGCTGAAGCGGGTCACCTTGTTCTTCATGCTCTCCCACCATACCTGTGGTGCCCGGGCGCCGTAGGTGTAGAGCGTCACGTGGCGCGCCAGGCCACAGGCCTTGCGCAGACGCTTTTCGTCCGGCATGCCCAGTTCGATCCAGTGTTCCAGCGTGTCGTCCGGGTTGCGTTGCCACAGATCCGGCTCGTCAGTGCTGGACAGGCCACGGGTAAAGGTCAGGTCTTCGTGGGCATTCAGGGCAAAGGCCAGCAGCCGCAACATCATCCGCGATTCGGTTTCCGACGGATGCAACGCCACGGTCAGGTTATGGGTGGCGTAGTAGTCCCGGTCCATGTCGGACACGGTCAGTTCGGCCTTGTAGATGGTGGCGGTGAGGGCCATGGGTCAGGACTCGCAAACAGGCAGCACGCAACACGCATGCACGCAAAAAGAAGCCAGATTGTATCAGGCTTTATGCGTGTCGCGTGGCGCCTGTTTGGTCAGGCTGGCATCAACGCCCAGACCCCGAAACCCACAAACAGTACCGCACTGATGCGATGGGCCCAGGTTTCCAGACGTTGGCCTCCGAACTGGTGGGCCAGCCAGATCACCGGCAGGTTGGCGACGATCATGCCCAGGGTGGAGCCGCCCAGTACCGGCCAGAACTGGTCCTTGAACTGAACCGCCAGGGCAATGGTGGCGAATTGGGTCTTGTCACCGATTTCGGCAATGAAGAACAGTACCAGGGCGGTCAAAAAGGGGCCGAAGCGGGGATCACCATCCACTTTCTCCTCGCCGTCAGGGATCAGCATCCACAGGCCCAGGCCGATAAAGCTGATGCCCAGAATCCAGCGCAGCCAGTCTCCGGGAATGGCGCCTGCCAACCAGTCACCAAACCATACCGACGCGCCATGGTTGAGCAGGGTGGCCACCACCACGCCGGCCAGAATCGGCCAGGGCTTGCGGAATTTGAGGATCAGGGCCAGGGACAGTAGTTGGGTCTTGTCGCCGATCTCGCCGAGGGCAACCAGCAGGAAAGAGCTGAGCAGGGCTTCCATGAATGTTTCCAGAGGGGCGGGATTGCGACACAGAGACACCACCGGTCAATCCCGCCCCAGCGGAATACCAGCGATGTCTCAGGTCTCGTCAATCCTAGGAGTATTCAGAGGCTCCCTAGATGCGGACGCGGCCACCATGCGCATGCGGCGCAACTATGTTGATGACCGCCAAGGGGTGAAAACCGAGCGACTACTCCCCCAAGACGGGGCAAACCTTAGCGGCATTATTGCGTTCGGGCAAGTACAATGGGGCGATGCCATACTTCCTGTAGGGACGGCGTGATAACCACAGTTTCGAGGTGCGAGTTACGAGAAGCGAAAACCCGATCCTACGGAGCTGGTGGGGATTTGCCCTGCCGTAAAGACAACCAGAGAGACACCCAATGAGCGACGAGCGTTTTCTCGATATCGAAACCAAGCTGGCCTACCAGGAAGACCTGGTCCAGCACCTGAACAAGGTGGTCAGTGATCAGCAGGCAAAAATTGACGAGCTGGACAAGGTGTGCCGGAAACTGGTGGACCGGGTGTTGGATTTGTCCGAGGAAATGGCGGCGTCACGTATTGAAGATGCACCGCCGCCGCATTATTGAAAGATAGCTTCAAGCCGCAAGCTACAAGCTGCAACGCGGGCAAGTCTATTGCGGGCCAGAACTGATGAGGCCGCGCCCAAAAGTTGGGCGCGGCCTCTTTGATTGCAGATCAAAAATGATCTTTCTCGCGTTGTAGCTTGCTTCTCTTCAGGCAGGAACCGGCTCACCCTGAGCGGTTTCGCCGTTGCGCTCGGACACCTGGCCATTAAGAGTGAACAGGTCGTAGAGCACGCCGAGGCCCAGCAGGCCCAGTGTCAGCAGGTAAAGAATACCGGTGCCGATCTTGCCCATGTAGAAGCGGTGGGCGCCGAAGATACCCAGAAACAGCATCAGCACCCAGGCCACGCTGTAATCAGTCTCGCCGGTTTTGAACTGGTTATTGGCATCCCGGTTCATGCCCGGAATCAGGAAGGCATCCACGATCCAGCCGATGAAGAAGACCCCGGCGGTAAGCATCCACAGCAGGCCGGTGAGTTGGCGGCCATAGTAGAAACGGTGATAACCGAAGATACCGCCGAAAAACCACAGCAGATAGCCGATGGGTGTCAGGTGCGTTTCTTTCTGTTGTTGCATGGGTTTTCCCCTCCATTGGTAAAGTAAAAAGGCGTCCCTGCTATCGCGGGGTTGGGCGCGGGCAGAGCCTGTCAGTCCGTAACGGCCTCCACCGCGCAACTATTAACTATTCACTGTTAATTATTAACTATCTTTACTCTGTGTCCTCGATACTCAATCCCCGCGTGGCGATATCCAGGCTGGACGCATCGGTTTCGTTGCCCAGCTTGATCATCAGGCGTAGATCGTTGGGCGAATCGGCGTGGAGCATGGCGTCTTCGTAGGTGATCTCGCCGACGGAGTAGAGGTCGTAGAGGGCCTGGTCGAAGGTCTGCATGCCCTGTTCGCGGGACTTGCTCATCAACTGCTTGAGCATGTGCACTTCGCCCTTGCGGATGTGGTCCTGTACCAGCGGCGTGCCCAGCAGTACCTCGATGGCGGCGCGGCGACCCTTGCCGTCCGGGGTGGGGATCAGTTGCTGGGCGACGATGCCTTTCAGGTTCAGGGACAGGTCCATCCACAGTTGGCCGTGACGATCCGCCGGGAAGAAGTGGATGATCCGGTCCAGCGCCTGGTTGGCGTTGTTGGCGTGCAGGGTGGCCAGACACAGGTGGCCGGTTTCGGCGAAGGCGATGGCCTTGTCCATGGTGTCCGGGGTGCGGATCTCGCCGATCAGAATCACGTCCGGCGCCTGACGCAGGGTGTTCTTCAGGGCCACATCGAAGGATTCGGTATCAATGCCCACCTCGCGCTGGGTGACGATGCAACCCTGGTGCTGGTGGATGAATTCGATGGGGTCTTCGATGGTGATGATGTGGCCCTTCGAGTTCTTGTTGCGGTGGCCGATCATGGAGGCCAGCGAAGTGGACTTACCGGTACCGGTGGCACCCACGAAGATCACCAGCCCCCGCTTGGTCATGGCCAGTTCCTTGATCACCGGCGGCAGACGCAGGTCGTCCACGTTGGGGATCTTGGTCTCGATGCGGCGCAGCACCATGGCCACCAGGTTGCGCTGGTAGAAGGCGGACACCCGGAAGCGGCCGATGCCCCGGGCGGAGATGGCAAAGTTGCACTCGTGGTGCGCCACGAACTCCTTGCGCTGTTGTTCGGTCATTACGCCGAACACGATATCCCGGGTCATGTCCGGGGTCAGCGCGCTCTTGGTCACCGGCAGGATCTTGCCGTTCACCTTCATGCTGGGCGGTACACCGGCGGTAATGAACAGGTCGGAGCCGCCTTTCTGCACCATCAGTTTGAGGAGCTCTTCGAATTCCATTTGTTTCTCTCCTCGTTAGATTGAGTCCGGGCTCTTGGCTTTTTCGCGGGCCACTTCACGGGCCACTAGCCCTTTCTGCACCAGCCCCTGCAGGCACTGATCCAGAGTCTGCATGCCCAGCGCGCCGCCGGTCTGGATGGCCGAGTACATCTGCGCCACCTTGTCTTCGCGGATCAGGTTCCGGATCGCCGCCGTGCCCATCATGATTTCGTGGGCGGCCACCCGACCCCCGCCGTTCTTCTTCATCAGGGTCTGGGAAACCACCGCCTGCAAGGACTCTGACAGCATGGAACGGATCATGGATTTTTCTTCGGCGGGGAATACATCCACCACCCGGTCAATGGTCTTGGCAGCGGACGTGGTGTGCAGGGTGCCGAACACCAGGTGGCCGGTTTCCGCGGCGGTCAGCGCCAGGCGAATGGTTTCCAGATCCCGCAGCTCACCCACCAGAATGATGTCCGGATCCTCCCGCAGGGCCGAGCGCAAGGCTTCGGAAAAGCCCAGGGTATCGCGGTGCACTTCCCGCTGGTTGACCAGGCATTTTTTCGATTCGTGTACGAATTCGATGGGATCCTCAATGGTGAGGATGTGCTCGTAGCGGGAGTTGTTGATGTAGTCGACCATGGCCGCCAGGGTGGTGGACTTACCGGAACCGGTCGGGCCGGTCACCAGCACAATGCCCCGGGGCATGTCGGAAATCTTCTGGAATACCTTGCCCATGCCCAGGTCTTCCATGGTCAGCACTTTCGAGGGAATGGTCCGGAATACCGCGCCGGCCCCCCGGTTGTGGTTGAAGGCGTTGACCCGGAAACGGGCCACGCCGGGCACCTCGAAGGAAAAGTCGGTTTCGAAGAATTCCTCGAAATCCTTGCGCTGCTTGTCGTTCATGATGTCGTAGATCAGCGCGTGGACTTCCTTGTGCTCCATGGCCGGCAGATTGATGCGGCGCACGTCGCCGTCTACGCGGATCATGGGTGGCAGACCGGCGGACAGGTGAAGGTCGGAAGCGCCGTTTTTGGCGCTGAAAGCGAGCAGCTCGGTAATATCCATGGATTTCTACTTGCGTTGTCTGGTATTGGAAAGGATGCCCATAAGCACCCTTTTGTTATTATGTCGGCAGCCGGAGCCCGGCTCCTCAGAAATTCGTCGCATGCCTAAAGTAACCCGACCTCTTGAGCCGTTCAATAATGACAGACTCCAAAAGCCCACTGGTAGAGATCAATGCGCAAATTCGTGCATTTTGTGAGCAATCCGGCCGTGATTCCGACAGTGTGCAGCTTCTGGCGGTCAGTAAGACCCGCGCACCGGACGAGTTGGCCCGCCTGGCTGACCAGGGGCAGCGGCATTTCGGCGAGAACTATCTGCAGGAAGCCCTGGACAAGATAGCGGCACTGCCGGGCCGCGACCTGGTGTGGCACTTCATCGGGCCGATCCAGTCCAACAAGACCCGCGATATCGCCGCTCACTTTGACTGGGTGCACTCGGTGGACCGGCTGAAAGTGGCCCGCCGACTCAGTGAGCAGCGCCCGGCGTATCTGCCGCCGCTGAATGTCTGTATTCAGGTGAACGTGGACGACGAAGGCAGCAAGAGCGGTATTGCGCTGGAGGCTGTGCCCGCCCTGGCCGCGGAGGTCGTCATCCTGCCCAACCTGCGCCTGCGTGGCCTGATGGCCATTCCCCGGGCGGACAGTGAGGACAGCAGCCGGGGCGCTTTCCGACAGCTCGCCATGACACTGTCACAATTGCGCAATACAATGCCGTCCCTCGATACGCTCTCCATGGGCATGAGCGCGGATTACGGCGTGGCCATCGAAGAAGGCGCCACCCTGGTTCGTGTGGGCACCGCCCTGTTTGGTCCGCGCACCACCTGACCACAGCAGACCAGCGTCGTCAGCGCCTCGGGCATCGTACGCGTTACAACACAAGACAAGGATTGCGCAGTTATGGCACAGCAAAGCATCGGATTTATCGGCGCCGGCAATATGGCTACGAGTCTGGCCGGCGGCATGGTGGCGAAAGGAATTCGCCCCGCCCGCATCTGGATGAGCGACCCCTCCCGGGATCGCCTGGAAGAGGTGTCCCAGTTGCACCGCGTGCACGTGAGCACCGAGAACCGCGACGTGGCGGGCCGAGTGGATGTGCTGGTGCTGGCGGTGAAACCGCAAATGATGCAAGCCGTGTGTGAAGATCTGCGCGACCTGATTGCCGATCGCCAGCCGTTGGTGATCTCCATCGCCGCCGGCGTCACCGTGGCCAACCTGCGTAGCTGGCTGGGGGAGACTCCGATTGTGCGTTGCATGCCCAATACGCCGTCGTTGGTCCAGGCTGGCGCCACGGGCCTGTATGCCGCCGAGGGCGTCAGCGACGAGCAGAAAGCCATGGCCAAGGAGATTCTCGGCTCCGTGGGGCTTACTTTCTGGTTTGCCGAGGAAAAAGAACTGGATGCGGTCACTGCGGTGTCCGGCTCCGGTCCGGCCTATTTCTTCCTGCTGATGGAATCCCTGATCGAAGCCGCCAAGGCGCAGGGGCTGGACCCGGCCACTGCTCGTCAGATGGTGCTGCAGACCGCCTGGGGCGCTGCACAACTGGCCATCACCAGCGAAGCGGGCCCGGACGTGCTGCGCCAGCAGGTCACCAGCCCCGGCGGCACCACCGCTGCAGCGCTCAACGTCTTCGAGGAAGCAGGCTTCCGTGAACAGGTCCAGGCCGCCGTTGCTGCGGCGCGGGAGCGGTCGGAAGAGCTGGCGGGGTAAGAGCAGCTGCAAGCTACAAGGCGCGTGAAAGGTAGTCAGGTTCTTGGCATGCTGTGCCCGCGTCAGATCGTTTGAGCGCGGGCACGGCCTTGTTGAAAAGAGGGCGGTATCTCGTGTTGCAGCTTGAAGCTTGTAGCTTGCCCATCGCAGCTTGATTTTCCCGCCCCAAGCCCCAAACTCTTCCCCTGTTGCGAACCACGGAGTAATCCATGAACCCCCAGGGCGCCCTGTTTTTCCTGCTGGACTTTGTTTTCAGCGCCTACATCTTCATCGTACTGACCCGCTTTGTGCTGCAGCTGGCCCGGGCGGATTTCTATAATCCCATCTCCCAGTTCGTGCTCAAGGCCACCAACCCGTTGCTCAAGCCCCTGCGTCGGGTGATCCCCGGCTACGGCGGCCTGGATATTGCCGCGCTGGTGTTGGTGCTGGTGCTGATCATTCTCAAAACAGTGATTCTGCTGAGCATCCAGGTGGGTGGTTTCCCCAGCGGCATTGGTGCCGCGCTGGTGCTCCATGCTTTGCGTGAACTGGCCAGCCTGATTCTCAATTATGTGTTCTGGACGGTGCTGATCCGCGTGCTGCTCAGTTGGGTGGCCCCGGACCCCTACAGCCCGGTGGTGCGGGTGATCGTGCAAATCACCGAGCCAATCATGGCGCCGGTGCGCAAACTGCTGCCGCCCATGGGTGGCTTCGATTTGAGTCCGCTGTTTGTGCTGCTGGGCATCCAGTTGTTACAGATACTGTTCCAACTGCACTGAGCCGCGGGATTCACGAAGGCGCCTTACGGCGCCTTTTTCATGTCTGCATAAGAAATGTTGTGCAAGGTTTTTACTTGCATCCCACAAGCGTATAAATAACGTTTGCGAAAACATTGCCTGGAAAAGGAACGATGATCATGGAAGAGGGGGCGGACCTGCGTCTGGTGGGCCTGAAGGAACTGCATCGGTTGTCATTGCTGGATGGTGCGGATAGCCGCGAGTTGTATCGACAGTACCTGGAAGTGGGTTGCCGCCTGCTGGGGCTGTCTGTCGGCATCATCAGCCGCGTGCAGGGTCAGGACTATCAGGTGCTGGCGGTGCGGTCGGGCAATGACGCCATCCGTGCCGGGGATCATTTCGCCCTGGGCGATACTTATTGTGCTGAAGTGCTGGCCAAACAGGGTTCAGTGGCCCTCCATGATGTGGGGGCTCTGGAATCCATGCGCTCCCACCCGGCCTACACCGATTTGCAGCTGCTGGCCTATATCGCCACGCCCATCCGGGTGCAGGGCGATATCGTTGGTACCCTGAATTTCAGCGATACCCGGCCCCGCTCGGAGCCCTTCAGCATGGAGGAAATGGAATTGCTGGAGCTGATGGCCCTGTCTCTGGGTCATGGCCTGGAACGCTCCTGGCTGGAAACCCAGCGGGTACGGGCGGTGACGGACATGGAAACCAATGTGGCCCTGTTCGAAGGCGCGTTCCGTCACGCCGCCATCGGTATGGCCATCGTCGCGCCCAATGGCCGCTGGCTGCGAGTTAATGAGGCAGTCAGCGAGATTGTCGGTTACAGCGACAGCGAGCTGCGCGAGATTGATTTCCAGACCATTACCCATCCGGATGACCTGGAAAAGGATCTGGAGCATGTGGAGAGCCTGCTGCGTGGCGATGCCACCACCTACCGGATGAAAAAACGCTATACCCACAAGGATGGCCGCGAAGTGTGGGTATTGCTGGCGGTCTCCCTGGTACGCAACAGTGATGGCACCCCGCGCTATTTCCTCTCCCAGCTCGAAGACATCACCGCCCAGGTAAATGGCGAAATTGCCCTGCGCGAGCAGCGCGACGAACTGGAACAGCTCAACCGCGAACTGGCCGGTCTGGCCCGCCAGGATGCGCTCACCGGCCTGAGTAACCGCCCGGTGATCCTGGAGCAGCTGCGCCAGAACCTGAAGCTGGGCCTGCGAACCCGTGAGCCACTTTCGCTGGTGCTGGTGGAAGTGGGCAATCTGGATCAGCTGAACCAGGCGCATGGCCATGCTGCCGGCGATGATGTCTTGGTGGCGGTAGCTGAGGCGCTGGGCAAGCTGGGTGGAAATCATGTCTGTCTGGGGCGCTTCACCGGTAAACAGTTCCTGATGCTACTGCCGGAAGCTGGCCTCAATCAGGCCGAAGATGTGGCGGAGGATTGTCGCCAGACGGTGCTGTCTTTGTCCGAGGTGCCGGTGCCCCTGACGGTAAGTCTTGGTGTCGCCACTCTGATGCCCTGTGATGCGGAGCAGAAAGAGTACGGCTCCACTGACACGGCCCTGCAGGCGGTGGAAGCTGCCCTGGCCGCCGCCCGGCAGGCAGGAAAGAACTGTTGCCGGACGGTGACGCTGTAGGGCTGAAGATCCGTTACGAGTTACGAGAAGCGAGTTTCGGAAAACGAAAAGCAAAGCGGTTTGCCTTTCGTGCCTCGTAACTCGCAATACCCCCTGCGCTCTGGCATCAGCTTGATGCCAGAGCCGCCCCTTTCCTGATAACGCCGTTTTGTTCCGCCCTGTTGTTTGCCGGGAAACGCCCTGTATCGTCTTGTAAGTTCCAAAAAGGAACTCATAATGACGGGCATTCCCCATGGCAAACAGGACATCCCATGAATATAGCGACACTGACCGGCCTGGAAATCATGCAGGCCTTCGCCGCCGGCAAACTGCCGCGCCCGCCCATCTCTGAGACCATGCCCATGGATCCGGATCTGGTGGAAGAGGGGCGGGTGGTCTTCCTGGCCACTGCAGATGAACGCCACACCAATCCCCTGGGTGGTGTGCACGGTGGTTTTGCCGCCACGGTGCTGGACTCGGTCACCGGCTGTGCCACCCACACGGTGCTGGCAGCCGGCGAGAGCTATGGCACCACCGATCTGAACATCAAGATGTGCCGGCCACTGCCGTTCAACCAGACCCTGCGCGCGGAAGGCCGGGTGATCAACGCGGGTCGCAACCTGGTGATCACTGAAGGCCGCATCGAAGACGAAGATGGCCGACTCTATGCCCACGCTACTGCCACCTGCATGGTGATCCGGCCAAACTGATCTCTCCTCTCGCGCTGATCAGTGTCCCCGGGTTGTCTCTGCGCCTCGGCGGTGTAGCCTGAAGGTAGGGTCCGGCGACCCTGCCGGGCCTGTACCGGAAGGAGGTGCCATGGAGACACAGTGGTTTGATCAGGGCTGGGGCCATCTGGAGGACGATGGTCGTCTGCCCCGGGAAATGGAGCTGCGCAGTCGTCTGGTGATGAACCTGCAACAGGGCATCACCGACAAGGGCTGGAACCGGGATCATGCCTGCCGCTGGCTGGATTTGTCCGCCGCCCGGGTGGACGCGCTGCTGGCCGGCAAGATCGGTGCCTTCAGCCTGCGCGAGCTGGTGACCCTGATGGAGCAGGCCGATATCCACTGGCGGGTGTCAACGCAGGATCGCGCCCTGCTGGAAGACCTGATTGCGGAGCAGCAGGCTGGCACTGGCGCCTGAATGTTCTGGTCGAAGGAGCCTGCGACAGGTGTGAGTAATAAGGTCGAGCCTGGATGACAGGCCCCCGGCACGTCCGGGCCTGTCACCACAGGCAGGGCGTCTTGCCCTGTTTTTCCTGAGAGGCCATCCAGTCGAGAATGCGCCCGCCCAGCGGGCGCTGGGTGGCTTCGGCGGCCAGCGCCACCGCCTCGCGCAGGCCGTCAATATTGATGCCGGTATCCAGGCCACAGCTTTCCAGCAGGTAGACCAGGTCTTCCGTGGCCATATTGCCGGTGGCCCCCGGCGCGAAGGGGCAGCCGCCCAGGCCGCCCACGGATGCATCGAATTTTCTTACCCCCAGATCCGCCGCTTCCCATGCCATGGCGGCGGCCAGTCCGCGGGTGTCGTGCAGGTGCACATAGAAGCGGTCTGCGCCGAAGTCGCGAATCAGCGGCGCCATGATGGCTTTCATCTGCTGCGGGTTACCGGCGCCGATGGTGTCGGCAATGGCCACCTCGTCACTGCCAGCGGCGAACATGCGCTCGGCCAGCTGCCGGGGCAGGCTCACCGGCACCGGGCCGTCGTAGGGGCAGGCGAAGGCGCCGGAGATATAGGTGCGGGTGGCAATGCCGTCTTCCCTGGCTGCCGCAATAATGGCCTCGCAGCTTTGCGCTGCCTGCTCCAGGCTCATGCGCAGGTTGCGTTCGTTGAAGGATTCCGTGGTGGCCAGCACCAG
>NZ_JBNPEC010000020.1:0-3018 GCF_051117345.1 Alcanivorax sp.
GCAACGAGTCGCTGCTTAATGTGCGTTGCGTGCTTATCCAGGGTATCGGGTAAGTGCCAGCCCCTGAGATGAACTGGCTATCAATGTGCGGTGTGCCGCAACCCTCGCTTTGCAGTGAAATCTGGCTGGGCTCGGTAGAGCGATTGACGATATTGCTGACCCAGTAAGCGCGATTGTGATCAATGTCATATTCCGGGTAGGCCTGGGCCGGATCATAGTAGTAACTGATGCTGCTGGGTCGGGTGACGGCCACTCGGTTGGCGCTGTAATTGGCCATCTTCTGCCATTCATCCAGCAGAATATAGGTCAGGTGTTCTGCGGGCAGATGGAGATAGAACACATAGTCTGAATTTCCGGCCACATACTTTTCCTGCAGTGCCAGAGCGGTAGTGACATGAACCAGTTCATCCGCCGCACTGTAGGCATTGGCCACCGGGATATGCTCCAGGTTGCCAAGGTAATCCAGCACATTGTCTTCCGCGCCGATGCTGAACTCCTGCTGTAGTTCCTGGAATGCAGACAGGGGGGCATCCAGCAGCTCAATACCGGTCAGCTCTGCCAGGGAGTCTAATAGGGTTCTTTCCAGCGGCAGGTTCAACAGGCTGCCGGTAAAGCCCACCCAGTTCACGCCGGCAGCGTAATCCTGTGGATACAGTGCCGCCATTCTCAGCGTGCCGTAGCCGCCCATGGAATAGCCGCTCACCAGTACCTTGCGGTTGTCGATCGGGTAGTTTGCTTCCACGTCCGCGCGAACATCCAGCACATCACGCTCCGAGAGTCCGGTATAGAAGCCCCGCGGCCCACGGCCCAGGGGGGCGGCAAGAATGCGGTTGTTGGCATCGGCAAAGGATGTCTGGAAATTGCCTTGGTTGATCTGGCTGGCATGGTTGGCTTCGCAGCCGTGCAATACCAGTTGCAGCTCGTGGGGGCCGTCCTGCTCCGGCACGTAAAAACCGTAGGGCTGGTATTTCCCCAGGTAATGAAAATACTGGTCGCAGGGCAGGCCGGTATCACCCTGGCGGCCGGGGACGCCGCGCAGTGATACCCCTTCGCCGGGGGGGAGGGTGTATTGGGAGGTGTAAACGCGCTGCTGAAAACCGGTCACCGGCTCTGCCGCTCGGGTGGTGCCGTTCTCGAGATCGCTGCGTGAAACCACTTCCCCGAAAACGGAAATGTCGCCGCTGCCGAGTGCCTGCGACTGCTTGTCTTCCCAGAAATTGCCCGCGTCGGGAAGAATCTGTTCCGGGACCGAAGCCGCCCGGGCGGATTCATGGGGACCACGGAAAGCCACATTCATCACCGTGCCGTCGTTCTGCGCCACCACAGCCTGAATGCGCCACTGCTCGGTATCTGGCGCAGGAATCCGGCCAGCAATAATGTTGTTGATCGGGTCACCTTCAGCGAAGGTGTAGAGCTCTTCCCAGCCGTCACTGCGTATGCCCAGGCCCGGCCAGACGCCGCCACCGGTACTGCTGTCGTTGTCAGTATCAATGGCGATGACGGCGAGGCTGTCATCACTGCCATACAGGGTATTCAGCTCGACGCGCACAGACAGTTCATCGCCATCCAGTGATAGGGCCAGAGAGACCAAATCTGCGGTGTTTTCCATGCCGGCAGGGTAGCGTTGATCGCCCGCTGTGGGGGATAGCAGTCCCGGTGTGTTGGCAACCGGGTTGAACGCGCCACCACCCCGTGACAACAGGTTCATGACGGTCAAGGGTGACAGGCCCACCAGGCCGGTATCCGCCCCGTAGTCATCGTAGATATAGTCCCGATAGATAAAGGTGCCGTCGCACAGCTCCGTGGTGCCTGCCACCCAGCTGTCTCGCTGGCAATCCACCGGCATGTCGGGCGGTGGCGCGGGCAGGTTGGGCGTGGGGGTTTGCGGGGTCGAGCCAGGTGTCTGCGACACGTTGTCAGAGCTGCCGCCGCCACCGCAGGCGGTAACAAGCAGTGCCAGACTGGCGATGGATGCGTAATGTTTTTTCATAATTATTATCCGCTTGTGGGGGCAACGACGGGAGGCAACCGGATATGCGATGGGGTGTGCCAGTTGGGGGCTGCTAAGTCGCACGTTAGCGCGAATTGGAAGCGCGCAGTATCGCGATGCTGACGGGGTGCCGCAGGGAAGTTGCCGCTGCCGAACTGTGTTTTTATGACTGATTTTATTCTGTTCTTAAGAAAACGTTTTTATAGCCATTTACTGCGATGTTTTGTAATGGAATTGTTTCCCGGTCTGCCAGCCCGATTAACTGACACCGCTGGTGCCCTGATAGTGCACCCTACGCAGTGGGTTACGTTTGGGTGCCTGCGTGCAAGGGGCCAAGGTGTGACGGTACGTTGTCTTGCGCTACGCTGACGCCATGAAGATGCCACCCGCACCGGTTCGCTTGGCTCCCCTGGCCTGGGTCACCGCCCTGTTGCCGCTGGTGACCATGCATGTCTGTTACCTGCTGTCTGCCAGTGAGCAGCTGGTCCCCTGGTGTCTGCCCTGGTTCGAAGGCTGCACCAGTATTTCCCGGGCATCCCGTTCCGGTACCGCCTATTTCGTTTTCAAGGCCGGTATGTTGCCCGCCTGCGTGTGCATGATGCTGTTCTGGTGGGCCAACCGTTACTGGCTGCGCCACATGCAGGTAGAGCCGACAATCTGGTGGTGGCTGGGGATGCTGGCGGCACTGCCGTTGGCGCTCTATACGGTAGTGCTTGGCCATGCCGGAGATACCCCCTATATGCTGCGCCGGATCGGGGTGGTGGGATTTTTCGGCCTGACGTTTCTGGCCCAGCTGGGGTTGAGCGCGGCGCTGCGGCACAGTCCGCTGTCAGCGTCGGGGAGATCGCTGCTGCGGTTATGCGGTTTTACCCTGTTGGTGGGAATCGCGTCGCTGATACTGGGTGTAATCTGGCCCGAGCACTACGACACCATGGATGACGGGTTTGAATGGGCCCTGGCAGTGTTGATCAACCTGCATACTTTGTGGGTGGCATGGCTGTGGCAGCGCAGTGGGTTTGCGGTGAACT
>NZ_JBNPEC010000039.1:0-2971 GCF_051117345.1 Alcanivorax sp.
CCATCAATGGTAGTGGAATTGTCACGACAGGCTCTGGCGGTTCTTGTGGGACAACCTATACCGTTGGGTTTGTTACCAGGACATTCAGTGGCCCGAATAGTGCCAATTTATCAATACGCTTGGCGCCGGGAATGGATGTAAGGGCAGATATACCACACTTCAACACCATCATAGAGGGCCGTGTGGACCTGGCCGACGAAGATAGTTGTGCTCCTCTGTATCGCTTGTCAGATGAGAACTTTGAAATTGGACTACGTGCCCGCTGGGTAGAGGAGAACTATCTGCCTCGCATTCTTCTTGCCGGTTTTGGGGCCGAACCGACAGTACCGGAACTGCGTCGGTTCAACTCAACGCGAAGTGGTGCGGTGCAGTTCTTCGCGGGTGCCCCGGGTAATACTTGTGACCCCATGGCGCCATAATCTCGAGCCAAATTGTCAACAATGCCTCTTGAAACATCCTGTTTAGGGGCGTAGAGTCCAGCCCGGTTGTTCAGATTGTCAACAATCGGGCTGTTTTATGTCTGTTGCTTCCCCGGGCTCCGTACCCGAAAACACACGCACACTGGCAGATCGGGTCTTCGCCCGGTTGCAGGATGATATTGTGCGCGGGGAAATCCTTCCCGGTTCCAAGGTCAGCGAAACCGAGCTGGCCAGCCGCTACGGTGTCAGCCGTGGCCCCCTTCGTGAAGCTATCCGCCGTCTGGAATCCCGCAAGCTGCTTGAGAGAGTGGTACATGTGGGCACTCGCGTAGCATCTCTCAGCGTCAACGACCTGATCGAAATCTATCATGTTCGCGAAGCTCTGGAGGGCATGGCCGCCCGGCTCGCAGCGGAACATATGACCGCTGACGAAGTGCGTGGTCTTTATGACGTGTTGGCCCAGCATGAGCAACAGCAAGACCTCCGAGAAGATGTCGCCTATTTCCAGCGCGAAGGGGATCTGGATTTCCATTACCGCATTATCCAGGGCAGCCACAATGCCACTCTCAGTCAGCTCCTGATCGGCGAGCTTTATCATCTGGTGCGCATGTACCGCTACCAGTTCAGCACCGTGGCCAACCGGCCCCAGAAAGCCCTCAATGAACATCGTCGAATTGTCGAAGCTATTGAGGCCCGTGATGGCGAAATGGCCGAGCTTTTGATGCGTCGCCATATCAGTAGTGCGCGCAAGAATATCGAAAACCAATATACCGTGCAGGGCAATACCCTGTAGGAGCCAGCAACACCGGTTCTACAGCACCTAACAAGGAGATTTGAAATGAGCAAACTCACCGCCGGCGGACGTTTCCGCAAGGCCCTGGCTGAAGAGAAACCGTTGCAAGTGATGGGTACCATCAATGCCTATGCAGCGATGATGGCAGAGCAGACCGGCTACCGGGCGATTTACCTGTCAGGCGGTGGTGTGGCGAATGCCAGCTACGGCATGCCGGATCTGGGCATGACCAGCATGAATGATGTGCTGGAAGATGTGCGCCGTATCTCCAGTGCTGTGGAAACCCCACTGTTGGTGGATATCGATACCGGCTGGGGTGGGGCATTCAATATCTCCCGTACCGTGAAAGAAATGATCAAAGCAGGTGCCGGCGCCGTTCACCTGGAAGACCAGGTAGCACAGAAGCGCTGTGGCCACCGCCCAAACAAGGAAATCGTCTCCCAGGAAGAAATGGTGGACCGGGTGAAGGCGGCCGTTGACGGCAAGACAGATGATGACTTCTTCATTATTGCCCGCACCGATGCATTCCAGAAGGACGGCCTGGAATCAGCGATTGAACGCTCCAGAGCCTGCATTGAGGCCGGTGCGGATGGCATCTTTGCCGAAGCGGTACACACCCTGGAAGATTACAAGGCCTTCAAGGAAGGTCTGGGCGACGTGCCGCTACTGGCGAATATCACCGAATTCGGTGCCACGCCGTTGTTTACCCGTGAAGAGCTGGCCGAGGCCGGTGCTGACATGATCCTGTATCCGTTGAGTGCCTTCCGTGCCATGAACCAGGCCGCTCTGAAGGTGTATCAGAGTATTCGCGAGCAGGGCCACCAGAAAGACGTGGTAGACATCATGCAGACCCGTATGGAATTGTACGATTTCCTGAACTACCACGATTACGAGCAGAAGCTGGACGCGCTCTTCGCCAAAGGCAAGGGTTAAGAGATTTTATGTAGGAGCACCTCTTGAGGTGCGAATCATGCCTTTGAATAGATCGGCAAGAGGTTCGCGCCTCGACAGGCGCTCCGACAGAACAGATTCCGCCACGGCGGCTAAAAATTAGTTTCACAAGGAGATAAACAATGGCAGAAGGCAAAAAAGTCGGCGGCGCAGGTCTGCGTGGCCAGGTAGCAGGCAAAACCGCACTCTCCACCGTAGGCAAGAGTGGCTCCGGCCTGACCTACCGCGGCTATGATGTGAAAGATCTGGCCGAGAATTGTGAATTCGAAGAAGTGGCACACCTGATTCTGAAGGGCGAGCTGCCCACCCAGGACCAACTGGCCACCTACAAGGCCAAACTGAAAAGCCTGCGAGGCCTGCCTGACGCCTTGAAAACCGTCCTGGAGCAGATCCCCAAGGACGCTCATCCTATGGACGTGATGCGTACCGGCTGTTCCATGTTGGGTAACCTGGAAACGGAAACCGATTTCAGCCAACAGGAGGACGCCACCGACCGTCTGTTGGCGGCCTTCCCGAGCATCATCTGTTACTGGTACCGCTTCAGCCATGATGGCGTGAAGATCGATCCGGAAACCGATGACGACTCCATTGGCGCCCACTTCCTGCACCTGCTGCGCGGCGAAAAGCCCAACGAGCTGCACGAGCGTGTCATGAACGTGTCCCTGATTCTCTATGCAGAGCACGAATTCAACGCTTCCACCTTCACCGCTCGCGTTTGTGCTTCCACCCTGAGTGATCTGCACAGCTGCGTCACCGGTGCGATCGGCTCCTTGCGCGGTCCGCTGCATGGCGGCGCCAACGAAGCGGC
>NZ_JBNPEC010000189.1:0-16489 GCF_051117345.1 Alcanivorax sp.
GGGAATAACTGCTGCGGCTTGCCCACCGGGGCTGTGCGGAGATAGACACTGATAGCAACGGCACTGAGTCCTTCTGCACGCATGCTTTCCGCCGCCCGGGCAGCGAAGTCACTAACCGCCTGGCGCACCGCTGCCAGCGACGCCACCGGCTCACCGAAAGAGCGGGAATGAATAATCTGCTGACGCGGTTCCTGCCGGGCCTCCAGAGGCAGGCAACTCTCGCCGTTCAACTCCCGCACCACCCGTTCCTGCACCACGGAGAACCGCTTGCGGATCAGACGGTAGTCGGCACGGGCCAGATCCAGAGCCGTCTCGATCTGCATATCATTCAGACGCTGCCCCAACCGCCGGCCGATCCCCCAGACCGCCGAGACCGGGGTACGCGCCAGCAGGCGCTCACGCCACTGCGGATCCGTCAGCACCAGCACACCCCCGGTCTGCGGGTATGCCTTGGCGGCATGATTGGCCAACTTGGCCAGGGTCTTGGTGGGTGCCACCCCCACACACACCGGCACACCCACCCATTTCCCCACCCGTTCGCGTAGCGCCAGCCCCAGCGGGTGAAGCTCCTCAGGTCGTATCAGGGACAGATCCAGAAAAGCCTCATCAATGGAGTACACCTCCACCGCCGGCACCAGAGTCGCCAACGAGGCCATCACCCGCCGGGAGATATCCCCGTAGAGCACATAGTTGGAGGAAAACACCGCGACCCGATGCTTGCGAATCAGATCCCGAGCCTCAAACAATGGCATGCCGGTTTTCACTCCCAGCGCCTTGGCCTCGACAGAACCGGCCACGATGCAGCCATCATTATTGGACAGCACCACCACCGGACGCCCAGCCAGATCCGGGCGAAAAACTCGCTCGCAGGAGGCATAGAAACTGTTGCAATCGACCAGGGCAAACATGGCACTCACCGCCGGGACCGAGCCACCGGTCGGTGTGCATGAAGGGAAAATGTCACCACACCAAACAGCTCCCACTCCTGATCCGCCAGCGGTATCGCCGCATACCTGGGGTTACGTGGCATCAACATGGGCTGCGGCCTCAGCTGCAATTCCTTGACGGTAAACTCCCCATTCAGCGACGCCACCACCACATCGCCGTGGGATGGCTCCAGGGAGCGGTCCACAACCAGAATATCGTCCGGGAAAATTCCCGCTTCCAGCATGGAGTCCCCCTCTACCCGAAGCAGAAAGGTGGCTTCCTGCTGGCCAATGCATAGCTGGTTCAGATCCAGCGGTGCCTCCATATAGCCCTGGGCCGGGGACGGAAAACCGGCAGCAACACGTTCGGCGAAAAAAGGCAGCGTAGTCATGGGACACCACAGGAAAGATAACGATGGAGCCATGCTACCAAATACTGTCTTTATGTACAGTTAAATGACATTTCCACACCATCGATACCGGCACTGACAGAACACACAGCAAGGTAACAAAACGCAAAGAAAGGCATATCCAAACGCCGCCATGGCTGCCTTAGGGTTGGATTAACAATGCCGTCATCGGGGTGTAGTCATGATGCTTGAAGGTAACCCAGGCTGGATGTCCGACTTTCTGGAAGAAATGGGGCTGCCGGCCAGCGCCGCGTTTCAGGGCTATGTGCTCTATCATCGGGAAAGTGACAGCTTTGTCGCCGATGCACCTGACCCCTCCCGTCCCCACTATGTGAAGCCTTGTGCCTGGGCTCACCGCTACCCTTACATCATGCTGGCACGGGACGCTGCCATGGACATGGAGGATGGCATGCAGGTGCAGGTGCTGTTCCGGCTGGGCGGACAATTTCTTGCCTACCCGATCTGAAAACACCGGGTCCGGAAAAACAAAAAGCCACCCGATGGGTGGCTTTTTTTGATATGGAGCGGGTGAAGAGAATCGAACTCTCGTATGCAGCTTGGGAAGCTGCCGTTCTACCATTGAACTACACCCGCTTGAACAACCGGCAATATAGTCAAAAGCATGCGCCTTGGCCAGCGCTGATGTGGGCAGATACGCCATCATGACGGGTTTGGGGTTACACTGCGGGGCAGATCAGAATGACAAAGAGGAGCATGGCCATGCCAATGGCATTTGTGAGTGGGGCCCGGGGGTTTCTCGGTGGACACATCGTCGATCAGCTGCTGGATAAAGGCTGGGATGTCACTGCAGTCATCCGGCCACGCAGTGATGCCGCTGCCCTTCAGGCCAAAGGCGTTCAGGTGGTGCAGGCGCCGCTGGACAATGCCACCGAGCTGGCTCTGGTGATGCCGGCAGCGCCGAATGCCGTCTTTCATGTGGCCGGCAATACCAGCCTGTGGCGACGTGGCAACGCGCAACAGTACAGAGATAACGTACTGGGCACACGGGCCATGGTCAGCGCGGCACTGAAAAACGTGGCGGGCCGATTTGTGCATACCTCCTCAATCTCCGCCTGGGGCATTCAGGACACCCCCATCAACGAACAGACGCCCTCCAATGCGGCCAACGACTGGATCGGCTACAACCGCAGCAAGTACCTCGCCGAGCAGGAAATAGAGAACGGTATCCGCCAGGGCCTCGACGCGGTGATACTGAATCCCTGCGGCATTATCGGCGCCGGAGACACCCATAACTGGTCGCAGATGATCCAGTTGATCCAGGACGGCAAGCTGCCGGGGGTGCCGCCGGGCGGGGGTAACTTCTGTGCCGTTGAAGAGGTGGCCAAGGCACACCTGGCGGCGCTGGAACACGGCCAGTGCGGCGAGCGCTATATCCTGGCCGGAGTGGAAGCCAGTTTTCTGGAACTGGTGCAGACCATTGCCGGGCAGCTTGGTAAAAAAGCGCCGACGCGAACCGTACCTCCGGCGGTATTGAAACTGGCCGGACAGCTATACCCCATCGGCAGCCTGTTTACCGGTAATGAGCCTCGGCTGACACCGGAAAAAGTGGCGCTGGTCACCAGCCGGGTGCATGCCGACGGCAGTAAAGCCGTCCAGGAGTTAGGCTTTAACGATCAAGTGCCACTGGCCACCATGATCGCAAACTGTATTCACTGGATGGTGCAGGAAAAACGCCTGTAAGAACGAAGTGGGTGGTTCGCCATGCACAAGCATGGCGCCTACAGAAAACCGTTACCGGGAAAAGACATCTGCCCGGCAATGCCCTTTTCCTGATTTAGACCACCGCCCGGTATACCCGAAAACGCGTGGTTTCCCCTGCCACCTGCACATGGGAAAAGGCATCGTCCAGCCACTGGACATAAGGCAGCTCGCGGTTCGCCACCAACCATAACACCCCGTCCTTGTTCAGATAAGTTGGCGCCTCGGCAATCAATCGTCGGGTGATATCGGTGGTACGCTGGCGCCGGTCATGGAACGGCGGGTTGGTCACGATCATGTCCACACGACCAGCAAGCGGAGAAAACAGATCGCCGCCAGTCACACGGCCCTGCAACCCGTTGCGAGCCAGACTGGCAGTTGTCGCCGCTACCGCACAGGCACTCACGTCCACCGCCTGCACCTTCCACCCCTGGCTGGCCAGGCTGGCACTGATCACACCCGCACCGCAGCCCATGTCGATCATGCTTCCCCGTCTGGGCAAGCGCTGTTCTGTCATCAGATCCAGCAACAACCGGGTGCCCTCATCCAGGCGGCCATGACTGAACACGCCCGGGTAGCTGACCACCTCCAGGTCGCCCACCGGTATTACCTCACCCCAGGCAGCCAGGGTCTGTGTTTCTCCCGGTTGCAGCTGCCCGCTATACAGCTTGCAATGGCGGGCACTATCCACCAGCACCGCATCATCCACATGTACCTGCAAGTGTTTCAGCGCGCCACGAATGCCGCCCTTCGCCGGCCCGATCAGCCACAACTCCACCGGCTGACTGATTTCTCCTGCCAGCCAGTTGAGCAAAAACCGCAAGCGATCGAGGGATTTGGGCAGAGGCAACACCAGCAAATCCACCTCAGATGGCACCGTCGGTGCCGCCGCCCACTGCTGGGCGCCCACGGTGAAGTCATCCGCATGCAACTGCACCTGGGCATCCACATCCAGGCTTTTCAACGCCGGATCATTGGCATCGACCACCAACACCTGACGGCCCGACAGAGCGTCAGCCTGGCGCAGTAACAATTGTGTCGTATTTTCCATAGCAGCAAGCCCGAACCGGCGGAGTAAAGTGCGCCGCAGTATAGAGCAGCAGGCGTTTTCATGTCAGGCATAACGCACTCTCAGCCTTTTTTACCAGCCTGCAAGTTTTACACATTCACCACGCCAACGAGTCCACCGCCCCTGTAGAATTGTAATGTTGACCCGACGATGTGGAGGCTCAAATGGTTGGCGCTGCACCCTGCATTCGCGCTGTAGTACTGTTTAGCTGTTGTCTGTTTTCTTCGTTGGTAGTCGCCGCTACGGATAGCGGCGTCTTCCGCCAGGCACTGGACGCAGCACGCAATGATGACTGGAATACCCTGACCCGACTGGAAAAACAGCTGGGCGATAATCACCCCCTGCAAGCCTATCTGGATTTTCATCGGCTGCGGGCGGCTCTGCCAGACCTGGCCCCGGAAAAGATAAACGACTACGCCCGGCGCTATCCCGATTCTCCGCTGCCAAACGACATTCGCCAGCTGGCCAACGTGGCCTATGGCAAGGCGGAAAAATGGGGCGCCTTACTGGCCGTCAACAGCAGCGAACCCTCTGCCACCGCACGTCAGTGTTATTACTACCGGGCCAAATTGTCCAAAGGTGACGACAGTGCCCTGCAAGCCGCTGCCGGCATCTGGGCCAGCGGCCAGTCACGCCCCAATCAGTGTGACCCGCTGTTTGACCAGGCCCAGGCCAGAGGCGTGATTGATGATGCCGCAATCTGGGAAAGACAGCTGCTGGCCTTCAAGGCCAACAGCCATGGCCTGGTTCGCTACCTGGGCAGGAAACTCAAGGATACGGATTACGACACCGCCAGTGACTGGCTGGAAACCCTGTATCGTCATCCCGACAAAGTGGACAACCTGCCCACCAACATCAAACCGGAACAGCGTCAGCAACTGCTGGCCGCCGCTATACATCGCTGGGCCTACAAGGACACCGTTGAGGCACGGCAATGGTTTGATGACCACAGTCGCCGTCAAGGTCTTCGCGATGACGCCATGCGGCAAGAAGCCGGCCGTCGCATCGCCTGGTATTCCACCATTCGTGGCATCGAAGAAAACCGCCAATGGCTGGACAACTGGTTGACCGTCAATCCGGATGCGGAGCTGCTGGATCAACGTGCCCGCCGCACCATCATTGAACAGGACTGGCACGGCGCGGAAAGGTGGATCACCCTTTTACCTGACAGCGAACAGCAGGATTCCCGCTGGCTCTACTGGCGCGCCCGGGCACTGGAAGAACTGAACCAGCCTGATCAGGCCCGTGCCCTCTACCGACAAGCCTCCAGACACAGAAACTTTTTTGCCTTTATGGCCGCCGACCGCCTGGGCGAGCCCTACCATTTCTCCAATGCCCGGTTGCAAGCGGCAACGGATTTCACTCCTCCGCCGGCTATCAGCCGTGTACGCCTGCTGCGCGAGCTGAACGAGGATTACGCAGCCCGCCAGGAGTGGCTGTGGCTGATGTGGCACAACGATGATGCCAACGTCCGCCAGCTTGCCCAGCATGCGCTGGAGCAACACTGGTACGACCTGGCGGTACAGGCATCCATCCAGGCCAAGGCCTGGGATGTACTCGCCTGGCGTTTTCCGCCTGCCTATCAGACCGAATTCGAACAGCAAGCCGAAAGACATGACCTGGACCCATGGTTGGCCATGGCCGTGGCTCGACGGGAAAGTGCCTTCAATCCCCAGGCCCGTTCACCTGTCGGTGCCATGGGCCTGATGCAACTGATGCCGGGCACCGCCCGCAAGGTTGCCAAAGACGCCAACCTGGGCCGCCCCACCACCAATACCCTGCAAAACGCTGACCTGAATATCCAGCTCGGCAGCCGCTATCTGGCGGAGCTGCTGGACGAATTCAAGGGCAACCGGGTACTGGCCCTGGCGGCCTATAACGCCGGCCCGCATCGGGTGAACAACTGGCTGGGGGAAGAAGACGAGGCGGTGCCCGCCGATGTCTGGATTGAATCCATTCCCTTCCGGGAAACCCGGGATTATGTTCAGGCTGTGCTCACCTATCGGGCCCTGTTTGTAGGGCTGCACGACAACCAGGCACGAACCTCACAACTGCTGACCGAAAAGGAAAGCCAGGACCTGTATTCGGTGTCCATGCTGGATTGAAAATATATGAGCTTCTAGCTACGAGCTTCTAGCTTCTAGCTTCCAGTAAAAGAACCCGTTTTTGGGTTTTTACTCGCAACTAGAAGCTCGTAGCTAGTAGCTGGCTTCTTCTCAATCCAGCTGCCGGATGTGATAGTCCAGCCGGGCACGAGCATCGCGGGTGGTAAGGAGAGTCGTAGCTTCTACCCTTCTGCGCAGATGAATACTGCGGGCCGGTTCCCGGGTAAAAGCGATGATGGCATTGTGGCAGTCACTGCATGACAAGCGGAAACGGCTGGCATAGCCGCCCATGGCGCCATCCGTGGCTGCTGGACTTTCCCGGTATTCCTTCCAGTCACCAAAGTTCATCACCAAGGTACCACTGGCCGACAAATTATCCGCCAGGCATTGCAGCCACGGCTTGTCCGCCGGCACCGCCCGGCTGACCTGCTCATTGCTGGGAGCAAACAGGTCTTCGATGATCAGGTCGAAGGGTTCTCCCTGATAGGCCCGCAGCCATGCCTGGGCATCGCCCTCATGGGTCTCCACGCCGAAGGACTCCATGCCGAATACCTCCCGCGCCACTTGCAAATGGGCAGAATCAAGCTCTACGGCAACCAGCGTATCCGGGTTAAGTAACTGGCGAATGGGCGGAATCAGTGACCCGCCACCCAGGCCCAGCACCAGCACCCGGCGGAATCGAGAAGGCTCGTGTAGCAGGGCCGGCAACCAGAGCAGATCCCAGACGCTGCCGGTAAGCAGGCGTTTGGGATGAAACTCGGAGTGTTGCACGCCATTGGCATAAAGCCGCAGGGTTCGACCGGCACGGCGCACTTCGTAATGCACTCCCTGCAGCTCGGTTTTCCAGATTAGCGCCACACTTATTTTTCCAGGGTCAGAGTCAGGCCTGCCACTTTGCCATCGACGTTGGTTTCGTTCAGGAATACCCGATTCTGTTCAATGCCCAGTGTCTGCACCAGCACCGCCTTGGCATTTTCTCCTCGAAGACGTGCCAGCTCTGTGAGCTGTGCCCGGTCCAGGGCCTTGGCATCAGTTGCCCGCATGGTCTCCCAGGCAGCCTTGGCCAGTACCGTTTCACGTTGCTCGTCATCCTCGGAAAGCGCGCTGCTGACCAGACTTTCCACGTCACGGTCGGTGCTGGATTCATAACGGCGAATCAATTTTCGACGCCATTTCTTTTCCAGCAAGGCGTTATCAATACCCGGCCAGTCCTCGCCAGCCACGTCACGGCCAATGGCTTGCCCGGCCAGCGCGGTGCGATCTGCTGCATTGGTCGTGCCGATCAATCCCACCCGCAGTTGGGGACGTTCAGTGAGCACCTTGGCAAGGGCATCCAGCGCAGAGGCCGTATCCGCTTCAACGTCTGCCAACCCCGGATCAAACGCGATGTTCTCCAGATTTTTCCCGCCGGCCAGCGCCGACAATACGGAAAACGGTGCCGTCGCCGCCTTGACCACCACATTGCTCAACACCTTGAGCACCATGCCCCCCACGCTAAAGCTCGGATCATCCAGGTTGCCGGCCATGGTGACCGGCAGGGTAATTTCACCGGACCGGTTACGCAGCACAGACAACCCCAGTTTGACCGGCGCCTTCACCGCCTGCTCGCTAGGGACCTTTTCACCCAGGTAGAACTCATTGGCGAGAATGTCCGTGTCGCTGCTGAGCTGATTATTATCAATGGACACGCCGGTCGTCACGCCGAGCTGGCCCTTTTCCACCTTGTAGCCCAGGTACTGGCCGGTATAAGGGGTGAGCCCGGTCATCTCATAGTTTTTCAGAGACACTTTCAGGTCGGTAAAGAGAGGCTCCGGTGTCAGAGACCCTTTGATGCTCAGCGGCGCATAACGATCTACCTGGGCATTCAGATCGATCATGGCCTTTCTGCCCGGACGGGTATCTAGATTGCGCAGGTTTCCGGAAAGCTGGTACAAACCAATGCGGAAATTCGGGCTGAGCGAGAGATCTTCATGGCGAATCTGGCTACCCACCAGACGCACCCGATCCACCGTCACCTGCCAGGGCTCACGCTGTTCTTGCGCACCGCTGGCATTGCCTCCCCCTACCGCTGCGGAAGACGACATGCCAGCCTGAATCCGTGTAGCCACATCCCTGCCCTGAGCATCCACCCGGTTAGCCATATCCATTCCGGTGAGTCCCACCTCGCCGATACGCACGGTCTGATTCGCTGTACTCAGTGACAGATCCGTAACACTGCCCTGGTTTATCTTCAGTAGTGAGTCACCATTTTCCAGCAAACTGAAGTTTTCCAGAGACGCATTGGCGCTGACCGTCACATCGGTATTTTCGCCTTTCACGTTGGCCTGGGCATCCAGCGACAATAGCCCATCGGCCAGCGCCAGTGGCACCTCACGCTCCAGCCAGGGCGAAAAGGGAGTCAGCGGCAGGCCTTTCAGGGCAGCCTGAGCGTCAATACGCAAGGGCGTCAGAGTCCCCTCGCCGGAATGCGTCAGGGTGCCGCTTTTCTGGATGCTGCTGTTGCCTTGCCAAGTGAACGTAGCCGGCTCACCCACAATCAGATTTTTCAGCGTCAGCTGCCCCTCTGACAAGATCAAGGTCTGCGCCGGTTTCAAGGTGCGGTCGGTAAAGCGCAGTCCACTGCCGTCCACCTGCAAGGTATCCAGGCGCACGATCCAGTCAGCCTTGCCTTCCTGCACCTTCTGGGCCGCCTGTTCGGCTTTTTCCTTTACTTCCTCCACCCGTTCTTGAGCGGCTTCCCGGTCCGCCGGCAGAAACAGCGTCGCCAGGTCGATACCCTGCTCATCCAGCACCACGCCCAGCTCAGGGTCAGTGACGGTCACGTTGGGAACTGTGACCTCCTGGGCCAGGGAATCAAGCGCCACCCCCTCAACACGGACTTGCGGCAGCGACACGCTGGGGGAGTCTTCACCGGGCTTGAGCAGCTGAAGTTGTCGTAATACCACCTGGCCATCGCTGAGCACTACCTTCGGTTGCGGCTCCGCATCAAAATGATAGGCGGTTTCCACATCCAGTTCGCCGGACGGCACGGTAAAGCGTACTTCGTTCTTGAGCAGCCGCGCCAAGGGCACCAGGTCTACCTTTTCCACACTCAAGTGGCCCCGCGCGATGAAGGGGGTGAATTCGAAGCGGCCCTGCCAATCCAGTGCGCCACCGTCCGGTCCTTCCAGACGAATCGCGTAGTCGTTACTGTCTTCGGCTTTCCCCTTGGTAGAGAAGTTGCTCACCGTGAAGGCCAGCGGCAACACCAGGTTTTCCGGCTCGTCGCCGGTGGCCTCGGTATAGCGCAGATCGCCGTCGGTAAGGCTGAGGTTGGCAATGGAAATGGCCGGCAAACCAGGCTCTTCCTGCTCCGGCTCCAGGGCTTGCTCTTCCGGCGCCTGGGCAAGTTGCTCCTGGATATGGGTCAGCAGATCATCAAAGTTGAAGGTATTACCGGGGTTACGCTGGGCACGCACCGTCAAGGCATCAAGCATGACTTCATCAAAATGCCAGCTCCAGCGGAACAGGGAAGACAACTCAAAATTCACATACAGCTGGTTGAATCCGAGCAACACCTCGGTCTGGTCATCCTTGATGGAGAAACCATTTACCGTGGCGCTCAGCACCAGAGGGTTGATCTTCACCTCCTCAATGGTGACTTGCCGACCGGTCAGATCCGCCAGTGCCTGGCTGGCATTATCCCGGACCAGTCCCGGCGCCAGGAAAAAGCCCAGCAAGGCGTAAAGCAGATAAAGGCTGGCCAGAATAATCAGGGTTTTCACTTTCCAGCTACTGCTTTTCCAGGCCTGTAACACCTTCACATCTATCTCCCTTTCAAGAGGCTGCGATTTTGACGCCATGGTAGCAGTTGCGCGCCCCACTGGCGCCCCAAACCCATTGCGCCGCCATGACGGCTATGGAAAATGGGCGCATCTTGCACAGGAGCCCTGCCATGAGCGACAACTACCTTCTGAACATGTACGAAAAAGCCCTGAAGCTGCCCGCCGGCCGCAAGCTGTTTTCCATGGTGTTCAGCCGCAAAGCCCCCTACTTCGCTACCATTACCCCGACCATCAGCGAACTTCGCCCCAATTTCTGTGAGGTAAAGTTCAAGAAACGTAAAGGCGTGGAAAACCACATCCAGACCGTGCACGTGATTGCCATCTGCAACGCACTGGAGTGTGCCATGGGCGCCATGGCGGAATCCTCTGTGCCCAAGCACCTTCGCTGGATTCCCAAAGGCATGGACGTGAACTACACCGCCAAGGCCACCAGCGATATTACTGCCACCGCCGAAGCCAATCCGGAAGACTGGAAGCCCGGCAACCTGCCCGTCACCGTCAAAGCCATGCGCGACGATGGCACCGTGGTAGTGGAAGGCACTATCAATCTGTGGATCAGTGAGAAACCCAAGAAAGGCAATTGATGGCGTTTCAATAAACCCGGATTTGGTGAAAACCTGAGAAGCCGTGCCCGGACGCCTGGGCGCGGCTTCTTTCGTTCTGAACCCGCAGAGCTCTGACAACCCTCCCCCACCTGCAAAGATGACGCTACACTGTCGCCGGGAAAAGGGGAAACCACATGCTTATCGTACCCGTCGGTGACAAGGAAGCGCGCCGCACTACGCCGTGGATCTGCATTCTGCTGATCTTGATCAATATTGTCGTCTATGCCTGGACCACTCACCATGATCTGCAAAGAGACGACCCGCTGACGCCAGAACAGGCCAATCTGCTGGCCGATTATGAAGTGGACTTGCTTCTGCAGTGGCTATCACAGCAGGACAGCAGGACCTATGCCGATGCCGTGGCCATGAACGACAAGGGCGCGGATTTCATGATGGCCTACGGCTGGTACGATCAGGCATTCGCCCTGCATGTTCACCAGTACTGGCAGCAACATCCCCCTGCCAACCAGTGGCGCCAGCTTCGCAACGACCTTGAAGCCTGGCTGAATCAGCAATCCACTATTCGCTGGGGGCTGGTTCCCAATGATCCCGGCCTGGCCACCCTGCTCAGCTCCCAGTTCATGCATGGTGACTGGTTCCACCTGCTGGGCAACATGCTGTTCCTGATCATGTTCGGCATTGCCATGGAACGGCATTGGGGTGCCCGGCGTTTTCTGCCTGCTTATCTGCTTTGTGGCATAGGCGCAGGCCTGATGTTTATCGCATCCGCTCCGGACAGCGGCATTCCGCTGGTGGGGGCATCCGGCGCCATTTCCGGTCTGATGGGACTGTTTGCCGGTACTTTCCGACTGCGCAAGCTGGAGTTTTTCTACACGCTGGGATTTTTCTTCGGCAGCTTCCGGGCTCCGGCACTGGTGCTGTTTCCGGTATGGCTGGGCTGGGAACTGATACAGGCGGCGACAATGAACAGCAACGTCGCCTATATGGCCCACGCCGGCGGCCTGATAACCGGGCTGGCTCTGGCTTTCCTGCTTCCCTTCACCGGCCACCCGAACCGGCAGAAAGGCACTCAGCCCGACATGGACGGAGACGACACCCCGGTTCCTGCAATCTGCCAGCAACTGGCCGAACAATTACGCTTTGACGATGCCCAGTCCCGTTGCCGCCAATGGCTTGCCAACCACCCTAAAAGCCGCCCTCTGTGGTTTTTCTTCCTGCAGATGGGCCTGCGCCGCAAGCAGCTGGATGCGGCGATGAAAGAAGCGCTAAAAACCTTGAGCCAACGCCGGGACAGCGATGCCCTGCTGGGATTGCTATGGCAGGAATACGAATTTCTGGGCGGTGATATCTACACCCTGCCTCCCGCCCACCAACTACTGCTGGCCGAACTGGCCTGGCGCCAACAGCGTGGCAAACGGGTGCGCGAGATTGTGCAGGATCTGGAAAAGAAACAGTGGCAACACCCCCGCCTGGAGAGGCTTAGCCAGCGGCTTTAAGGCGCTGGAACACTTGCCGGGCTTCGCAGGATTCCTCACTCTCAAATTGATCAGGAAAATGCTTTTCCACGAAGCCCAACAACTTGCCAGATCGGATCAAATCCCCGTCCAGCTCCATATAAAGTCGGGCCAGCAGCACGTAGGCCTCGCCCAACAATGGGAATCCCGGCGCCCGTTGGTGCAGGTTTACCAGCAAATGCCGGGCTTCTTTCAATCGCCCTCTTTCGTACAGCGCGCGGCCCAACGATAGCGTCAAGCTCCCCTCTTCCTCAAAGCGGAATCCCGGCTGTTGCTGCTGGGTTTCCAGCCAGATCTGTACAGCGGAACCATCGTTGCCATTGGCAAATTGCTGGCGGAGAAAACGAGCAAGATGCGTACGCCAGGGTTTGTCCTTTTCCAGCAAACGCAGCAGACGCAGTCGGCGCCAGTTCAACTCCTGGTGCATTGGGGCGGTATTGAGGCCACGATTCACCACGCCCAGCGCATCGTCAAAACGCCCTTCCTGAGCATAGACATGGGCAGAACCCAGGGCTTCTGCCACATCATAATCATCAGCGGCCAAGGAGCGCCCTCGGGGTTCATCTTCTGCCAGCCCCAGCTCGCGGGCCTTTTCATTGAGCATGGCCCCCATCATGGCAGAGGCAACAATCGTCGTATAAGTCGAAAACGCGGTACCCAGAAACACCAACACCTGGAAATCACTCTGGGTTTGCAGTAACGAGGGAGCGGCTGTCACCGCCATCACGGCAAACCACAAAAGCAGATAGGACACCCCGACAGTGATCACCAGCTGTAACCAGCGCAACGGGTTCAACGCCATTCGCAGAGATCGGCTCACTGCTAGAATCATCACTGCCGCGGGCAACACCAACGCAGCCAGGGCCAGCAACCCCATGGCCAGAACCATGGATGTTGAAACCAGTAACAGGGGTACCGTGAACAGTGTAATCAACAGGACGATCTGCTTGACCAGCAAGCCTCCTTCGGACATCACATCCATCGGGGATGGCGGTACCCAGTCATTGCGGGCGACCTCCGCGATCACAACCAGCGAATAAACAAACAAGGTGAGAGCCAGAAACAATAACAACAGGCCCGTCAGCAGCCCCAGAGGCAACACACTGGCAATGCCCAAAGACAGAATCAGCCATAACGCCGGAGGCTTCAGCGGGTATTGCAGAATTTCCCCGGAGCGTTGCCAGAATGGCGTTCCAGGCTCACCGTCGCCCTGCCAGTCCAGCTGTTTGCTGCACAACACACAGCGCGGCAGACCAGGGCGGAAATTCTCTTCTCCACCCGGCACACACTGCCCACAAAATCGTTTGCTGCACCCGGAGCAATGCCAACTCCCTGGCTTCTTCAGGTGATAATTACAGGCTTCCATGTCACTCCCTTTCCCTTCCCTACCGGCACGTCATTGTGCCGTTCTCATTTCCCTGATGAATAATGCTGCCCTGACAGCAGCGTCGCCAATCAGATCTGTCTGCTCAAGACCACTGCGCTTTAGTGGTCGAAAATCATGATCCCCATGTGGCAGCCAGTGTAAATGGATGGCTTGCGGCAAACCATAACTGGCCACCTCCTGCGGCTTGCCGAAGGGATCACGTTCACCCTGGCAAATCAGCATGGGGACAGCCAGGCATGGCAGATGATCCGTGCGGGTTTTCTCCGGTTTTCCCGGTGGGTGAAACGGATAACCCAACGCCACTACTCCATGGATAGGCGGGCAGTCTGCTTCCGCTGCCAGCAGTGATGCCATGCGCCCGCCCATGGACTTGCCACCGATCCAGATCGGCAGATTGTCGTCTGGCAACGCCGCCAGTACGTCCCGGAAGTGCGCTAGCAACTGTGGGGCGCGATTGGGCGGAAACTTTCGCTGTTCCTGGCGACGACGCGCCATATAGGGAAACTCGAACCGGACTACGGAGACCCCCTGACCGGCCAGTGCCTCCGCCATGGCGTTCATGAAGTCACTATCCATGGGCGCGCCGGCGCCATGGGCCAGCACCAACAGCGCCGCTGGCTGCTCGGCCCGGTTCCACAACAGCTCCATCACAGCGCCATCTCCAGCGCCTTGAGCTGAGCCTGCAACGCCGTTTTGAAATCGACCCGAAAAAGATCCAAACCAGGTGCATCGAGTACCTTCTCTACCACCGGTGCCGGATGACTGACAGCCCAGCAACCGATCAAGGTTTGCTGAACCTGCATCAGATAAGTGGCCGCCTTATCGCTGGACAGGCCATAGGCCTGCTGCAGACGCTGAGCCAATCGCGCGAAATGCGTTAGCAGGGACTGTTTGAACTCAAGGGCTGCCGTCTCATCCAGATTCTGTTCCAGCACCGAATGCAGGATCGCTGTGAGCCGGCAAAACAATGGGCGCGCCACCAGCATCTCCGACAAGGCCTGCCACAGTGGCAGACTGTCATCTACTGGCCCATGGCTTACCCGCTCCAGTTCATCCAGGTACAAGCCAAGAAACAGCGCTTCCTTGGAAGGGAAGTAACGATACAGCGCCGCCTTGGTGACGCCGGCCCTACGGGCAATAGAGGCAAGGCTGATGGCTTCAAAACGCTCCAGCTCAAAGAAGGTTGCCGCCGCCGCAAGAATCTGGGCGCGCCGTTCCGCCTTCTGCTCCGGTGAGCGGGCGCGCTGAAAAACACATTCGGCCATTAGGAACCTCTGATTGAATCAGGAATCAGTGCCAGCGTTTTCATCATGCAAGCATGATTTCCCACCAAAATATTACCCAGTCATGACCGTAGGATGGATTAGCCTAAGGCGTAATCCACCACATTCACCACTTCAGACTTCCGGATCGCAGCTTTGTAGGGTCGGTGCACAGAGCCTACGGTCAGAAATCCGCCAGCACAGATTACGCCTGCAGCATGCCTGCCAGTCGGCGGGTAATCATACGGGGCGAGAACTTGCCCATCCACACCAGCAACAAATTTTTCAGACCAGGAATAACAATGGCACGTCGGCGCCCTGCCAGAGACTTTTTCACCACCGCTTTGGTAGTCATGGTGCCGGCCTTGAACAACAGGGTGTCGGTCATGTGGGCTTCGGTGGCAAACTCTGAATCGGTCGCACCGGGGCACAGGGCGCTAACCGCGATACCGTTACCTTTCAGCTCTTCGTGCAGGCCTTCAGAGAACGACAATACAAAGGCCTTGGAGGCGTAATAAATGGTCATGTTCGGGCCTGCCTGGAAGGCCGCCGAAGACGCCACATTAATCACAAACGCATCCTTTGCCTGCTTGAGAGCCGGCACCAGACGCCAGGTCAGATCCACCAGGGCGGTCACATTTACCTGCACCATATCCAGCTGCCGCTGTAGATCCAAATCCGCAAACTGCCCCCGATCACCGAAGCCCGCATTGTTGATCAGGCCGGTCACCACGATCTGCTGTTGTTCCAGTGCCTTTGCCAGCTCGGCCGAGGCTTCAGGCCGGGCCAGGTCCGAAGCGATACAGGCGACCTCGATGCCGTTTCGCTCGCGTAGCTCGCCGGCCAGGGTCTCCAGGCGATCCAAACGCCGAGCCACCAGTACCAGGTTTTTCCCTTCCATTGCCAACTGACGGGCAAATTCCTTACCAATACCGGCGCTGGCGCCAGTGATAACGACCGCTTGCATGCCTTCTCTCCATTAAGTAACCATTGGTCACTAATTTAGACAAAAGTCATCAGCCTGTAAATAACCACTGGTCACTTAACTATAATGCGTCCTCCTGCTACTTCTTGAGGGCCTTGGCTTTCACTGGAATCTTCGCGTTGCGCGCAAAGCTCCAACAGCGCCACCGATTCAGGCCATCCCCTCTGCCACGCCCCAGAGGTTGAGCTGACCATGAGGGCCTGGCGGCACAAAACCACTGCAATCCAGGGATTGCTCTTCGCGGGCCAGCAACCCGGCCCCCTTGCAGGCAGACGCAAAACGCTGGCGCAACAGATGCGCCCAGGCCCCCTGCCCGCTCTGTCGCTGGTGCCAGCGGCTGTCGTAGACGGCACCGCCATGCAGGTCCCGCATCACCGACATCACCTTCTCCGCCCGTTCTGGATAGTGCTCATGCAGCCACTCCTCCCAGAGCGGCCCCACTTCATGGGGCAATCGCAACACCACATAACCTGCCTGCTGAGCACCAGCCTGGGCCACCTGCTCGACAATATCTTCCAGCTCATGGTCATTGATAAAGGGAATGACCGGCGCCACCAGAGCGGTCACGGGTACCCCGGCCCGACTCAACTCACGAATCACCTTGATACGCTCACGGCCACCACTGGCCCGGGGCTCCAGCTCGCCTTTGAGACGGTTATCCAGCGTGGTCCCGGACAACGCCGCCGACCCCCTGCCGTGGCGCGCCATGGGCCCCATCAGGT
>NZ_JBNPEC010000079.1:0-2919 GCF_051117345.1 Alcanivorax sp.
ACTTAAACCATGCTCAGTTCATCATCTGAATTAACAAAAACTTTGTTGACTCGTTCAGAACTGATTATCTGTAAAGACATCGTCCCGAACAGGTCCCACACGTTTGCTTGCCTGATTGTTAAAGAGCGTCTCGCCCGTGGCGTGTTTCGTTGTTGCCCCGTCGAGGAGTGCGCATTCTAGGGATTTCGCTGGGGGAGTCAAACCCTTTTTTGCACTTTTTCAGAAAAACCGTTCAACCGCTCACTTTCTGTTCAAATCGACCATAAAACCATCGATTCAGCCCTATTTAAGGGTCACCCGGGCAATCTTCTTCTTGCCCGCCTGCAGCACAAAGCTTTCGCCCCGGCTGAAACTACGCTCCTCGGTGAGCTGAGCGCCGTCGAGATAGACCGCGCCACGGCCGAATACGTCCTTGCCGGCCTTGCCGTTCTTGGTCAGCCCGGCCGCACTGAGCAAGGGGATGACATGGATACTGTCTTCATCACCCAGCTCTACCTGCACTTCCGGCACATTATCCGGGATCTCGCCAAGGGCAATCTGGTTACCGGCAGACCTCGGGGCCGCTACCGCAGCCTCAGGGCCATGGAACCGTTCGACCATCTCCAGGGCAAAGGCCTTTTTGGCCTCCTGCGGGGAGCCCAGCGTTTCCGCCTCTGCCTTCAGCGCCTCGATACGCTCGTTGGAGCAGGCGCTGAGCAGTTCATAATAACGCCAGGTAAGGCTGTCGGGAAGAGACAGCAGCTTGCGGTACATCTCCCCGGGAGCATCATTCACCCCCACATAGTTGCCCAGGGACTTGGACATCTTCTGCACCCCGTCCAGCCCTTCCAGGATCGGCATGGTCAGACAGATCTGCGGCGCCTGACCATAGGCCTTCTGCAGGGTGCGCCCCATCAGCAGGTTGAACTTCTGATCGGTGCCACCGAGCTCCACATCCGCTTCCAGCGCCACAGAGTCATAGCCCTGTACCAGCGGATAGAGGAATTCATGGATGGCGATGGACTGATTACCCTTGTAGCGCTTGTCAAAGTCATCGCGCTCCAGCATCCGCGCCACGGTGTACTGCCCGGCCAGCTTGATCATGCCGGCTGCCCCCACCTCATTCATCCAGTCGGAATTGAATACCACCCGGGTTTGCGCCGGATCAAGGATCTTGAACACCTGCTCCTTGTAGCTCTCCGCATTGCGCAGCACATCTTCCCGGGTCAACGGCGGCCGGGTCGCACTCTTGCCAGTGGGGTCGCCAATCATGCCGGTGAAATCACCGATCAGGAAAATCACCTGGTGGCCCAGCTCCTGGAACTGGCGCATCTTGTTAATCAGCACGGTATGCCCCAGATGCAGATCCGGGGCGGTGGGATCAAACCCTGCCTTGATCTTCAGGGGCCGGCCAGAGGCCAGCTTTTCCCGCAATTCGTCTTCCTGGATGATTTCATCCGCACCGCGGGAAATGAGCGCCAGTTGTTCGTCCACCGTGGCCATGCCTACCTCTATACTGTCCGGGTACCGTTGGCGCAGGAATAAAGCCCTGCGAGAAAGCCGGCTATTGTAGCACTTGAACGCGGCCAGAGAAGGCAGGTATCTTTGCAGGTCAGTTTTCGCTGTGCCTCCCGGGCACGACCGGCTTTTTACCCAACCAGGTCCTTCACACTCTCCATGAAAGAACTTTTATCCTCTGCTGGCAGGCTGGTGCGCCAGTTCCCCCGCACCCATTTACTGCTGAGCATGGTCTTGCTGGGCGGCGTCATCCTTATTGCCCTTAGCCCTGACCGCCCCCCGGAGCAACCCAGACAACAGGCCAAGACGATTTCCCTGCCGGCCAAGCCGGCCCGCAAACCCGAACCACAGCCGCCAGCCCCCCAGGCGCCCCAGTGGCAAACCCTGACAGTACAACCCGGTGACAGCCTGTCCTCGCTACTTCAACCGCTGGGCGTTGGCGCCGGCCAGGTATTTGCCCTGATCAACAGCGACGACAAGCTGCAACGGCTGACCAAGATCCGCCCCGGCGAAACCCTTCAGGTCACCGTGGATAACGACAACCGACTGACTCAGGTGCAATACCACCCCTCTAAAGTGGAAACCCTCACTGCCCGCCTCAGGGGCGGCGGCTGGGAAACCCGCCTGAGCCAGCGCGAATACCAGAAGCAGACCCGCTTTGCCGAGGCGGACATCACCGACTCCCTGTTTCTGGCCGGCGCAGCTGCCGGCATCAGCGACAAGCTCACCATGCAGCTGGCCAACCTGTTTGCCTGGGACGTGGATTTCGTCCTCGATATTCGCCGGGGCGACCGGTTCCGCATTATTTATGAAGAGTTGTACCTGGACGGCGAGAAAGTCGGCGAGGGCGACATCCTGATGGCCGAGTTCTGGAATCAGGACCGCCACCTGACCGCTTTCCGCTACGAAACCCGCTCCGGCGATGTGGAATACCTGGATATCAAGGGGGACTCCATGCGCAAGGAGTTCATCCGCACCCCGGTGGCTTTCTCCCGAATCAGCTCCCGCTTCAACCTGAGCCGCAAACACCCGGTACTCAACCGGATTCGCGCCCACAAGGGCATCGACTATGCCGCCCCGTCCGGCACCCCGATCAAGGCCGCCGGCGATGGCAAGGTAATCTTTGCCGGGGTGAAAGGCGGCTACGGCAACGTGATCATTCTCAAACACGGCCAGATCTACACTACCCTGTACGCTCACATGCGCGGCTTCGCCAAGGGCATCCGCGTAGGGAAACGGGTCAAACAGAGCCAGACCATTGGCTATGTGGGAGCCTAAGGCCTCACCACCGGGCCACATCTCCATTACGAATTCCGCATTAACGGCTCTCACCGCAATCCGCTCACCGTGCCCCTGCCCAAGGCGCGGGGCATCAACGACAATGAGCGTTCGGAATTCCTGATTGCCGCCAATCGCCTCAAG
>NZ_JBNPEC010000127.1:0-16376 GCF_051117345.1 Alcanivorax sp.
CCACCACCCACACCACGCGCACCCGGTCCAGCTACTTCTCCGCGGTGACCGGAGCTGCACCGGGACGGGTGGAATCGCCACCCACATCGATGATGGCCCCCCCGTCGGGTAGCATCTGCTCGGCCTGGCGCAGGGCGGCATCCCGCTCGGTAAAGCGGCCACCATCGGAAAAGGAATCAGGGGTTACGTTGAGTATCCCCATAACGACAGGCGCGGACAGGTTTAGTGTCCGCGCCCCACAGGTCAGCGTTTCAATCATGGATCGCAGGGATCAATGCGTATTGGCAGGTCCGCCGATGGCATCGTCGCCCGGCTCCTTATCACCGCTGGCAGCAGCGCCATTACCCGGGCCTTGGTCACGCCAGTCTTTCGGCGGGCGAGGCTTGTGCCCGGACATGATGTCCTCGATCTGGTTAGCGTCGATAGTTTCGTACTGCATCAACGCGTCCGCCATGAGATCGAGCTTGTCGCGATTGTCTTCGAGAATCTGCTTGGCACGGCCATAGCAGCTGTCGATGATCGCCCGCACTTCACGGTCAATCTCTTCAGCGGTCTGCTCGGACATGCTCTTGCGTTGAGACATCTGTTTGCCCAGGAAGACCTCGCCCTCTTCTTCCTCGTAGGCCAGCGGCCCCAGTTTCTCGCTCAGGCCCCACTTGGTGACCATGGCACGGGCCAGCTTGGTGGCACGCTCGATATCGTTGGAAGCACCGGTAGTGACGCCATCAAAGCCCAACGTCATTTCCTCGGCCAGACGGCCACCGTAGAGCGAACAGATGGAGGATTCCAGGCCGCGCTTGGACTGGGAATAGCGATCTTCTTCCGGCAAATACATGGTCACACCCAGCGCACGACCGCGCGGAATGATGCTCACCTTGTAGACCGGGTCATGCTCGGGCACCAGACGGCCAACAATGGCGTGGCCCGCTTCGTGATACGCCGTATTCAGCTTCTCTTTCTCGCTCATCACCATGGAGCGACGCTCGGCGCCCATCAGGATCTTGTCCTTGGCTTTCTCGAACTCCTCCATGGAGACCATGCGCTTGTTGGCGCGGGCAGCGAACAGGGCCGCCTCGTTGACCAGATTGGCCAGATCGGCACCGGAGAAACCAGGGGTACCACGGGCAATCAGGCTGGGATCCACATCTTCGGAGATCGGCACCTGGCGCATGTGCACCTTGAGGACGTGTTCGCGGCCACGGATATCCGGCAGCGGCACGGTTACCTGCCGGTCGAAACGGCCAGGACGCAACAGCGCCGGGTCCAGCACGTCAGGACGGTTAGTGGCAGCGATGACGATGATGCCTTCATTGCCATCAAAACCGTCCATTTCCACCAGCAACTGGTTGAGCGTCTGTTCGCGCTCATCGTGGCCGCCACCGACACCGGCACCACGGGAACGGCCCACCGCATCAATCTCGTCAATGAAGATGATGCAGGGAGAATGTTTCTTGGCCTGCTCGAACATGTCGCGGACACGGCTGGCGCCGACACCCACAAACATTTCCACAAAGTCAGAGCCGGAAATGCTGAAGAAAGGCACCTTGGCTTCCCCCGCAATGGCCTTGGCCAGCAGGGTCTTACCGGTACCCGGCGAACCGACCATCAGCACGCCGCGGGGAATCTTGCCGCCCAGGCGCTGGAATTTTGCCGGATCACGCAGGAACTCGACCAGCTCCTGTACTTCTTCCTTGGCTTCTTCCACCCCTGCCACATCGGCAAAGGTAGTCTTGATCTGGTCTTCCCCCAGCAGCTTGGCCTTGGACTTACCGAACGTCATGGGGCCACCGCCGCCACGACCACCGCCCTGCATCTGGCGCATGAAGAAGATAAAGATGGCCAGAATAATCAGGATCGGCAGCACTGACAGGAACAGCTGCATCAGGAAGCCTTGGCGCTCCGGCTCAAGACCAACCACATTTACCTTGTTCTGAATCAGAGTGGGCATCAGATTGGTATCCAGTGTCGGCGGTTTCACCGTCTTGAACTGGCTGCCATCCTTGTAAGTGCCCGTGATCGCGCTTTCGCCGATCTTGGCTTCCTGCACATCACCACTCTCTACGCGCGAAATAAAATCCGAGTAGGGGATACTGGTTGTTGCAGGTTGAGTGCTGATGCTGGATGCCACCACGTAAAGTACGCCGGCGATAACCAGCCACAGCACAATATTCTTGGTCATGTCGTTCAAGGGAGACCTCGATCAATTCCGGGCGCTTCACGCGCACACTAACGAACTTACACCTTACACCATTTGCCGAACCCTGCGTAATGCCGGTTCGGACAGCAAAACGGCCATTTTACGGCTTTTTCACTGCTATTTCAGACCACTGGCCAATTGATACACTTCGGTGGAACGGGCCCGGCTGGCGGCCGGCTTGCGGCTGACGACTCGATGAAAACGCTGCAACAGCATCTGCCGATATTCATCAAATCCTTCACCCTGGAATACCTTGACCAGAAATTGGCCATCCGGTTCCAGCACCCGCTCGGCCATATCCAGCGCCAATTCGGCGAGATACATGGCCCGCGGCTGATCCACGCCCTTATTACCACTCATATTGGGGGCCATGTCGGACATTACAAGGTCTGCCTTGCGATCCCCGAGCGCCGCAAGGATTTGCTCATAAATAGCGTCTTCGCGGAAATCTCCTTCAATGAAGGTCACATCCGGCAGCGCATCCATGGCCAGAATATCGCTGGCAATGACAGTGCCGTGTGAACCCATCAGTTGGCCCGCCACCTGGGACCACCCTCCCGGTGCGGCCCCCAGATCCAGCACCGTCATGCCGGGCCGGAACAAGCGATCTTTCTCGTTCATCTCCAGCAGTTTGAAACTGGCACGGGAGCGATAGCCCTCTGCCTGGGCCTTTGCCACCCACTGGTCGCTGAAATGCTCCTTGAGCCAGGCCTTGCTGGTTTTGGAACGGCTCGATTTCGCCATCAGAGATCACCTCGTCAATCCGCTTTGCCGCTGCCTTGCTTAACGGCTGCTTTTCACCCTGCTAACCCGTAGAATACGCCCATCGCCGGGACAGCCCGGACATTCCCTCATTTTGTGTTGCCCTGCTGGCGACACCCTGCAGCTCTGGAGCCACACCGTGCCGCTATCTCAACAGGACATCAAACGGCTGCGCCGTATTGGCCACCACCTCAAACCCGTACTGATCTTCGGCGGCAAGGGCCTCACCGAGACCTTCGTCGAGGAGCTCAACCTGCGCCTGGAAGATCACGAGCTGATCAAGGTGAAGGTCAATGCGGAAACCCGCGACGACCGGGCCGCCATCGTCCAGGCCCTGCGCGAAAAAGGCAGCGCCGAGGTGATCCAGCGTATCGGCAACATTGCCCTGCTCTACCGGCCCGCCCAGAAACCGAACCCGAAGTTATCCAACATCCTGCGTTATCAGGACGCGTGACTGCCATCGGCTGGTTTCACGCCAGAGCACATGAAAAAGGCGACGTTTAACGTCGCCTTTTCTTTTGCCTTGCAACTTGAAACGTTCAACTTGCAACTCAGATGTGCTCGACCTTATCGACCTCGTACTCCCGGGTACCGCCTGGGGTATCGATCTGCACCACATCCCCTTCTTCACGGCCGATCAGACCGCGGGCGATAGGGGAATTGACGCTCAGCTTGCCCTGCTTGATGTTGGCTTCATCGTCACCCACGATCTGGTACACCTTCTGTTCGTCGGTATCCACATCGATGATGGTCACGGTAACGCCAAAAATCACCTTGCCGGTGTTGGTCAGCTCAGTGATATCAATGATCTGGGCCGCACCGAGCTTGGACTCGATTTCGTTGATGCGCCCCTCACAGAAACCTTGCTGCTCACGAGCCGCGTGGTATTCCGCGTTTTCCTTCAGGTCGCCGTGCTCGCGGGCCTCGGCAATGGCTGCGGTAATGCGCGGGCGATCTTCTCTTTTCAGCTTTTCCAGCTCTTCGCGCAGGGCCTTTGCACCCTTGGCGGTCATCGGTATGCGTTGCATAGTCATCCTCGTCTAATCCATGAAAACCGCCCGGAGCACTCGGCTCCGAGCGCCCCATGGGACGATTTACTGCATTTGTGCGTGCAAATCCTGCAGGCGCCGAACCGTGGGCTCGCCGCTGATTCCCAGCGCCTGACACACCGCATGGGCGGCAGTGATCGTGGTGGTATAAAACACCCTGTGCTGCAGAGCAGAGCGGCGAATCGCAAAGGAATCACGGATCGCCTGCTTGCCCTCGGTGGTGTTCACGATCAGGGCAACTTCGTCGTTCTTGATCATGTCCACAATGTGCGGACGCCCTTCCAGCACCTTGTTGACCACCTTCACATCCAGACCGGCGTCGGCAATCACCTTGGCGGTACCGCGAGTGGCAACCAGATTGAAGCCACGCTCGATCAGCATGCGCGCCACTTCGATGGCTGCCGGCTTGTCCACTTCGCGCACCGAAATAAAGGCCGTTCCCTTCTCCGGCAGGGCTTCGCCCGCGCCCAGAGACGCCTTGCCAAACGCTTCGGCAAAGGTAGCGCCGATACCCATCACTTCCCCGGTGGACTTCATTTCCGGGCCGAGAATGGGGTCTACTTTCGGGAATTTGGCGAACGGGAACACCGCCTCTTTCACAAAGTAATGCTGCGGTTTGATTTCCTGAGTGAAGCCCTGTTCCTTGAGACTGGTGCCCGCCATACAGCGAGCCGCCACCTTGGCCAGGGACACACCGATGCACTTGGACACGTAAGGCACGGTCCGTGATGCACGGGGATTCACTTCCAGAACATACACCTCGCCACTCTTGACCGCGAACTGCACATTCATCAGACCGATCACGCCCAGCTCCAGCGCCATGTCTGCAGCCTGCTGGCGCATCACATTCTGCACCTCTTCACCCAGGGAATACGGCGGCAGAGAACAGGCGGAGTCACCGGAGTGAACCCCGGCCTGCTCGATATGCTGCATGATGCCGCCGATCACCACATCGGTGCCGTCACAGACCGCATCCACATCCACTTCGATGGCGTCATCGAGGAAACGGTCCAGCAATACCGGCGAGTCGTTGGACACAGACACTGCGTTCATCATGTAGTTACGCAGCTCGGACTCGCTGTAAACGATTTCCATGGCGCGACCACCCAATACATAGGAGGGACGCACCACCAGCGGGTAGCCGATTTCTTCCGCCAGACGCACACCGTCTTCCATGGAGCGGGCAGTACGGTTGGGCGGCTGCTTCAGACCAAGCTTGTTAACCATCAGCTGGAAACGCTCACGGTCTTCCGCCTCGTCGATGGCGTCCGGCGGGGTACCGATAATCGGCACGCCGGCGGCCTGCAGGGCGCGCGCCAGTTTCAGCGGCGTCTGGCCGCCGTACTGCACTATCACACCCTTGTGCTTTTCCTTGGCGACGATGGCCAGCACGTCTTCCAGCGTCACCGGCTCGAAGTACAGGCGATCCGAGGTATCGTAGTCGGTGGACACGGTTTCCGGGTTACAGTTGACCATGATGGTCTCGTAACCGTCGTCCTTCATGGCGAAGGCGGCGTGCACACAGCAGTAATCGAACTCGATGCCCTGACCAATCCGGTTGGGGCCACCACCGATGACCATGATCTTGTCACGGTCGGAGGGGTTGGACTCGCACTCTTCATCATAGCTGGAATACATGTAGGCGGTATCGGTGGAAAATTCCGCCGCACAGGTGTCCACCCGCTTGTAGATCGGTTGTACGCCGAACTCGTCACGCTTACCGCGCACGTCGGATTCCTTGACGCCCAGCAGCTGTGCCAGGCGGGCATCGGAAAAGCCCTTGCGCTTGAGCGCATACAGGCTGTCGCGGGTCAGATCGCTGAAGGTGGTGGCCGCCAGCTGCTGCTCGGTGCGCACCAGGTCTTCGATCTGCACCAAGTACCAGTGATCAATTTTGGTGATATTGAAGATGTCATCCACGGTCATGCCGACACGGAACGCATCCCCGACAATCCAGATCCGCTCCGGGCCCGGAGTGGCCAGCAACTGGGCTACCTGCTCGCGGGCATCCGGCGAGGCCGGGTCCACACTGGGATCAAAGCCGACGGAATCGGTTTCCAGGCCACGCAGCGCCTTCTGAACGGATTCCTGGAAGTTACGGCCGATGGCCATGACCTCACCCACGGATTTCATCTGGGTGGTCAAGACGGCATCTGCTTCAGCGAACTTCTCGAAATTAAAGCGCGGAATCTTGGTGACCACGTAATCGATGGACGGCTCGAAGGAGGCCGGCGTCTTGCCGCCGGTAATCTCGTTCTGCAGCTCGTCCAGGGTGTAGCCCACCGCCAGCTTGGCGGCCACCTTGGCGATCGGGAAGCCGGTAGCCTTGGACGCCAGCGCGGAAGAACGGCTCACCCGCGGGTTCATCTCGATCACTACCATGCGGCCATTGTCCGGGTTGACCCCGAACTGCACGTTGGAACCGCCGGTTTCCACACCGATCTCACGCAGCACTGCCAGAGAGGCGTCGCGCATGATCTGGAATTCTTTATCGGTGAGGGTCTGCGCCGGGGCCACGGTGATGGAATCACCGGTGTGCACGCCCATGGGATCGAAGTTCTCGATGGAGCAGACGATGATGCAGTTGTCCTTTTTGTCGCGGACCACTTCCATCTCGTACTCTTTCCAGCCCAGCAGGGACTCGTCGATCAACAGTTCGTTGGTGGGCGACAGGTCCAGACCGCGCTGGCAGATTTCCTCGAACTCTTCCCGATTATAGGCAACACCGCCGCCGGAGCCGCCCATGGTGAAGCTGGGCCGGATAATGCAGGGAAAGCCCAGATCTTCCAGGGCCGCATTGGCCTCTTCCATATTATGGGCGATGGCAGAGCGCGGGCACTCCAGACCAATGGCTTTCATGGCCTGGTCGAAACGGTGCCGGTCTTCCGCCTTGTCGATGGCATCCTGAGTGGCGCCGATCATTTCCACACCGAACTCGGCCAGCACGCCGTGCTTGTCCAGATCCAGGGCGCAGTTCAGGGCCGTCTGCCCGCCCATGGTGGGCAGCAGGGCGTCCGGACGCTCCTTCTCGATGATCTTGGCCACGGTTTGCCAGGTGATCGGCTCGATGTAGGTCGCATCGGCCATGGCCGGGTCGGTCATGATGGTGGCCGGATTGGAATTCACCAGGATGACCCGGAACCCCTCTTCACGCAGGGCCTTGCAGGCCTGGGCACCGGAGTAGTCAAACTCACAGGCCTGGCCGATGACAATCGGGCCAGCGCCAATGATGAGAATGCTTTGTATGTCAGTTCTTTTCGGCATAGTTCACTAACCGTCAGACGTAAATGGCTGCATCAGGGACCCGGCGATGCCGGGTCTGGCTCTGGCTTACTGTTGGCTCTTTGCTTCCATCAGTTCGATGAAATGATCGAACAACGGCGCGCAGTCTCGTGGCCCCGGGCTGGCTTCCGGGTGTCCCTGGAAGCTGAACGCCGGCACATCGGTGCGGTGAATGCCCTGCAAAGTGCCATCGAAGAGGGACACATGAGTGACCTTCAGAGTCTCGGGCAGGGAGTCCATATCCACGGCAAAGCCATGGTTCTGGCTGGTAATCATCACCGTGTCGTCGGCCAGGGTTTTCACCGGGTGGTTGGCACCGTGGTGGCCCGTGCCCATCTTCATGGTTTTCGCCCCGCTGGCCAGCGCCAGCAGCTGATGACCCAGGCAGATACCGAACACCGGCTTGCCGGTGGCAACGATCTCCTTGATCGCCTCAATGGCGTAGTCACAGGGCTCCGGGTCACCCGGACCGTTGGACAAGAAGATGCCATCGGGATTCATCGCCAGCACCTCGGCGGCCGGGGTCTGCGCCGGCACCACCGTGAGCTTGCAGCCACGCTCGACCAACATGCGCAGGATGTTGCGCTTGACGCCGTAATCGTAGGCCACCACATGGAAGCGGCTGTCGACGCCCTCGGTGTGCCCTTTTTCCAGATCCCAGGTGGACTCGGTCCAGGTATAGGCTTCACTGACGGTGACTTCCTTCGCCAGATCCATGCCCTTCAGGCCCGGGAAGCCCTTGGCGGCTTCCAGTGCCGTGGCCTCATCCAGGTTATCGCCGGCAATGATGCAGCCGTTCTGGGCTCCCTTGTCGCGCAGGATGCGAGTCAGGCGGCGGGTATCGATCTCCGCAATGGCCACGATATTGTTATCGCGCAGGTAGTCCGGCAGGGACTGCTGGCTACGCCAGTTGCTGACCGTCATGGCCAGATCGCGAATCACCAGGCCGGACGCCCAGATCTGGGCGGACTCTTCGTCCTCGGGCGTCACACCGGTGTTACCAATATGAGGATAGGTCAGGGTCACAATCTGTTTGGCGTAGGAGGGATCCGTCAGGATCTCCTGGTAGCCGGTCATAGCGGTGTTGAACACCACTTCACCCACGGTCTGAACCGTGGCACCGATAGCAACACCCCGAAAGATGCTTCCGTCTTCAAGAGCCAGCATGGCGGGAACCGTCAACGCAACCTCCAGGCTGGTAAGAATATAGGGAGATATGCGGCAGGGCACATTCGCAAAAAAGCGAGATGGATTGCTCCACCTCGCTTTTTCATGAAATTCGTCATCAGTGCCCCGCACGCCCATCACGGGCTGCGCGCTATTTTAGGGCCTCAGCGGGCAAATGTCACCCTTTGCTCGGCGCAACCGACCGCTGGCAGCCCGCTGGCTTTTTCAGGCCTTGCCCCAGCCGGCGCTTTCACCCGCCAGACCAAGCACATCCTGCATGTCGAACAATCCCTTGTCGTGGTTGGCCAGCCAGGCCGCCGCCCGTACTGCCCCGCGGCCAAAGGCCATGCGGCTGGACGCCTTGTGGGTGATTTCCACCCGCTCGCCGTCTGCGGCGAACATGACGGTGTGATCACCGACAATATCCCCGGCGCGAATGGTTTCGAAGCCGATGGTCTGGCGATCGCGCTCACCGGTACGGCCCTCACGCCCGTAGACGGCGCATTCGTTCAGGTCGCGCCCCAGGGTCTGGGCCACCACCTCCCCCATGCGCAGGGCGGTGCCGGACGGCGCATCGATCTTGTGACGGTGATGGGCCTCAATCACCTCGATATCGGCCTCTTCCGCCATCACCCGAGCGGCGGTTTCCAGCAGTTTGAAGCACAGATTCACGCCGATGGAGTAGTTGGGCGCAAAGCAGATAGCAATGTCTTCGCTGGCGGTCCGCAGGGCGGCCTTCTGGTCGTCATCCAGCCCGGTGGTACCGATCACCAGCTTGGTTCCCGCAGCACGGCACACTTCCACATTGCGGGCGGTGGCTTCCGGCACAGTGAAATCGATAAACACATCGGCATCCTTGACCACCTTGTTCAGGTCATCCGCCAGCATCACACCGCTGGCACCCTGCCCCACCAGCTCACCGGCATCGGCACCGATCAGGCTGGAACCGGGCACATCCACCGCCGCTGCCAGAGTGGTATCCGGGTTGGCCAGGGTGGCCTCGATCAGAATCCGGCCCATACGACCGGCCGCACCGATAATGCCTACTTTCATGCTACTTCCTTGGAAATTGCACTGCGGCAGGCGCCCTTTGAGCCCCGCCACAGCAAAACGATTGAAGGCCGCTAGTCTACCAGAAAGGGCGGCCGGGTCACCGCGTAGAGATTGATGTTCTCCTTGCGCATGAACTTGCGCCGCTTGCGGTCAAAGCGCTTGAAACTCATGCCACTGTCACGCCAGGCCTGCACTTCCTGCAGCCGCTTGCGGGCGTAGGCCCGATCCAGCCACTCCATGGCAAAGCGCGCCGGCATGTCGGCAGCCGCCTGCAATTGCGCCAAGGCCTGGTCCGCCGACGCCTCCTGATAGGTATAAAGCAGACTGTTAGCGTACTCATAGCGAACAATCGCCAGATCCGGCACTGCCACCAGCGATCGCTCAAAAGGCTGCGTGGCATCCTCGCTGTCCGCCGCCAGAGTCAGCCTGCCCGCCGCCTTGCCCACCCGACGCAGCACATTGGCCTCAAAGGCCGCGCTCAGCGACAGCGCCAACGGATGCTCCGGCTCCACCGCCAGAATCTCGGTGGCCGCATTGATCACCATAGCCGCATAGTTGCGCTGCAGCGTGGCCGGCACCGACTCATCCTCCGCCAGCCGCGCCACCGCATAACCAAAACCGAGACGCAGCATGCAGTAATCTGCCGTCAGCCCCTCTTCGCTCGGCAGAATTGCCACCTGCTCACCAAACCAGGCCATCTCGTTAATGGCCTCCTGCAGCAACTGCTGTTTCTGGGTGTGGCTCGGCGCCAGATAGGTGGCATAGATAATCTGCGATACCAGCCCCGGCACCCGGGCATAGCCACCATAACGCTTACCAAGCTCTCGGGCATGGCGGAAGTCCCCACGGAAAAAGGCCTGCCACACTTCCAGTACATTGCGGCTGTGCTGCTCCCAGTTGTCATCCTGGTAACGCAGGTCTCGATAGAGGGAAGGAAAACGCTGATAGCGCGCTTTCAGATAGTCCGGCGACGGAAACGGAATGCGCAGGCCCCGCATAAAACCGGACCAATGCTGGCGAATTTCATCGTAGGTGTAGGTATAGGAAGAAGAATCAAACGGTACCGATACCCAGGGCGTCTCCAGCACCTGCGCATCCAGCGCCAGCGGCGCCTTCTGGGCAAAGGTGGCACGCGCCCGCTCGTGAGCCTGGTCCACAGGCGCCGCATATAAAGAAAGGGAAAGACAACACAACATCCCCCCCAGCATCCCTGCCAGTCGCCGCGTGGTCATGATTACCTCTGTTATTGTTGTTTTTGTGCACAATATCGCAGGCGGAGATAACGCGGCAACGACAGTGGTCAAATTTCAGACTATTGGCTTACGCGTGAGAAGGGGCTTAACAAGCACCCTCCGGCGCCAACGACGACGATGCCAGCAAGCGCAACCAGGCAGGCTGACCGCCAACAACGGACGGATCGACAAGCGTTCTGGCAATCAGGGAAAACTGGCGTTGCTCAGTATCGATTACCAGGGTGTCGCACATGGTGGTCAGGCGTTGCGGCTGATGGCCGCGACGGATCAGCAGCGCGGGAGGCTGCCAGCGCGGCAATGTCAGCGATACCGGTTCCGGGTGCTCCGGAAAAAAGCCCTGCAACGTCAGTTGCTCACCTCCCGCAAAGGGGTGAGACAGCCACTGATCCTGCGGAGCGCAATGATGGAGTGACGGCTCGGCATCGCGCCCCCAGGGGCAGCCCTGCTCGTCCAGTGGCATCTGTGAGGGCGAACCGAAACGCGCCTGGCGGGGCGCCCAAAACACCGGCAAGGGGGCAAAGCCGGCCACCGCACAGGGCCGCGAAGGCGACAGAGCCGAGCGTCCCTCATATTCAATCTGAGGCGCACGGGGATCGAGAATCTTCCAGCCCGACGGATTGAAGCCACGCCCCACCGGGTTCCGCTTTTCCCGCTGGCCGCTTTTCTCATGGCTGCCACCATAGGCGTTTTCATAGCACAACGGCAACGAGACGAAAGGTGCCGGCTCTCCACGGCGGGCGCCGACCAGGCTTTTTTCCCAGCCATGCCCCCCCAGTGCAATCAATCGCTTTCGGCTGGCACTATCTCGTTGACGAATTTCCACACTGACATGGGCTCGATTCTCCTCGCCGGTACGGGTGTAAGCCTTACCGTGCAGGTAGTACTCGGCGCCCTGCTTGAACGCGCCGATTTCATTGGCTTCTTGCAGACTGGTTTCCATGGGCTTGCCGTAATGGCTATCCGCCAGCAACGGCGCGGGCTGCTCGTCCGTCACGGCAATCTGCCCGTACAGATCAAAATGCAGCGTCAAACGAGCCACCAGAACTGGCCGGTAATTGCCGGCCAGATCCCAGCCGGGAACCACCACAGCGCCAGCGCCGGTTTCATTGACCAACTCAAGCATCGGTGTCTCCCTCACTCGGGGAGTGAAACTGCCAGCCTGTTGCGGGCAGCACACAGCGCCCGGCCAGCCAGCTTTGCTGCGCCGCAATCAACGGTGCGATTTGCCCCGTCCATTTTTTGCCAAGGGCTGCCAGGGATGAATCGGAAACGGGCTCGCCGAAGAAATAACGCGCGCCGTCCTGCCATTGTCTTGCCTCCCACCTCTGAGTGGCAGCCGCAGCATCAGGCAGCGTCTCCCGCGATGATCCATCACCCTCGCCCACCGCCTGCAGTCGCGGCTTGCGCGGTGCCATCTCGCCACAGAGCCAGAACCAGGCCTGTGCCGCGTCCTCGCAACGCGCCACCTGATCCAGGGCATCCAGAAGATGGCGGGCCGCCGACACCGAACCACAAAAAGCCTGCCCCAGAAGCGATTTCGGAGGGTGACCCGCCAGCGCCAGCAGCAATGCAAAGACAGGTTCATCCTGATAATCACGGGCGATCTGAGTGGCCTGCGGATCCCTGCGCACCAGCCCGGCTTGCAAGGCGGAGCGACGGGAGCGGGGGAAATCAGGGTTCTGATACCAGGGCTGAAAACGAGAGATATCCACGCCTGTCGCATCCTGAAAACGCAGCCACTTGGCCAGCAGAGCATCATGCTCGGCGACCTCATCTTCACTGATGGCCAAAGCCGTCTGCTCTGACATCAGCGCTGCCCGCAGCTCAGGATGTTTCACCCCGACGCTATACCGCGACAGGTTCATCGCCAGCATGACAGCACCCTGCTGCTCCGGCTTCAGCGCCGAAAACATCCCATCAAGACCTTCCTGGCAGCGGGCGCTGTCTCGCTGCTGTCCCACCCAGGTTTCCACGAACAACGCCGACGGTCGCAGCGACGCCTCGGGCTTTCCTTCCTGATAGATCGCCACTGCATCCAGATTCGTCGCCAGGCGCCAGTCCAGCTGCCGCAACGCCTCCAGCGGCGAAGCCGGTGCATTCAACAGACGACAGCGGCGCTGAAAAAACGCCATGGCTTCGCGATAGTGAGTGTCGATCTGAGGCAGCATGGCCACTAGTTGATCTGCACCGAGCGGTCCATGATGCGGTGCAAGACGCTGGCCAGCTGAGTCATTTCCTCATTACCTGAAGCCCGAACCACTCCAGTGGCGTGCTGCTGTTTCATGGTTGCTGTCATCCTCTGACGAACCCATTCAAAAGCTGGGATGGTCGAGGGTTAGCCGGGGATTGTCATTGCGCTGAGGCGGATTCTGCTGTGCGAGGATGCTTACATCGGCATTTTTGCGGGGTGGATCGCAGTAAAAACCGGCCACAAAAAAGCCCGGGCAACATGCACCGGGCTTCTTTGATGACGCTGGGCTCAGGGATTATTTTGCGTCAAAGAAACGCTTCACCCCTTCGAACCAGCTGCTCTTGCGCGGGTTGTGACGATTGCCGCCGCTTTCCAGTGACTCCTGGAATTTGCGCAGCAAGTCTTTCTGTTCGCTGGACAGTTTCACCGGCGTTTCGATCACCACCTTGCAGAGCAGGTCGCCCGGACCGCCACCACGTACCGGGGTTACCCCCTTGCCACGCAAGCGGAACAATTTACCGCTCTGGGTTTCGGCGGGCACTTTCAGTTTCACTTTGCCATTCAGGGTCGGCACATCGAGCTCGCCGCCCAGGCTGGCATCGACAAAACTGATCGGCACTTCGCAGAACAGGTTGGCACCATCACGCTGGAAGATGTCGTGCTCGCGTACCGCTACCTGCACATACAGGTCGCCGGCGGGGGCGCCATGCATACCCGCTTCACCTTCGCCTGCCAAGCGGATCCGGTCACCGGTATCCACACCCGCAGGGATTTTCACCGACAGGGTCTTGGTGTTTTGCACCCGTCCCTGACCACCACAACTGGTGCAGGGGTCCTTGATAACACGCCCTTCGCCCTTACAGGTAGGACAGGCCTGCTGCACGGTGAAAAAACCCTGCTGCATGCGCACCTGGCCCATGCCGCCACAGGTGTTACAGGCCACCGGCTGAGAGCCTTCCTTGGCACCACTGCCATGGCAGACTTCACAGCTATCCCAGGTGGGCACGCGGATTTTCTCATCGCAGCCACGCACGGCCTGCTCAAGCGACAGTTCCAGGGTATAACGCAGGTCGGCACCACGGGCCGGCCCACGACGGCCACCGCCGCCGCCAAAGATATCGCCGAAAATGTCGCCGAAAATGTCACCAAAGCCGCCACCACCGAAGCCTCCGGCTCCACCGCCACCAGCCTGACCATCCACGCCGGCATGGCCGAACTGGTCGTAGGCAGCACGTTTCTGCTCATCGGAGAGCACTTCGTAGGCTTCCTTGGCTTCCTTGAACTTGGCCAGGGCTTCCTGGTCATCCGGATTGCGATCCGGATGGTATTTCATGGCAAGGCGTCGATAAGCCTTTTTCAGATCCTGCTGGCTGGCATCTTTTGATGCTCCCAGCACTTCGTAATAATCACGTTTGGACATAGTGGGCCTTTTTGAATCAGTCCCGTCACACAAAAACGCCGGCAAGGCGCCGGCAATAAAGAAGTTGCGCGGATCTCCCGGCTACCGCGCTTAAGCGCGGCACCGGGATGTCCGACGACTTACTTCTTCTTGTCGTCGTCCACTTCTTCAAACTCGGCGTCGACTACGTCATCACCAGAGGCTTTCTGCTGCTCGGCACCTGCGCCGGCATCAGCAGCACCTTCAGCCTGCTGCGCCTGTTCGGCATAGAGCTTCTCGGCCAGCGGCGCAGACACTTCAGACAGCGCCTTGATCTTGGCGTCGATGTCGTCCTTGTCGCTGCCCTTGGCGGCTTGTTCCAGCTCGTCGGCCGCCTTGGTGATGGCTTCCTTCTCTTCGTCGGTGGCCTTGTCACCGGCTTCTTCCAGGGTCTTCTTGGTGGCATGCACCAAGTGGTCCGCCTGGTTGCGGGTCTGCACAAGCTCTTCGAACTTCTTGTCTTCGTCCGCGTGAGCTTCAGCGTCCTGCACCATCTGTTCCACTTCCTCGTCGGTCAGGCCGGAGGAAGCCTTGATCTGGATGGTCTGCTCTTTACCGGTGGCCTTGTCTTTTGCGCCCACGTGCAGAATACCGTTGGCGTCGATGTCGAAGGTCACTTCGATCTGCGGCATACCGCGCGGGGCCGGCGGAATGTCTTCCAGGTTGAACTGGCCCAGCGACTTGTTCTGTGCCGCCTGCTTACGCTCACCCTGCAGTACATGCACGGTCACTGCGGTCTGGTTGTCATCCGCCGTGGAGAACACCTGCGACGCGTTGGTCGGAATCGTGGTGTTCTTCTCGATCAGCGGGGTCATTACGCCACCCATGGTTTCAATACCCAGGGTCAGCGGGGTCACGTCCAGCAGCAGTACGTCGGTGACATCACCACTCAGTACCGCACCCTGAATGGCAGCACCCATGGCAACCGCTTCATCCGGGTTCACGTCCTTGCGCGGCTCTTTGCCGAAGAACTCGGTGACTTTCTTCTGCACCATCGGCATACGGGTCTGACCACCCACCAGAATCACATCAGTGATATCGGCAGTTTTTACGCCCGCATCCGTCAGTGCAGTCTTGCACGGCTCCAGGGAGCGGCTAACCAGATCACCCACCAGGGATTCCAGCTTGGCACGGGTCACTTTCACCACCAGGTGCTTGGGACCGGTGCTGTCTGCGGTGATGTACGGCAGGTTCACTTCGGTTTGCTCGGCGGAGGACAGCTCAATCTTGGCTTTCTCGGCCGCTTCTTTCAGACGCTGCATGGCCAGCGGATCGCCGCCCAGGTCAATGCCGGAATCTGCCTTGAACTGGTCTGCCAGGAAGTTGATCAGCGCCAGGTCGAAATCTTCACCACCCAGGAAGGTGTCACCGTTGGTGGCCAGCACTTCAAACTGGTGCTCACCATCCACTTCGGCAATCTCGATGATGGAGATATCGAAGGTACCACCACCCAGGTCATACACGGCGATGGTGCGATCACCGCCTTTCTTGTCCAGGCCATAGGCCAGGGCCGCCGCGGTGGGCTCGTTGATAATACGCTTCACGTCCAGACCGGCGATGCGACCGGCATCCTTGGTGGCCTGACGCTGGGAATCGTTGAAGTACGCGGGCACGGTGATCACGGCCTCGGTAACGGCCTCACCCAGGTAGTCTTCCGCGGTCTTCTTCATTTTCTTCAGCACCTGCGCAGAAATCTGCGGCGGCGCCATTTTCTCGCCCTTCACTTCCACCCATGCGTCGCCATTGTCGGCCTTGGTGATTTTGTAGGGGACCATCTTGATGTCTTTCTGAACGACGCTGTCGTCAAAACGACGACCGATCAGACGCTTCACCGCGTACAGGGTATTTTCCGGGTTGGTCACCGCCTGGCGCTTGGCCGGCTGGCCGACGAGGGTTTCCTTGTCAGCGGAGCAGGCGAAGATGGGAGGCGGGGGACGAGCGCCCTCAACGTGTTCAATAACTTTGGCTATATAACCTACCAGTA
>NZ_JBNPEC010000186.1:0-2892 GCF_051117345.1 Alcanivorax sp.
CGGCCGGGGGGCGGCAGAGTAGCACGACGGCCAGGCCTCTGCCGCTGAACTGCAGGGCGCCGCCGGCCTCGTCCGGGAATACAAAGCTGGGGCCAAACAGCCACTGGCTGGCTTCGGTGAGCAGGGCGAAAGGCGCGGTGACCAGAAAGATCGGGCCAAGATTGCGCCACCAGAAAAAGAGAATTTCGCGAAAACGTTGGCTGATCATATTGGCTGTAAGGTGTAGCGGGAAAGGCGCTATTTCACCACAGTGGGGGGGATGTGCACAGGGAAAGGAGGGCAATATTCGTTGTCGGTCGCCGAAAGGGAGAGCGTTTGGTTGCAGGTAGGGTGGATTAGCCGAAGGCGTTATCCACCTTGCCCGCAGTGAAGTCCAACTCAAGTCCCCCGCCGACGATTTGAAATCACACCCCCATGCCCTTGGCGTCATTGGCAGAGGGAGGAGTGTGGATTACGCCTTCGGCTAATCCACCCTGCGGCACAGCCGGAGAGGGTGGTGATTATTTACCACCAGTATTTGCCCCAGTTTTCCGGGTTGGCCCAGAAACGCGGGTTGTTCCATTTGCGCTCGAAGTTGTAGTTGTCCAGGTCGTAGCTGTAGATGTTCAGCTCGCGGCCATCCTGGGCGAAGTGCCCCTGTTCCCGGCAACCCAGTGCCAGAAATCCATTGCTGGGCCAGCGCAGTTTCTGTGGGGCCAGGGTGGGTTGGTACACCGCTACCATGGAATCGGTGTGCAGGTTTCGCAGCAGGCCCATCAGCGCCTCGCCGTCCCGCTGGCTCATGTACTCCAGCTGGTCGGCCACAATCGCCATGTCTACCCGCTCGATATCATCCAGTGCCGCAAAGGGATCCTGCTCCTGGATTTCCACCAGTTTGCAGTCGTGGTCCTTGCACCATTGGCTGACGACGGGGATAGGGTTGAGGCTGACGGTGACAATGGAGGAAGGCTGGTGGCTATCCAGGATAGCGGCCAGACGTTCCTGGGGGGATTCGGTCATGGGGTGTGCCATCGCGGTATTCATGAATTCAGTCTAGCGCGGTTGTGCAGGGCTTTCGATAGGGGAACGTAAAAACGTTGGCGGGCTGGATGTTTGAGGCGCGGATCGGGTTTGGCGAGACGGCAGACAGTTAAAACCCAGGAGGGATTATCTGGAAAGAGGTAGTTGTGCTCTGCAACCCTGATCGCCCTTTGGGCGATTTCCTCGCAAGCGAGGTTCGCGCCTCAAGCGGCGCTCCTACAGTTGACCTTTGATCGTCCGGGGTTGCGGCGCTGTTTGTGACCCCCATCAGAAAATCCGAAAAGAGCGTTGACGACTTCCCAATCAATAATGATAATGATTCTCATATACAGACAAGGAGGCCAGCATGACTCAGCTCAAGAAGAACGTCACTACGACTGCGCGCCGGGTTGCGATCAATGCAGAAAGCAGTGTTGCCAGCAGCTTGCTGCTCAATCATCAGGGCAAGCTCTGGATTGAGCATGCCGGTGAGCGCTACCAGTTGCGACGCACCTCCAATAACCGGCTTATTCTGACGAAGTGACGCTGCACAGAACACGCTTTACGCATCAGCACGGTAAATGATGGTCGGGTTTTAAAGGCTTCTGGCCGAATCAAACCGTCTAGCGCGGAGCCTGGCATTCCAGTGCTCGAGACTCTTGTTTCGCGTTGTTGCTGGGGCGTCTTGCATGCAGCGTTGCCTTTTTCTCCCTGACGTGGATCGCCAGCCGCCGCCAGCTTTCCACACCTAACAACAAGCACCGTCGACCCGTATCGATGGTGCGGCGATCTGGAGGCAGCATGTCAGTGATGGCGTGGTCCCCGGCGCCGGCGGCATCCCCTCTGCTTCGTCAGTGCGGCGCTGCACTCGGTGATCGGGTTTTACGATTGCAGGACGAGCCGCTGGCCATTCTCAAGGCCCTTTACCGGCTTGGTTCCCTGGTGGTGACCACCTTTACCAGTGGTTCCCGGGTTTCCCAGAACATGCACTACCCGGCGTTCCATGAGGGCGAGTGGTGGCTGGAGTCAGTCGGTGACCGTTGTCGATTACGTCAGAGCCTACAGGTGTCACAGTGGCATTCTGTGCTGGCAGTACTGGAACCCACCGGCGCCTTGCCGGCCCGTAGTCTGGTGTTTTTCGACCGCCAGGGGCAGCCGCTGCAACAGATGGCAGTGGCCCCGGACAGTGGTGGCCTGGCCTTCGAGGAACTGGTCTGTGCCATGCTGCATCCGGATCAGCAGACGCTGAATCTGCCTGCCGGTCTGCCTCGCATTGTGGCGGGTGAGTTGGGGTCACTATCGCAACTGGAGCGTGATTGGGCTGGCAGTACCGATGAGGAGGACTTCTCCCGGTTGTTGCAGCGCTGCCACAATCAGCGTTCTGTGCTGTATCGGTCGGTGCGTGACAGCTTTGCCTGCACGGTGCGCCCGGAAACCCTGCCGGCGGTGCTGGCGGAAGCCTCACGTCGTGATAATGCGACTACCTTGTGTGTGGGCAACCAGGGGGTGCGTTTGTGTATGACCGCCCCCTGGTCGTCGCCACGCTGGCAGGGCAGCCATTGTCATCTGGCCCACAACGGCGCGCTGGTATCGCTGGACATGGCCAGGATGCACAGCCTGTGGCGCCTGCGTAAGCCCGGTGATGGCCAGGTGCTGACGGCTCTGGAAGCGCTGGATGAAAACGGCAACTGGTTGTGGACGTTGTCGGCCGGCGAAGCAGAGTCAGACTGGCGGGGGTTATTGATGGACAGCGTGATTCGGTAGATCGAGCTACGAGCTACGAGCTACGAGCTACGAGCTACGAGCTACGAGCTACGAGCTACGAGCTACGAGCTACGAGCTACGAGCTACGAGCTACGAGCTACGAGCTACGAGCTACGAGCTACGAGCTAC
>NZ_JBNPEC010000101.1:0-2888 GCF_051117345.1 Alcanivorax sp.
GCGGGAAGATCCGTATGACTACGGCCACAGCCGATCCTGGGTGAACCCACAGGGCAAAACGCAAGGCACCTGTGTGCATTGTGGCAATTGCGATCTGGGCTGCCCGGTACACGCCAAGAACACGCTGGACATGAATTACCTGGCGGCGGCGGAGAATGCCGGTGCTGATGTCCGCCCGCTTCATCATGTGCGTACCATTCGTGCCCTGGACGATGGTGGCTATGAAGTGCTGGCCCGGGACCTGGACAGCCATTGCTGGCGCCGCTTCAAGGCGGAAAAAGTGATCGTGGCTGCCGGTTCCATGGGCTCCACGGAATTGCTGTTGCGCTGTCGGGATCAGTACAAGACCTTGCCGAAACTGAGTCGCAAACTTGGCTATAATTGGTCCTGCAATGGTGACTTTGCCACCATGGCGTTTTATGACGAACGCCAGATTTCTCCCACTCGGGGCCCGACCATTACCAGTGCCATTGATTACCTGGATGGGGAAGATGGTGGCGCCCGTTATTTTGTGGAAGACGGGGGCGTACCCGATATTCTCGGTAGCTGGATGGAGCGACTGGGCAAGGATTCCCGCTTCGCCAGTACCCGGCTGGGTGCCGCCATGCTCAAGTATGGGGAGAGCAGTGATCCCTTTGCCAGGATGATGCCCTGGTTCGGGCAGGCCATGGACGATCCCGGTGGCCGTTTCTACCTGGGGCGCCGCTGGTACTGGCCCTGGAAGAAAGACCGGCTGAAACTGGATTGGGACTATCGCAAGGCGGAAAAGGCGGTACAGGGTCTGGCTGACCGTCATCTGGCGCTGACCGCCGCCACCGGCGGTGATCCGATGACGCCGGCGACCTGGGACTGGTTCAAGGATCTGGTGACCCCGCACCCCCTGGGCGGATGCAATATGGCAGATTCTGTGGAGCAGGGCGTGGTCGACCACCGGGGAGAAGTGTTCAACTATCCCAACCTGTTCGTGATTGATGGCGCCATGGTGCCGCGGGCGCTGGGTTTGAACCCCTCGCGTACTATCGCCGCGCTGGCAGAGTATGCCGCCAGTGAAATGGCATAAGAGTCGCTTCACGCTGCATACTTCACGCAACACCGGCAAGCCGCGTGTGTTGAGCAACCGTGCTGCCCATTTCCGGGTACGATATATTGGTAGTCAGTAGAGAATCAGAGGGGAATCCACAATGGCCGATGCCCGTTTCCATATCGTCTTTACCGGTCAGCTGGTGAAAGGGTCGGACCTTGCGACGGTAAAGAGCAACCTGGGAAAAATCTTCAAGATGGATGCGGCCCGGGTGGAAAAATTGTTTTCCGGGCAGCCGGTGGTACTGAAGAAAGATGCCGATCAGGCCACCGCCATGAAATTCCGCGCGGTGCTGAAACAGGCTGGCGCCGAGTGTGAATTGCGGCCGGTAGCCGACGCTGCTCAGACAGCGGCTACGTCAACCGCGCCGGTACCGGAATCCCGTGCAGCTTCTGCGGCCCCGGAAAGTCGGAAGCCGTCAGAGCCGTCGTCTGGCGAGCTGGAAACGGTAGGTACCATCCGCACCGGGGGAACCGGTTTTTCCGGTGCCTTCTCGGTGGCGGAAGTGGGGGCAGAGATGGATAACAGTGAAAAGACCGCTCCTCCGCCTGCGCCGGATGTGGGGCACTTGACCATGGCTCAGCCGGGGGAAGTACTGGGGCAGAAAAAAGAGGAAAAAACGCCGGTGGCACCGGACATCAGCCATCTGTCTCTGAAAGACGACTGATGCCCGTGGTGTTGTGTGGCATCAAGGGCTGGATGCGGCCTGGAATACGGCGTTCCGTTCGCTGCCTTCCAGGCGCTTCAATAGCTGGTGCCGGCTTTGCAGCGCCGGGTAAACCGGGCTGTCGGGGGAGATGGAGATCACCAGCGTTTGCATAAGTTCACGGGCACCGTACACATCCCGCTGGCGGATCAGTTTATCGAGTTCGGCAAAGGCTTGGTTGTCTGCGGCCAGGGTATCCAGCTCAGCCAGTTGTTCCGGATTGGCTGTAAGTTCGCGAGCACGGCGTATCGCCACCTTGACCGCGCGGGTATCGCCCAGATCAAGAAGCTGGCGAATCACTGCGTAGTTTTCACTGAGATCCACCGCGTCAGTCTTGGCTTTTTCCGGCGGCGATTTTGGGGGCGTTTCTGAGGTTTTTTTCAGCGCCGATGGCGTGGATGCTGCAGGGGCTGGCGAGTCAGTGGCTTCGCCATCATCGCTGAGAGTCAACGTCCAGCTGCCCAGCTCACAGCCACTTTCTGTGCTGACCTTTACCTGCCACTGACCACCGGCAGCCAGATCAAGGCCGGCAAAGGTTTTTGACGACCAGGTGCGCCAGTAGTCAGAGCTCACCGCCAGCGGCACATCAACGATGGGTTCACCGTTATAAGACCAGATGTGGTGTAGCTGCTCGCCATTGCCATCCTGGATGGCGGTAAAGAACAGTAGTTCATTGACAGAGAGCGGGGCGGTTGTGAGCTGAGCGAGCGGTTCCCGTTCTTCCACCGCGGTGGTGAAAGCAGCACTGACCAATGTCGGGCATGAGTTGTCGGTGGCAGTTTCAGCGAAGACCATTGCCGGAATCAGCAGGCCGGTGACAATGCAGATACGCACCTTGATTACCCCCAGAATGTTGTCTGGCTGCCGCTTATGTCTGAATCGTTTTTTGGATAGCGGCAGCGTCTACAACAAGACTAGTGGCACAGCGGCAACAAGGCGCAGAACTGCGTCACGTTAGCGGTGAACGTTCGGGTAAAGACAATAGTCAGTCTGCCGAGGCGGATTCATCACCTTGATCCGGACCATGGAACGCCAGGTACAGCTCTTCCAGTATTTCCGGAATGCTAAGGGCCATTTGCCGTACCACCTGGCTGTTGTCCC
>NZ_JBNPEC010000230.1:0-2886 GCF_051117345.1 Alcanivorax sp.
GGGGCCAATTCCCGGTATCGACTGGCGACGATGCCGGGGGAATTGAGGCTGCGCACAGGGGAAACGGCGATGCCCGCATACACGGTATGAATGTGGCAACCGGCCATCAGCTCGGCCTCTTCCACCGCCCGCTGGATGGAGCGCACGGTGGCTTCGATATCCACCACCACGCCCTTCTTCATCCCCCGGGACGGCTGGGAGCCAATGCCGACAATTTCCATGGTGCCATCGGCGGATGACTGACCGACGATGGCCACCACCTTGGAGGTGCCAATGTCGAGTCCGACAATCATGTTTTCTGATGCGTTTGCCATGTCATCCATTCTCCTAAAACTAGCTTTGCTCGCCCCAGGTCACCGCCATGCCATCGGCATAGCGCAGGTCGACCCGGGTTACCCGGCGGCTGTCCGTGCTCAGCACACCGCGATAAAGCCGCACAAAGCGGCGCAATTTGCTGGTGTATGCTTCACGGTCTACCACCAGCTGCATATCGTTGTTCAGGGTCAGTCGCGCGGTCAGTCGCGCGTTGACCTCCATACTGCGAATACCCAGGTCCACATCTGCCAGCATCTTGCCCATGCTGTGATAGAACCCCATCACTTCTTCCAGCCGCTGTTGCGGGCCGCTCAGCCGCGGCAGGCCACTCAGGTCATACTGCTTGAGCGCCTTGAAGGGCTCACCGCTGTCTGAAATCAGCACGGTGTCATTCCACACCGCCACCGGGCGCCGCTCTTCCACGGTCAACACCACGGTGTCGGGCCACTGCCGGCGAACGGAAACCCGCTCCACCCAGCTCAGGCCCTGTGCCTGCTGGTAGATTTCTTCCAGCGGCACGGAAAAATAATTTTCGTCGCGAACCAGTGCCGCCAAGGCGGTCTGGATCTGCTGTTGACGGCGTACATCGGTGACACCATCCACACCCACCTTGCGCACCGGATAACCATCCAGTGCCGCCGGCAGATAGATCACGCCGACCAGCAACACCACCGCCACGGTGCCGACCAGCATCCAGGGCACCGCTGCTGACAACCGCTCATTGAGCGGTACGCCGGTTTTTTTGACCGGCTTGCGGCGGGCCCCGCGCGGGGTCGCGGCCTGCTTAGCCATCACCTCTTTCCAGCGCATCCAGCAGGATTTCCCCTACCAGAGTGTCGAAATCCCGCCCGGCGGCCTTGGCCGCCATGGGCACCAGGGAGTGATCGGTCATTCCCGGTACCGTGTTCACTTCCAGCAACTGCCAGTTGCCTTGCTCGTCCCGCATCACGTCCACCCGGCCCCAGCCGTGGCAGCCGGCCACCCGGAAGGCGGTCAAGGCCAGTTGGCGCAGGGCCTGCTCATCCGCCTCATCCAGCCCGGCCGGACACAGATATTCGGTGCTGTTGGACTGGTACTTGGCTTCAAAGTCATAAAACGCATTCGGTGTCTTCAGGCGGATCGCCGGAAGCGGCTCGTCGCCAAGGATGGCCACGGTGTATTCCGGGCCGTTAACCCAGGCTTCCACCAGCACATCGGAATCGAATTTTTCCGCTTCTTTCAGCGCCTGGGCCAGCTGCTCGGCGTTATCCGCCTTGGCCATGCCGATGGAGGAGCCTTCATGGGCCGGCTTGATCATCAGCGGGAAGCCCAGGTCAGTATCATTGCGGCCGGCCACATAAAACGCCGGCGTCGGCAAGCCGGCGCCTTTCCAAAGCTGTTTGGTGCGCACCTTGTCCATGCCGATGGCAGAGGCCATCACCCCGGAGCCGGTATAGGGAATGCCCAGATGCTCGAGGACGCCCTGGATGACACCGTCTTCGCCACCCCGGCCATGCAGGGCGATAAAGGCCACATCAAAACCCTTCAGGGTATCCACGCTCTTGTAAGCCGGATCTACCAGCTCGGCGATCAGGCCCAGATTGCGCAGAGCCTGATGAACCGCCGCACCACTTTTCAGTGACACGGGACGCTCGGCGGATTTGCCGCCGGCCAGTACCGCTACCCGGCCCACGCTGGCCAGTTGCTTCTTCAGCAGCACCTTATCCACGCTTGGCGCCTCCCTGTTCAGCCAGTTCTTTGGCGATGGCGCCCACATTGCCGGCGCCCTGAGTCACCAGCAGATCGCCGTCCTGCAGCTGGGTGGCCAGAATCTCTGCCAGCTTGGCCGGATCATCCACGAACACCGGTTCCACCCGGCCACGCTTGCGAATGCTGCGGCACAGGGCGCGGGCATCGGCACCGGGGATCGGGTCTTCACCGGCTCCGTAAACTTCCAGCATCAGCAACACATCTACCCCGGACAGCACGTCCACGAAGTCCTCGTAAAGGTCCTGGGTACGGGTATAACGGTGGGGCTGGAACAGCATGGCAAGACGACGGCCCGGCCAGCCGGCACGGATGGCATCGATGGTGACAGCCACTTCGCTGGGATGATGGCCGTAATCGTCCACCAGGGTCGCGCTACCGCCTTCAAAGTGGTATTCGCCCTGTACATCAAAGCGACGGCCCACACCGGTAAAGTTGTTCAGACCGCGAATAATGGCCTCATCGCTGGCGCCTTCATCAGCGGCCACGGCAATGGCCGCCAGGGCATTGAGTACGTTGTGCTTGCCCGGCATGTGCAACACCACATCCAGCGGCTCGCCTTCCTTGCGAATCACCCGGAAAGACGTGGTCATGCCCTGCTGCTGCACGTTCTCCGCACGCAGGTCCGCATCGTCGCTGAAGCCGTAGCGGATCACCTGGCGATTGACCCGCGGTAGCAGCTTGCGCCCCCCCGGGTCGTCCACGCACATCCCCGCCACGCCGTAGAACGGCAGGTTGTGCAGGCACGCGATAAAGGGGTTTTCCAGCTGGGCAAAATCCACGCCATAGGGGAGCAAGTGAGACGCTGCGATCTTGGTCACGCAG
>NZ_JBNPEC010000001.1:0-15710 GCF_051117345.1 Alcanivorax sp.
ATAGTAGTCCGTCGGGTTGTGGATGGTCAGGCTGTGAAAGCCAACGCTATGGAAATGATCCACGGCTTCCATGTCGGAATGGAAGTGAAAGCCCACCTGGCTGCGGGATACGGTGCCCAGCATGTTGCCCAGTACCTTGAGGGTGCGGTAGAAGGGCATGCCTTTGTAGAGCGGGTAGTTGTCGGTGAGGTAGGTGCCCTGGGGGAAGGGGCTCAAGGCGCTGGCCAGTTTGCGCCAGAAATCGGAAATCACCTCCAGCGGGAAGTAATTCACCAGTCCTTCGGTAATCACTACCACGGGTTTGCTCTGATCCAGCTGGGCCAGTACATGATCCAGGCTGAGTTCGCCTGCTTCGGCAAAGATGTTGATGGGCTGTACGCGGTGACGCTCGCTCAACACGCCGTGCTCTTTCAGCAGTTGCTGCTTGCGGCTAGCCATGTCCGGCAGGTCGGTTTCGATGTAGGTGAGCTGCGGATACTGCTGGCAGAAACGATGGCCCCGGGGTGACAGGCCGCAGGCGATTTCCACTACCTGAGTAACGCCGTCGTCGATCAGTTGATGTAGCCGATGGTCGATCAGATGGTGGCGCTGCAGCAGGAAGGTGCGGATATTGCCACCGACGATGTGTCGGCCCACGTATTCGAAGGGAGCCAGGGCGCCATAAAGAAAGGCGCCGCCCTTGGTGCGAAAGAAGGGCGCTGAGATGCCGTCGCGGGTCCACACGTGGCCGGTGTACAGGGCAGTAAAACTGATTGAGGAGGTATCCCGGGGTTCACTCATTGTTGTTCTGGCTGGTTATGATTGAAGCCTGACAGGCTAGCAGAATTATGCCATTGAGTGATGGCAATTTGTGCCAAATTGTCGGCGCGCTACGAGCTACGCTGGTTGGATAGGGAAGGTCTGGAAAGTTCCTCGTGCTTCGTCATTTCGACGAAGCCGCTGTAGGAGCGGAGCTTGAGCCGCGAACCGCGCTTGCGCGGAAATCGCCCGCAGGGCGATCAGGAATCTCAGAGCTCGACAGGTTCCAGAAAGAACGGCGGACAGACCTTTTCTCCTGTTGCCTCGCTACGCTCGGTTCGTCCCTCAAGAGGAACTCCTACAGACAGGCCCATAGCCTGGCAGCGCGGAATACTATGGGAATTCATGAGGCACAGGGCCTTCTTCGCGTTGCAGCTTGAAGCTTGTCGCTTGCAGCTGCCGTTACCGTTCCATGCTACGCGGTAGCGGATGTCCTGCAAGGCGCAGTGCCAGGGAAGTGATGTACTGCCAGGGATCACCCTTGGCCATGCCCTTGACGCACTGGTCGGCGCGGATGGCGCTGGCCTGGGCGGCCTTCAGATGTTGTGGGTTGAGGCGCTGGGCCTGGGCTTGCATGACGCGTACCCGCTGGGGGGGCAAGCGCGGTGGTGGGCCGCCGCTAAGCATGCCGTCGAGGATACGGATGTCGCGGCTCAGGGCCCATAGCAACACCGGCGGCTCCACGCCTTCGGCGCGCAGGGTCTGAATGATGTGTAACACTCGCTGGGCGTTGCCCTGGGCGGTGGCTTCGGTAAGGTCGAAGGGCGAGTAGCGGCTGGAATCGCCCACCGCCTGTTGCACGTCTTCCGGGCCCACCTGGCCGTCTTCCACCAGCAGGGTCAGTTTGTCCACTTCCTGGGCGGCGGCCAGCAAGTTGCCTTCGCTGCGTTCGATCAGCAGGGCCAGGGCATCTTCCGTGGCACTGAGTCCGCGGCTGGCCAGACGATCCTGCAGCCAGTTGCGCAGGCCGGCGCCTTCCACCGGCCAGACTTCGATGACCGCCCCCACTTCGTCCAGGGCTTTCACCCAGGCGCTGTTCCAGTCCTTGCGGCGATCCAGTCTGGAGCAGCGGATCAATACCAGGGTGTCATCGCCGGGACTGGCCAGCACATCACGGAGGATCTGGCTGCCGGCCTTGTCCGGTCGCTTGTCGTTGAGCACCAGTTCGAGAATCCGCCGGCCACCGAACAGGCTCATGCTCTGGGATTCATTGAGCAGGGAATTCCAGTCGATGCCGGTGTCGGAGGAGAAGCGGTGGCGTTCGTCAAAGCCCTGATCGCGGGCGGCGCGGCGCAGGTCGTCGAGCAGTTCGCCCTGCTGCAGCGGCTCATCACCGGCAACCAGGTAGGCCGGCAGCAGGCGGTCGGCCAGGTGTTTGCCAAGCTGCTCGGGACGCAGGCGCATCAGTAGGTCTCCCAGCCCTCGGAGGCGGCAGCGATCTGGTTGATCAGCCGGTAGGCCATGTCCAGAAACAGGTCGTCACGGACCAGTTGCTCTTCGTCGGAGGAGGCGGTGGCGTTTTCCGGGTACCAGGGCAGGTTGCGCAGGGTCATCATGCGCGTGGGGGTGGTTAGCAGGGCGCCGGTTTTGCGGTCCTTGATGTGCCAGCGCAGGGTGTAGCGCAGTTCGATTTCCGCCTGGCGACCCTGGGCATCCACGGCGGAGGTGCGGCGCATCCAGTCTTCGTCATCGATGACCAGGATATAAGGCGCCTCGTTGTGTACCAGTACGCCCTGGTCTTCCAGCTCGTCTTCCAGGGTGTAGCGCAGTTCCGTGGAGGCACCGGTTACCGTCAGGGTTTCCATGGACGGTGTGCTGGTGGTGCCGCGCAGTTGCCAGCCACAGGCGCTGAGGACAAGCCCCAGCACCAGCAGCAAGGTCAGACGGGATGTGGCGCGCACGGTGGATGTCATAACCGCCTCTCAGTTGGCAACGATGTTGACCAGTTTACCCGGCACAACGATCACCTTGCGGATGGTTTTACCGTCGGTGAACTTCTGCACATTGGGTTCGGCCCTGGCCAGGCTTTCCACGGTGTCCTTGTCGGCGTTGGCGGGCACCTCGAGTTTGGCCCGTACCTTGCCGTTTACCTGCACCACCAGTTCGATGCTGTCTTTCACTAGAGCCTTGTCGTCAACTTTCGGCCACGAGGAAATAGAGACATCATTGCCAAACCCGAGCTTTCTCCATAGTTCATGAGTCACGTGGGGAATGATTGGGTGCAGTAGCCTGATAAGGATGCTAAGTGTCTCAAGTTTTACAGCTTCAAGAGCATCAATGCCATCAATGCTGCCAATAGGCCTGGAGCCATCCTTCAGATCTTTAAAATCCGAGGGAATCTTCAGAGCAGCATTCAGTATCTTCATGCTGCCAGCAACAACAGTATTAAATTGATTTCGCTCAAAATCGCTCAAGCATTGCTTCAATATTGTATGAAGCTCATTTCGATACTCTCGGATTTCGATAGGTAAATCTGTCTCTTCAAATATATCCAATTGCCCAATGCGCTCGGCACGGAGGCTTGTGAATGTTCTCACATTATTGATTTCTTCTTCCCAGCTATGAGCTGTATTCCATAGCCTTTTTACGAAGCGGAAGGCCCCTTCCACCCCTGCACCGTTCCATTCCAGCGACTGCTCTGGCGGGGCCGCAAACATCATGAACAGGCGTACGGTGTCGGCACCGTATTCCTCGATCATTTCCTGCGGGTCCACGGTGTTGCCCTTGGACTTGGACATCTTGGCGCCGTCTTTCAGCACCATGCCCTGACACAGCAGTTGCTTGAAGGGCTCGTCGGAGTCCACCAGGCCGGTGTCGCGCAGCAGCTTGTGGAAGAAGCGCGAGTAGAGCAGGTGCAGGATCGCGTGTTCAATGCCGCCCACGTATTGATCCACGGGCAGCCAGTAGTTGGCGGCTGCCGGGTCCAGCATGGCTTGGTCGTTCTGCGGGCAGCAGTAACGGGCGTAGTACCAGCTGGATTCCATGAAGGTGTCGAAGGTGTCGGTTTCGCGCAGGGCGGGCTGGCCGTCAAAGGTGGTTTTGGCCCACTCCGGGTCGGCCTTGATGGGGCTTTTCACGCCGTCCATCTCCACCTCGGTGGGCAGCACCACCGGCAACTGGTCTTCCGGGGTGGGATGCAGTTCACCGTCTTCGGTTTCCACCATGGGAATGGGGGCGCCCCAGTAGCGCTGCCGGGAGACACCCCAGTCGCGCAGGCGATAATTCACCTTCTTCTCGCCCAGGTTGCGCTCGCTCAGCCAGGTGGCGATGGCGTCAAAGGCTTCGGCGGAGGTCTTGCCGGTGAATTCCCCGGAGTTCACCAGTTTGCCTTTCTCAGTTTGAGCAAACGCAATTGGCTCTTGTAGTGCTTTAATATCATTTTCGAGCTGTTCGATGGCAGGGGCTTTATCAAGAAGATCTGGATCTTGCGGGGCGGCTTTCAGCTCTTTTAGTTGTTCCTCAAGTGAGATCTCGAACTGTGTTTTGATGACTTTTTTAATTGATAAGCCGTACTTCGATGCGAACTCGAAATCCCTTTCGTCATGGGCGGGTACGGCCATGACGGCGCCGGTGCCGTAGCTCATCAGCACAAAGTTGGCCACCCAGACCGGGACCTGTTCGCCGCTGATCGGGTGAGTCGCGGTGAGGCCGGTGTAGATGCCTTTCTTTTCCATGGTGGCCATATCGGCTTCGGCCACCTTGTTGTGCAGGCACTCTTCCACAAAGTCTGCCACTTCGTGGTTGGCGGCAGCAGCTTTCTTCGCCAGCGGATGCGCCGCCGCCACGGCCACGTAGCTGACTCCCATGAGGGTGTCCGGGCGGGTGGTGTAGACGCGCAGGGACTCTTCGCCCTGAATGGCGAAGGTCATCTCCACCCCTTCGGAGCGGCCGATCCAGTTGCGCTGCATGGTCTTGACCTGTTCCGGCCAGCCATCCAGCTGGTCCAGGTCTTTCAGCAATTCATCGGCATAGTCGGTGATCTTGATGAACCACTGGGGAATCTCTTTCTGCTCGACCAGGGCGCCGGAGCGCCAGCCCCGGCCGTCAATCACCTGCTCGTTGGCCAGTACGGTCTGATCGATCGGGTCCCAGTTCACCGTGGACATCTTGCGATATACCAGACCCTTCTCGTAGAGCTTGGTGAAGAACCACTGTTCCCAGCGATAGTATTCCGGGGTGCAGGTGGCCAGCTCACGATCCCAGTCGTAACCGAAGCCCAGACGCTGCAGTTGCCCGCGCATGTAGTCGATGTTCTCGAAGGTCCACTTGGCCGGGGCCACCTTGTTCTTGATGGCGGCGTTCTCGGCGGGCAGGCCGAAAGCGTCCCAGCCCATGGGCTGCAGCACATTCTTGCCCAGCATACGCTGGTAGCGGCTGATCACATCGCCGATGCTGTAGTTGCGCACGTGGCCCATGTGTAGCCGCCCGGACGGGTAGGGGAACATGCTCAGGCAATAGAACTTTTCCTTGCCGGCCTCTTCGGTGACCTTGAAGCTTTGGTTATCCTCCCAGTACTGCTGGGCTTGGGCTTCGACTTGATCGGGGCGATACTGTGCGTCCATCGGCTCTCTACTGATCAAAAAAACGTACGGGAACATCGCGGTTGCGAAGGGGACATAGGATACATGAGCTCAGCCCGGATTTCTCACTGGTCTGCACCGCGAAAGTGTTGGCTGAATAATCACCACAAACGGGAGTGCCGATGGCGTTGACCTACCTGTGGTTGCTGGTGCTGGTAGGGGGAACCCTGCCGGCGGTGGTCCGCAGCCTGTTGCCACCCCTGCCGCGACGCAATACCGGTATTACGCCCCAGGCGGTGGTGGTACTGGGTGCCGGGCGGCGCGAGCGTAATGGCCAGTTTTCCCTGACCACCCGTGGCCTGCGGCGGTTGCAGCTGGCCGCGGAACTGGCCCATGAGCATGGTTTGCCGCTGGTGGTTAGTGGTGGCATCAGCACCACTGCGAATGCCGAGAACGAACCGTCCGAAGCACAACTGATGGCGGAGCTGGTACGCCAGCGCTGGCCGGCCATGACGGTGCTGGAGGAAGGGAAAAGCCGTAATACCTGGGAAAATGCCGTCTACAGCGGCGAGCTGCTGGGCCAGCGGGGTATTGATGAGATCATCCTGGTCAGCGATCGGGCCCATCTGCCACGGGCTCTGTTGTGTTTTCAGAGCCAGGGGGTGCTGGCCCAGGCTGCCTGGCGCAAGCGGTTGCCGAAACAGGAATGGGTGCCCTCTGCCGGGGCGTTATCCATGGTGCCGGAGATCTGGTACGAATGGCTGGCGCTGGTGTGGTATCACTTGCGATATCTTTAAGGGCGACACAGGCGACTGGCGGCAAGCAGCGGGGTAGTTGCGAGGAGCGAAAGGCGGTGCTGGTTTGCATTTCGCAACTCGTGCCTCGTAACTCGCTGAATGTCTGTTGTCAGTTCGCCTTAGGGTGAGGCGTCAGGCTCTTCCTCCTGCAAACTCTCCGGCGCCAGCACTTCCATGGCTTGGTAGTGGCTCAGATAGACCCTGCCGGTCAGCACCTTCTGAAAGTCGGTTTTTATCAGTACGTCCATCACCGGCCCCTTCACATTGGACAGGTTCAGGGTCACCCCGGCGTTTTTTAATCGTTCGTTCAGGCTTTCCAGACTTTCCACGGCGCTGGCATCCAGGTGGTTGATGCCGGAGCAGTGCAGCACCACGTGCTGAATCTGCGGGTGGGCCTGGGCGTCGTCGTAGATACGGTCTTCCAGGGTGCGGGCATTGCCGAAATAGAGCGATTCGTCCACCCGGATGGACAGCACTGCCTCGGTGAGCTGAACGCTATGACGATCCATATTGCGGAAATGATGGGTGCCGGGAATCCTGCCCAGCTCGGCCACGTGGGGCTGGCTGGTGCGCCACATGAACAAGGCCACGGAAAGCACTACCCCCAGCAATAATCCACTCTGCACATTGATCAGCAGCACCCCGGCCAGGGTGGCAGCCATGGCCAGGGCGTCCGGGCGACTGAATGCCCACAGGTGTTTCAATTCCGACAGATTGATCAGTGGCAGGATACCGACCACGATGATGGCGGCCAGGGATGCCAGCGGCAGGTACTGGAACCAGCCGGTGAAAAACAGGGCCACCAGGGCGATACCGATACCGGTCAACAGGCCGGCCATGGGCGTGCGGGCGCCGGCCTCGTAATTCACCGTGGTGCGCGAAAAACTGCCGGTCACGGCGAAGGCGCCGGACAGGCCGCTGCCGATGTTGGCCAGCCCCAGCCCCATCAATTCCCGGTTGGCATCCACACGCTGGCGACGTTTGGCCGCCAGGGCCTGGGCCAGGGAAATGGATTCCACAAAGCCGATCAGTGCCAGTAATGCTGCCGGGGTAATCAGGTTCTGCCAGTGTTCGCGGTCCAGCCCGGGCAGGGTGAAATGGGGCAACCCTGCGGGGATGGTGCCGACCACAGCCAGTCCCTTGGCATCCAGTGCCAGCAAGACCGTCAGCAAGGTGGTGACCAGCACTGCCAGAATGGGGCCGCATTTGCTGATAAAGGCCACCAGCCAATTGGGGAGTCGGGTGGTCTTGAGGGGGGCGGCCAGATATTTCGGGATCAGCAGGCAGGCAATGGCAATCAGACTGATGCCCAGTGTCAGCCAATGCGTCTGCGGTAGTTGTTGCCCCAGAGTCTGCGCCAGTGTCACCAGCTCGTCGCCGGAGGCGTCGATGCGCAACAAGTGCTTGAGCTGACTGGCGGCAATGAGGATGGCGCAGCCACTGAAGAAACCGGTGATCCCCGGGTGGCTGGGTAGGTTGGTGGGCCAGCCCCGCCGCAGTATGGCCATGGCCACCAGAAACAGCCCGGAAAGCAGCCCCATGCCGATGGCGGCCTGGATAAACAGTTGCGGGTCACCTTGAGCCAGGGTGCCGGCAGCGGAGGCGGTGATCAGTGAAGTGAGGGCGGCGGGGCCCACGGACAGGGTGCGGCTGGTGCCGAACAGGGCGTAGAGAATCAGCGGCAGGATACTGGCATAGAGGCCGGTTTCCGGCGGCATGCCGGCCAGCATGGCGTAGGCCAGCCCCTGAGGTACCAGCAGGATGGTGACAATGACGGCGGCCAGGATATCCCCGGCCGCCTGCTCGCGGTTGTAGGTGGCAAGCCAGTCACTGGCCGGCAGCCAGCGGAACCGGCGGCCGGCATTGGCCATGCTTACTGGCCCCGACGCTGGTCGAGCCGGCCGGCAAGTTGGCTCAGGTCATAGCCGGCCTGTTCGGCGGTGGCCAGGATGCTGGCATTGTCCTGCTCGTCCGCCTGGGTCAGGGCCCACAGGGTGGTGCAGCGGGTGCCGGTGCGGCAGAAGGCCAGTACCGGTTGCTCTGCCAGAGAGACGATGGCGTCAAACCCGTCGATGTCCACGTCGCTGATGTTATTGCCGACTACCGGTTGGTGGGCATACTCGAGACCGGCGGCTTCTGCGGCGGCGGCCAGCTCGGCACTGGTGGGCTGGTCTTCGCTTTCGCCATCGGGGCGGTTGTTGAGAATGGTCTTGAACCACCTTGGCCAGCTCGGCCATATCCTCAGGCTGCAGTTGTGGTGCCACAGACAGACTCTCGTTAAGGCGATTGATGGTAGCCATGAAAACTCCTTGCGAATGAACGCTCAGCTTAACCGTGTCAGACAGGGCTGCAAGGGGGAGCGGGATTTTCCTCGATGCTTTCCGGTGCCAGTGTGCGAACGGCCTGATATTGGGTGAGGAATATCTGACCGGTCAGTAGTGCCGGCAGGGTGGTGTGCTGCAACTGATCCATGACCGGTCCCTTGATTTCGGAAAGGTGCAGCCGGATACCGGCATCATCCAGACGCTGGTTCAGGCTCAACAGACTATCCACGGCACTGGCGTCCAGGTGATTGATGGCGGTGCCCATCAGTACCACGTGTTCTGTTTGCGGACGCAGCAGGGCGGCATCGTAGATCCGGTCTTCCAGGCCCCGGGCATTGGCAAAATACAGGGATTCATCGATACGCATGCTCAGCACGCGGGAAGAAACCCGTACCTGGTGACGTTGCACATTGCGGAAATGTTCGGTGCCGGGAACCTGGCCCACTTCGGCGACATGGGGCTGGTTAGTGCGCCATAGATAGAGTGCCAGGGAGGTAACCACCCCGGCCAGCACGCCGGCTTCCACGCCCCAGCCCAGGACCCCGATCATGGTGATGGCCATGGCGGTGAAATCCAGTCGCGAGAAATGCCAGGTGTGTTTCAGTGCCGGCAGGTCCACCAGCGACAGCACCGCTACCACAATGGTGGCGGCCAGGGTGGCCTTGGGCAGGTAGGTGAAGGCGCCGGTCAGAAACAGGGCGGTGAGGGCAATGCCGATGGCGGTGAATACGCCAGCCATGGGAGTCCGGGCGCCGGCATCGAAGTTCACCACGGAGCGGGAGAAGCCCCCGGTCACCGGAAAGCCGCCGCTGAAGGCGCTGGCCAGGTTGGCGCCGCCCAGCCCCATCAGTTCCTGGTTGGCGTTGATGCGCTGGCGGCGTTTGGCCGCCAGGGTCTGGGCGACAGAGATGGATTCCACAAAGCCGATCAGGCTGATCAGCAGAGCGGGCAGCAATAGTGCCTGCCAGAGACCGGCGTCAAATACCGGTAATGACAATGAGGGCAGGCCTTCGGGAATGTGACCGACAATGGCCATGCCACCGCTATCCAGTTCCAGCATTGCCACGGCCAGGGTGGAACCCAGTACGGCGATGACGGGCCCTGCTTTACTGACCAGGTCGGACCAGAAGGCATTGAAGCCGAGTTTCTGCAGCAGCGGCTTGAGCGCCTTGCGCACCCAGAACAGGAAGGTCGTAACTAGCGCGCCGAGCACCACTGTGGGCCAATGGGTTTCAGGAAAATGCTGTGCCAGGGAGTGGCCAAGCTCTACCAGGTTATGGCCCGAAAGGGGGATTCCCAGCAGATGCTTGAGCTGGCTGGCGGCAATCAGCAGGCCGGAGGCGCTGATAAAGCCACTCACCACAGGGTGCGATAACAGGTTGGCAATCCAGCCCAGTCGAAGCAGGGCCATCACCAGAAGAATGGTGCCGGACAGAAAAGCCAGAATGATAGTGGCTGCCAGGTATTGTTGACTGCCGGCCGCGGCTACCTGACTGGCCGCAGCAACGGTCATCAGCGAGGCTACCGCCACCGGGCCCACCGCCAGGGTACGGCTGGAACCGAGCAGGGCATAGACAACCAGTGGCAGGATACTGGCGTAGAGACCGACTTCCGGCGGCAGCCCGGCGAGCATGGCGTAGGCCAGGCTCTGGGGAATCAGCATGATGGTGACGATCACCGCTGCCACGCTATCCCGGGCAGCGGTCTCGCGGTTGTAGTGGGGCAGCCACTGGGCGGCGCCCAACCAGGCGGGCAGTGTCATCTTGCCATCCCTTGTTGTGTCACGCGTCAGAGTTTGCCTGGCCTGGCCAGCCACTCATGGCCCTTTAGCATCAGCTCGAAGTAGATCTTTGGCATGGCATGACGTTTAAGCCACCACATACTCCGGCGCGGTACTGTGGGATCGAGCGGGAAGCTGGGTTGTAGTTTGCCCTGATAACCGAATTCGGCCAGCACGACCTTGCCTTTTTCCACGGTCAGCGGGCAGGCGCCATAGCCTTCATAGCGAGCTGTCGGTGCACGATTTTCCAGCACCGCGCAGAGGTTCTCGGCCACCACCGGCGCCTGCTTCCGCACGGCGGCGGCGGTTTTGGCATTGCTGGCGCCGCAGGCATCACCCAGGCTGAATACATTGGCAAAACGGGGGTGCTGCAGGGTGGCTTCGTCCACGGCGACCCAGCCGGCCTCGTTGGCCAGCTCGCTGTCGCGCACAAACTGTGGGGCCCGTTGCGGCGGTACCACATGCAGCATGTCGAAGGGCTCGGTGTAGTCGGTGCTGATGCCATCGCCGTTGGTACGCCGGAAGGTGGCTTCGCGGGCCGGGCCATCCACGGCGATCAGGGTGCTGTTGAAATTCAGATTGGCGTCGTAGCGCTTCACATATTCCATCAGTGGCGGCACAAAATCCGCCACGCCGAACAGTACGGCGCCGGCATTGTGGAACTGCACATCAATGTTGCCCAGGGTGCCGGTTTCTTCCCAATGGTGGCAGGACAGGTACATGGCCTTTTGCGGCGCGCCGGCACACTTGATGGGCATGGGCGGTTGGGTGAACAGGGCCCGGCCCCGCTTCAGGTTTTGCACGCATTCCCACGTGTAGGACGCCAGTTCAAAGCGATAGTTGCTGGTAACGCCGTGCTTGCCAAGGCTGCTTTCCAGGCCCTCGATGGCGCCCAGGTTCAGTTCCAGCCCCGGCGCAACTACCAGAAACTGGTAATTCAGTGACTGGCCGTCTTCCAGGGTTACCCGGTTGTGCGCCGGCTCCATGTCAGTAACCCGGCTGCGCAACCATTTGGCACCGTTTGGGATCAGCTTGCTGGTGGCTTTGTAGGTATTGGCCGGGTTGAAACAGCCGCCACCCACCAGGGTCCAGGCGGGCTGATAGAAGTGGCGGTCGCTGGGCTCCACGATGGCCACGGACAGGTGCGGTTTGCGCTTGAGGATGCTGGCCGCTACCGCAATGCCGGCGGCACCGCCGCCGATCACCACTACGTCCCACAGAGTCGGTGTCATGGTCATCGCCTCTTAGAGTGCGTTCAGCGGAATTTTCAGGTAGCTAACGCCATTGTCTTCCTCGGGAGGAAGGTGGCCGGCGCGCATATTGATCTGCACCGAAGGCAGAATCAGTCGCGGCATATCCAGGGTGGCATCGCGTTTTTCGCGCATGCTGACGAACGTCTCCTCGGAAACGCCTTCGTGCACATGGATATTGTGGCGACGCTGATCGCCCACGGTGGTTTCCCACTGATATTCGCTGCGGCTTTCCGGTAGATAGTCGTGGCAGAGAAACATGCGGGTGTCGTCCGGCAGGGCCAGCAGCTTCTGCACGGACTGGTACAGGGTGCGGGCATCACCGCCGGGGAAGTCGCAGCGGGCGGTGCCATAATCCGGCATGAACAGGGTGTCGCCGACAAAGACCGCATCGCCGATCACATGGCTCATGCAGGCCGGGGTATGCCCCGGAGTGTGAATGGCCCGCGCCTCGATGTTGCCGACCTTGTAGGTGTCGCCATCGGCAAACAGGTGATCGAACTGACGGCCGTCACGGGCGAACTCAGTGCCGGCGTTGAAGACCTTGCCGAAGGTGTCCTGCACGGTGCGGATATGCTCGCCGATAGCCAGCTTGCCGCCCACTTGCTGCTGGATCCAGGGTGCGGCAGACAGGTGATCCGCATGTACATGGGTTTCCAGCAGCCAGTCCACGGTGAGGCCTTCCTGTTTGACGAACGCCACGATCTGGCTGGCGCTGTCGTGGCTGGTGCGTCCGGCGTTGGGGTCGTAGTCCAGCACCGAATCCACAATGGCGCAGTGCCGGGTTTGCGGGTCTGTCACCACATAGCTGATGGTGTTGGTGTCGTTGTCGAAAAAGGCTTTGACTGTTGGATGAGACATGCTCGTTCCCTCCTGTGACTGGGCAGCGTTCATGCACAGTTATAGGAGGGAATCAGAGCAAAGTCAAATATGGAATAAGCTTATATTTAAAAGTTATATATCGGGTTGTTTCTTCTTCCTTTCCCGAATGGCGGGCAGTAACAACAGTATCGAGAGCACCAGCCAGGGCCAGACGCCCAGGGCCATGAATGGCGTGATGCCGGTACGCGGTTGGTAATGGCTGTAAAGCACATCACGCTCGAACTGGGGCAGGGCGTCCACGACCTGGCCCTGGTGGTCGATAACGGCGGTGACGCCATTGTTGGTGCCGCGCAGCAGCCAGCGGCCGGTTTCCAGAGCCCGCAAACGGGCCATCTGGAAATGCTGTACCGGGCCGGCGGAGGTGCCGAACCAGGCGTCATTGCTGATGGTCACCAGCACATCCGCATCATGGCTGCGGCTGGCCACCAGTTGCGGGTAGAGGATCTCGTAGCAGATAAAGGGGGCCACGGTATGGCCCAGCACCTGCAAGTTGGGCTGGCTCGGATCCCCTGGCGTAAAGCCGGACATGGGCAGATCGAAGAAGGGGATCAGGCCGCGAATCAGCGATTGCATGGGGACGTATTCGCCAAAGGGCACAAGCTTCTGTTTGTGGTAAACCCGATCACTGCCGCCGTTGCTGTCGCGCAGCGGAATGGCAGCGATACTGTTGCGGTAGGCAATGCCGGCGTCGCTGACGCTGCGCCAGGGAATACCGGTAATCAGGGCGCCGTTACGGTCTGCCAGTTGCTGACCTTCATCCTCGATGAAATCGGTGATGGTCTGGTAGAACTCGGTCATGGCCGACTCGGGCCACAGCACCAGAGTGTCGGCGGGAATCTCCCGGGTCAGCTCGTGGTAGATACGGCGGGTTTCGCCGCGCATGGAAATCTGCCACTTCAGGTCCTGGGGAATATTACCCTGCACCAGCGCCACTTTTTGCTCCGGACCGTTGGCATGGGTGAACGTGAGGAAATGACCGGCAGCGGCGGTGAGCAGAACCAGCATCGACAGGCCGGCGGCAACCCAGCGCAGCGGACCTGGCTGGCGAAGCTGGACCAGGGTGGCGCTGAGCAGCACCGTGGCCAGGGTCAGCAGCCAGACCCCGCCCAATGGCGCCAGGCTGGCCAGCGGCGTGTCGATCAATGCGTAGCCGGCATACAGCCAGGGGAAGCCGGTGAGCAACCAGCTGCGCACCCAGTCCAGCAGTAACCAGATACCGGCGAACACCATCACCGAGCGCCCCAGCCGCCAGCTCAGGGAAAACGTCAGGCCGTAGAACAGGGCCAGAAAGGCGGCGAAAATCGCGGTGAAGGGAATGGCCATCCATAATGGCATGTAGCCATAGTCGTTCATGGAGACATGCACCCAGGAAATCCCGAAACCGAACATGCCCAGGCCATACAGCCAGCCGCGCAGGAAGGCTTCCTTGCCGGAGCCGGCCTGCTGCTGGCACCAAAAGCCGGCGGCTACACTGACAAATAGCAGCGGCCACAGGTCATAGGGAGCAAAGGCAAGGGGGAACAGCAGGCCGGCTATCAGGGCCAGCAGACGGTGACGCATGGAATTCCTCGTTTCATGATGGCGAGTAGGCCGCCTGGCTGATACGGCTAGAGTCGCTGCAAAAATACGAATAAAGTATCAATCACAACCAATAATCAAACCCGCCTTGCCAGTCGCTGGATGCGGGGCGCCGGTAGGGGCCGTCATGGTTGGCCACTACCTTGTGAATGCTTGGGGGCATCATAGTGAATCGCTATTGCAAGTACCATCCGGGGACGGAAGCACTATGGTATTGCAGCCATGATGGGCTGTATCTGTGTCAGCACTGTGTGGATGGCCGTAATGACAGCCTGATCGAGGCCCGTTGTCTGCTCTGCAACCAGGAATTGGAAAGCAGTGAGCAGGGACAGGGTGGCCCTCTGTGGCGGCAACTGGATCGTTACCTGCGCTACCCGTTTGCCCCGGTGCTGTTACCGCTGCTGTTGCTGTGGGCGCTGTTGGCGTCGCTGGTGCCGCCCTTGCCGGTAATGGTGCCGGTGGTGTTGCTGGCAGGGCTGCCGGTCTGGGGCTTTGCCCGTGCGGTGATGACCTTGCGCAGCCACCCCGGTAAAGCCCGCAAAAGTCACGCTCCGGGCTGGGATTGCCTGTCTGATATGGCGGGCTGGAAGGCGGCGTTGTTGCAGGCTTTGCCGGCCCTGCTGGTGATGGTGCCGGCCGGGTTTGTGCTGCTGATGGTGTCGGTGCCGGCGGGGTTGCTGATCGGTGCTGTCGGTTTGTTGCTGGTGCCGGCTTTCTGGCTCGCGATTCAGGCCCAGGGGGCGGAGCCTGGCTCCTATGCGGCGGCACTGACCTATATTTTCTCTGCGCCTCGTGATTATGCGGTGGCTGCGCTTCTGGCATCGATGGGGTGGCTGTTGGGGGTGGCGCTGGTTGCGGTGGCGGTGGATGTGATGCCGCTACCACTGGCCCAGGGCCTGGCCGGGGCGTTGGCGGCACTCTGGTGGTTGGCCCTGGCCTGTCTATGCGGCGATATCCTCGCTCGTCATGGGCGTCTTTGGGGGCTGGATCAGGGCGGCAAGAAAGTCACCACGTCGCTGGAAGAGCGGCGCCAGCGGGTACAGCTTTGTGCCGGGCGCTTTGACAAGGTGTTGCTGAGCACGGCCAAAACCCTGAAGCACAAAAAGGCCACCGTGGCGGACTGGCAACGTTATGACCGACTGCTGGATATTACCGGCCGGGACGATGAGCGCCGCACCGCCGCGCCGGCCTATCTGGAAATGCTGGTGGTGTCTGGTGCCTGGACCGAGGCGCTGGCGTTGCTGGCTCGTCAGCGAGAGGTGGAAGCAACCTGGTTGCCCGCATCGCCCTCCCTGCGGCTGGCCCTGGCCAGGGGTATCCATGAGCAGGAGCCGAAAGCCGCCGTGGTTCTGCTCAAGGATCTGCACGATCGGCACCCGGATTTCAGCGAGTTGGGTGACGCCTATCTGTTGCTGGCAAAGATTCTTGCCGAGCAATTCGGACTGGCCGGCAAGGCGGAGCAGTATCTGCGATTTGTGGAAAGCCAGTGCCGGGATGCGAAACTGCGCAAACAGGTGGCGGACTATCGGGCCGCGTGGGGGTAGGGGCGAGCTACGAGCTACGAGCTACGAGCTACGAGCTACGAGCTACGAGCTACGAGCTACGAGCTACGAGCTACGAGCTACGAGCTACGAGCTACGAGCTACGAGCTACGCTCGTTGGATAGGGAACGGGTGGAAAGTTCCCAGGACCGCGGCATTTCTACGAAGCCGCTGTAGGAGCGGCGCTTGAGCCGCGAACCGCGCTTGCGCGGAAATCGACCGGAGGGCGATCAGGAATAA
>NZ_JBNPEC010000142.1:0-15677 GCF_051117345.1 Alcanivorax sp.
GTGCCGCTGGTGGTGATTTCCGCCACCGAAAGTGTCGATGTAATCCAGCGCGCCATTCACTTTGGTGCCGATGGTTTTATTCCCAAATCAGCCTCCATCGATACCATGACCGATGCCATGCGCAAGATCATGGATGGCGAGCGCTGGCTTCCGGAACACGCCCGCCGGGCCATGCCCCCCACCCTGCCCGACCACTCGGCCATGAGCGAACGCATCGCCAGCCTCACACCCCAGCAATTTCGGGTGATGGGAATGCTGATGGAAGGCATGCAGAACAAGGTCATCGCCTACGAGCTGGATGTCTCAGAAGCCACCATCAAGGCCCACATGACTGCCATCTTCCGCAAACTGGGTGTGCGCAACCGCACCCAGGCAGTACTGGCGCTGAAGGATTTGGCGATTGAACCGCAAGGAATGGAAGGCAGTTAACAGTGAATAGTGAACAGTTAACAGCTCGCGGTTTTGGGTTGATGGCTTCTGCAAGAATTGAGGCCGCGATCATGGCTTGGCCGCGGCCTCATGCATATTGCGCTCGGCGCGCACTATTAACTGTTCACTGTTAACTATTCACTGCCTCCAACGTCCGCCGCAGCATCCCCTCCGTCAACGGCTTCTGCAAAAAACCAATTCCCTGCTCTTCCGCGCGTTCGCGTACGGCCGGATTGCGGTCGGCGGTCATCAGGATAGCGGGGACCACGTCTTCCCAGCAGCCGTCCAGGCCGTCGATGACGGCAAAGCCATCTTCATCATCCAGCTGATAATCCACCAGCAGCACATCCGGGGCCGGACTGATGGCCGCTTTTTTCAAGGCGTCATCAAGGCCGCTGGCGGCGATCACCTCACAGTCGAGCATTTGCAGGGCGGCCACCAGGCTGGCGAGCAGCGCCGGGTCGTTATCCACACAGAAGACCCGCATACCCTGAATGCCCTGGCTAACGGTTTCTGTTTCCTGCAGTACCGGCGGCAGCTCACCCTTGGCCAGCGGCACGGTGACACTGAATACGGTGCCCTTGCCCGGCCAGGAGCGGACCGTTAACCGGTGCCCCAACAGACGACAGATGCGATCGGCAATGGCCAGGCCCAGCCCCAGGCCCTTAATCGCTTTTCGGCTTTGCTGCGGCAGGCGCTGGAATTCCCGGAAGATAGCCTCGTGCTGATCATCGGGAATCCCGGGGCCTGTGTCCCACACGTCAATGCGGATGGCATTGTGCTGGCGACGACAGCCAAAAAGAATACGCCCCTGCTCAGTATAGCGAATGGCATTGGAGAGCAGATTCTGCAGCACACGGCGCAACAGGCCTTCATCACTTTCCACCACGGCGTTACAGATGACCGCCCGCAGGCTGAGGTCATTGGCAGCAGCCAGCGCAGAAAACTCCTGGCTGAGCGGTTCCATTAAACGGCCCAGGCGTAACGGGTGAACATGGGCCGGCATGGTGCCGGTATCCAGCTTGCTGATTTCCATCAGTGCGCTAATGATCTGCTCGGCAGCCTGCAGCGAGGTGTCCACATGCCCGAGTACATCCACCTCATGAACAAAGCTACTACCATCACGCTTGATCAACTGCTGGCGCAGCGACGAGGTAAACAGCTGGGCGGCATTGAGTGGCTGCATCAGGTCATGCCCGGCGGCAGCCAGGAAACGGGTCTTGCCATCGTTGGCTCGGGCCAGTTTTTCATTTACCTCGGTGAGTTTGCGGGTGCGCTCGGAAACCATGTTCTCCAGGTTTTCGTTAATCTGACGCAGGGCCAGCTCATCGCGTTTACGTTCGGTGATATCCATGTAGGTACTGACAAAGCCACCACCGATCATGGGCGTGCCGCGCACGTCCACGACGATGCCGTTGGGCAGCTCCCGCTCGAACTGGTGGGAGTGGCCTTCGCGCAGCAACTGCACCCGCTTGCTCACATCCTCTTCCAGGTTGTCACCCTCGTAGTAGCCGCGCTCCGCGTTATAGCGATACACATCCTCAATGGACCGCCCCAGCCGGATCAGCCCCTCCGGGTAATCGAACAGCTTCACGTAGGCCTGATTCCAGGCCACCACCTGCATCTCTCGGTCCACCACACAAATACCCTGGCTGATGGTTTCGATGGTGGTGCGCAGCAACTGGTGATTGAACTGAATGAGTTCGGAGGCCTCATCCATCATCCGCACCACGTCGTCATGACGGCTGTTCTGCTTGCGCAACAGCGTGCTCATCACGATTCGCGCGGTAGACGCGCCCATGGTGCCCGCCAGCAACCGCTCCACATAGCGCACCAGATGCAAAGGCGCCGGCAATTCAAGCTCCTCGGACACACTGCGCCGACGCATGTAATCGAAGAACAGCGGCTCGGCTCGGGGATGGCCCAGCCCGCGTTTACACACTTCCAGCAGCTCTGCGGTAGTAATGGACGGGTGGCCAATACCTTCGCGCCACCAGTCCATGGGCATGTCCACAAACCGGGCCGCCTGGGCCTCGTCGAGAGCATCGTGGGGCGCACGCCGGGAAAAATAGATAAACGCTGCCAGGTTGCCCAACAGAGACCAGAACACCCCATGGGTGAGCGGCTCCAGCCCCTCGATGCCAAACAGGGCATGGGGGCGCAACAAGCCCAGCCCCAGCAGGCCCCGTTCGTTCAGCACCTGCACCCACTCCACCGGCAATATCACCGGCACCAACAAACAGTAAAACCACAGTAGAAAGCCGACACCCAGCCCCGCAAAGGCGCCCTGCTTGTGACCGGTGCGCCAGTACAGCGCTCCCACCAGCGCTGGCGCAAACTGGGCCACCGCCGCAAAAGACAGCAGGCCGATACTGGCCAGCCCATCGAAACGGTCAATCAGGGTATGGAAGGCGAAGGCCAGGCCCAGCAATACCAGAATGCTGGCCCGGCGCAGGAATCGCAGCTGCCGGCTCAAGCCGGCCAGTTGATCCTTTTCATGGAGCCGGGACTGCAGCCACAGAGGCAACAACACCTCGTTGGTGAGCATGATGGCCAGCGAGATGGTGGACACAATCACCATGCCGGTGGCCGCCGCGATGCCACCGATAAACGACACCATCAGCATGGCGGAATTATCCTGGGCCATGGGTAGCGACAGCATATAGGTGTCTGCCTGGCCGATCAGATACGGCTGGGTGATCACCCCTGCCACCACGATGGGCAACACAAAGATGGCAAACATCAGTAGATACAGAGGAAACAACCAACGGGTAGTGCGCAGGTGCCGCAGGTCATTGTTTTCCACTACCCCCGCATGGAACTGACGGGGCAGACAGAGAATCGCGACCATGGACAGCAACAGGGCGGTGACAAAACTCTGGGAAAACAGGGTGGGCTCGAAAATCTGCAGCACGTCACCTTGCAGCTCCAGTTGCTGCCACATATCCATGGGGCCATCGAAAATGGCATACAGGCAGTAAAGCCCCAGCAGCACAAAGGCCACCACCTTGATAAAGGACTCGAAGCTGACCGCCAGCATCAGGCCGGACTGGTGTTCGGTGGTATCGATATGGCGGGTACCGAACAGCAGGGTAAAGACCGCCATCAGTGCCGCCACCACCAAGGCGGTATCCACCCCGGATTGAGCGGAATCCTTGAGCACATAATCAAATGACAGGGTGACCGCTTTCAGCTGCAGGGCGATATAAGGCAACACGCCGATGATTGCCACCAGAGTGACCAGTACTGCCAGGCGGCGGGACTTGCCATAGCGGGCAGCAAGGAAATCGGCGATGGAGGTGATGTGATGCTGCTGAGCCACCGTGACCATCTTGTAGATCAGGGCGCCGCCCAACAGCACGGTGAGAATCGGGCCGAGGTAGATGGGCAGATAGTTCCAGCCGTTCTGGGCGGCTTCCCCCACCGCCCCGTAGAAGGTCCAGGAGGTGCAATAGACACCCAGGCCCAGGCTGTAGACCCAGGCATTCTGGAAGGTTTTCCGCCCCTGGCGTGCCGCCCGGTCACCCCACCAGGCGATCACGAACAGCACCAGCACATACCCCAGTGCCAGGCCACTCAGTTGCCACAATGAAAACACCGCCGCTCCCGGTTGGTTGTCAGTTTAACACCTGATGCTGAAGGGCCGGCGCCAGACGCAAGCCCCTATGCGCAGCACACTAACCCGTGTCAGGCGTCGAGCCTCCAGCGCCGGGCGTTGTTCTATTTTCTCGAGCTTATAACAAGCTTTGAGTGAAACGTAGCGCCACTGCCACGAGCAGCAAGGCGATGCCCGCCCGCTGCCATTTGAATTCGGACACGGTCAGTACCATTTCCCGACGCCAGAACGTCAGCAGGCCGCGGGTATCACGGGTGCGCTGCCAGTAACGCAGATAGGCATACAACACCACACAGAGGCCGGAGATCAGGGCAATTTTTTCGGCGTAGAGCATCATTTATCTCCTCGGGCAATCCGGCTAATTCAAGGTGGGCTTCTGCAATTGCAGGTACATCAACGCCGCTGTTACCGCATCGCCACGGGCGGTGTGCCGCTCCATGACGGGAACCTGCAGGGCGGCGGCCATGGCATCGAAGTGCAGATCCGGTTCCAACTCCGGCTTCCAGTGGCGCATTTTTTTCTGATACAGGGACGACAACTCGATGGTGGTGTTGGGCAGATCAAACCCCAGTAGTGGGCGCAGGTAGCGATTGACCATGGCCACATCGAAATCCACGCACCAGCCCACCAGGGGACGATTGCCGATAAAGTCCAGCAGCTGCTCCAGCGTAGCGACCACGGACTCGCCCTCCTCCAGATCCATCGGCCGCAAACGGTGAATGCGGATGGAACTGGCTTCCAGGCTAGCCGGAGCCGCCAGTTTGATATCCAGCGCCTGGCTGGTCAGCACCCGCCCCTGCTTCACGGGCACCGCGGCAATGGACACCAACTCAGCATGGCGGCTATCCAGACCCGTGGTTTCACAATCAATGGCGATCACATCGCTGCCTTCATAGGGCATGAACAGATGTGCGAAAGGCCCATGACCATGACGGTGTCGGTCACTCAAACGTCGCAGCTGTCTCAGCATGGCTTGTATCCTCGCACCCATGGGCCGTCCTCAGTATTCCAGATGGAAACGACGGGACAGGCGCTGCTTGAACTCACTGACCAGATGCAGAGCATCACGGAGCAGATCCCGCTCCAGGGATGACAGCCGTTGCACCACAATATGGTTGTCGGGAATATTCATGGCATCACCATGAAGGTGCTCCAATTGATGATTCAGGCGCAGCTCACTGAACAGCTCCATGGCTTCGCCCAGGTCTTCCGCAATGCCTGGCTCCAGCACCTTCGCTGCCACCAGCTTTTCCAGCCGTGACAGTGTTGAGGTTTCACGAATCCGCTGCTGCAACGCCAGAGCGCGCACGCCATGCACCACAGGAAACAGGGCACCCTTCTTGATATCGATACCATGCTGCGGTTTTTTCAGGGAGCCGAACAGATTCAGTGGCGTGGCAAACTGCAGAACAGGCCGGGCAAAATGGGCCATGAACAGATCGTCATGACTACAGCGATCGAACAAGGCCGAACGAACACTTTCCAGCAACCGGTTGTCCCCTGCCACACAATGGGCATCCATCAGGGTCGTGATGCGTATCAGGCCTTCGCCACCGGCATCCCCCGCCCAGTCATGAATACGTTGCTGCCACTGGCTCAGACTGCCCACCCATTCCGGGTTGGAAACCATGACCTTGCCGGGGCAAGGCGGGTAGCCCAGGGTCAGCAACGTTTCGGTAAAACGACGGGCATCGGTTTCACAGGAGGGCCATTGCTGACCATCCGCCAGGATCAGGCCATTGTCCTGATCGGTTTTCAGTATCTGCTCTCCGCGCCCCTCACTGCCCATGATGATCAAACAGGCCTGCTGCTGCTCGGCCGGCACCACCATGCCGAACGCCTTGGCCATGATGCGTCCGTTGAGGGCGGCCAGCAGATCCATGGCAAAGCGCATCTTTACGCCCTGGGCCATCAAGGCTTCCACCAGTTCCGGCAGACGTTCGCTGGCCTGCCGTAACTCATCCAGGGATTCCGCTTTCTCGATTTCCAGACCCACTACATAGGAACGGCTGGAAAAGAAGCTGAGCACATCGGTGAGCTCCACCACGCCCACCGCCTGCTCGCCGGCCATCACCACTACCCGGGCCACCTTGTGGCGGGTCATGCGGGTCAGCGCGGTAAACAGATAGTCGTCCGGGCGGGTGGTCACCAGCTGCCGCTCTGCCGCCGCGTCCAGCGGCGTGTCGGCAGTTTGTTCATTGAGTACCAGGGCGGTCAGCAGATCGGTCTTGGTGACAATGGCAAAGCCCTCATCACTGTGGATCAACACGCTGTCCACACCGTGCTGCTTGAGCGCCGTCACTGCATCGCGCAGGGTAGCCTTGGGGGCCATGATCAGGGGCTCGCGCATGCACTGATCCACCCGTGCCAGCATGAATCCGGCCAGGGTGACGCCCCCCTCCCGCCGCTCCGCCAGACGCTGACTTTTTTCCGCCAGCGTCTGGCGGAAGAAGCGGCCAAATTCCGGCTCACTGTCGCACAGCGCCAGAAACAGGGCGGCGGGAATCAGGTGACACAGAGTCTGCTGCTCGGCACGGAAGCGATAACGGCTACGGCCATTCAGTACACTGATGGCCCCGAAAAGATCCCCGGCGGCATACACCCCCACCTGGCTGCGGCCATCCGGGGCATTCACGTCCAGCTCTGCCACGCTGCCCTTGTGAACCACATAGACGTGATCACTGGGGCTGGCCGCCTCCAGAATAATATCGCCGGGTTCGTAATAGGCCAGATCGGTACCCTGGTTCAGGCGATGCCGACCCGCTGTTCCCAACAGGCTGAACGGATACTGGTCGAGTTCCTTTTCAATCATGCCCACGGACCGATCAATTAAAAGTGGAAAGTTCAACGTCCAAAACGCGAGAACAAAACAATTGGCTGGCTCCTGCCTTGGCCACGTTTCAACTTTGAACTTTCCACTTTTAACTCTCCTCCCTTATTTCGGAAAGCGCAAAACCGGTGCGGACTGACTGCTTCCACACCGGCTTCGCTCACCTCCTCTCTTTATTTAGTGCGCCACAGCGTCCCCGGCACCTCGCGGAACACGAATGTCTTCCACGATGTGCTGGATATGCTCCGGCGGCGGGGCGGTAAACCGGGACACGGTAAAGGCCACGGCAAAGTTGAGCAGCATGCCAACGGTACCAATACCTTCCGGAGACACGCCCAGCAGCCAGTGCTCGGCACTGTTCAGATCCGGAGACACGAACTTGAAGAAGACGATGTAGCAGAAGGTGAAGGCCAACCCGGTGAGCATGCCGGCGATGGCGCCTTCCTTGTTCATGCGCTTGTAGAAGATGCCCATGAGGATCACCGGGAAGAAGCTCGCCGCTGCCAGGCCGAAGGCAAATGCCACCACCTGGGCCACAAAGCCCGGCGGGTTGATACCGAAGTAGCCGGCGATACAGATCGCCACCACTGCAGCCCCACGGGCCGCCAGCAACTCCTGCTTCTCGGTGATATCCGGCTTCAGGGTCTTCTTCAGCAGGTCATGGGAAATGGCACTGGAAATCACCAGCAACAGCCCTGCCGCCGTGGACAATGCTGCCGCGACGCCACCGGCCGCGACCAGCGCGATCACCCAGGCCGGCAGGTTGCCGATTTCCGGGTTGGCCAGCACGATGATGTCGCGGTCGATATATACCTCGGCATCATTGTCGGTGGGCGTATTGGTCAGAACCCGCTCGCCATAGCTGCCCTGCACTTCAGCACGGCTACCGGCAAAAGTGGGCTTGCCTTCGAAAGGAGCGCCGGCACTCATTTGCACCGCACCGTCACCATTCTTGTCCACCCAGCCGATCAGGCCGGAGTTTTCCCAGTTATAGAACCAGTCAGGCAGCTTTTCATACTGGGTCTGGTGAACCGTATCGATCAGGTTGAGGCGGGCAAAGGCACCCACTGCAGGTGCAGAGGTGTACAGCAGGGCAATGAAGAACAGCGCCCAGCCAGCACTGATACGGGCATCCTTTACCCGCGGCACAGTGAAAAAACGAACGATCACGTGGGGCAGACCGGCAGTGCCACACATCAGCGCAGCGGCGATAAAGAACACATCAATGGTGGACTTGGAGCCATCGGTATATTCGGTAAAGCCCAGGTCCGTAACCACCTGATCCAGTTTATTGAGCAGATAGACCCCGGAATCATTACCTGCCGCATCCAGCACGGTGGCACCAAAACCGGTCTGTGGCAGCACATGGCCAGTCATCATGATGGACAGGAAGACTGCCGGCACCAGGAAGGCAAAGATAAGCACGCAATACTGAGCTACCTGGGTGTAGGTAATCCCTTTCATGCCGCCCAGTACCGCATAGAAGAAAACGATGCCCATACCGATAACCACACCGGTATTCACATTCACTTCCAGGAAACGGGCAAACACAATACCGGTGCCACGCATCTGCCCGGCCACGTAGGTAAAGGACACGAAGATCACACAAATCACGGCCACGGTTCGCGCCACGTTCGAGTAGTAACGGTCACCGATAAAATCGGGCACCGTAAACTTGCCGAACTTGCGAAGATAAGGGGCCAGCAACATGGCCAGCAACACATACCCCCCCGTCCACCCCATCAGGTAGACCGAGGCGTCGTAACCGGAGTAGGCAATAATCCCCGCCATGGAAATAAAAGAGGCTGCGGACATCCAGTCCGCCGCCGTGGCCGCGCCGTTGGCGATGGGAGACACACCGCCACCGGCCACGTAAAAATCTTTGGTCGACCCGGCTCGTGACCAGATCGCAATCCCGATGTAGAGCGCAAAGGAACCGCCCACAAAGAGATAGGTGAGTGTTTGAACATCCATAATCTTACCCCTCTCAGTCTTCGTGGACGTCGAATTTACGATCCAGTTTGTTCATGGATCGCGCATACATGATGATCAGCACCAGGAACACATAGATGGCTCCCTGCTGCGCAAACCAGAAACCCAGTTTGAATCCGAAAAACTGAATCTGATTGAGTTCATCCACCAGCAGGATGCCGCAGCCATAGGAGACGGCGAACCAGATAGCCAGGTAGGTCAGAATCAATCGCAGGTTGGCAGCCCAATAGGCGCGGGCATTTTCTTCTTTCATTACTCGTCCCTCTGCGTCCTCGTTGTAGCGGGCTATCCGCAATGTCGGGATAGGCTCGCTATCAAGACTAGCCAAAGGGCATCGGCGGCACAGTATGACTTTAGTCGAAGCCCAGGCAGACCGGGCGGACGGGATGAAGCGAGGATATGGCTGACAGAAAAATCCGTCAGCATCGTGTCGACTTTGCGAAAGAGCACGGTCTATTGCGGTAGATTCCCTGTCAGAATGCAGGTTTTCCGTTAAAATGCGTCCCCAGGCCCGGAACGGCCTGCCCACAGAACAAACATTGGATGTCCCATGAAAATTGCGCGATGGATCATCGGCGCCCTTTTGGTAGCGGCTGTTGCTATCACTGTGTCATTCCAGCTATCCCCGTCCCGGGATCACTGGCCCGTTGCCCAGGCTCAGCCTCAGGCACAACCTGGCGAGGTTACCCTTACCTTCCTCGGCACCAGCACCGTGCTTGTCAGCGATGGCACCACCCACTTGCTCACCGACGGCTACTTTTCCCGGGTCAGCATTCCCCAGCTTTTTGGCAAGATCGAACCCGATCAACAGCGTATCGATAATGCCCTGAAACAGGCGAACATCAGCGAGCTGGATGCCATTCCGGTACTGCACTCCCATTTCGACCATGCCATGGACTCTCCTCTGGTAGCGCAACGCACCGGGGCTCAGCTGCTGGGATCTGCGTCTACCGCCATGGTGGGCCGCGGCGGTGGCTTGCCGGAAGCACGCATCACAACGGTACAAACCCACCACCCCTACCGGTTCGGCGATTTCACGCTCTACTTTGTCCCCGCCGGCCACGTGCCCTTACCGGCAGCCATCGAAAACTGGACTGGCAAGGGCGAGATTACCGAACCGGTAACGCCACCGGCGCCGCTGGGCGCCTGGGAAGAAGGAACCAGCTACGGGCTGGTGATCAGCCACCCCGCCGGCAGGCTGCTGATTCAGGGTAGCGCCGGCATGCAGCCCGGCGAACTGGACCGCTACCAGGCAGATTATGCGCTGCTGGCCAGCGCCAGCCTTGGCAAGCAAAGCGAGGCCTACCAGCAGGCCTTCATGGAGGAAACCGCCCAGGCGGTGGGGGCGCACACGGTGATACCGGTGCACTGGGATGATTTTTTCGCAGAACTTCGTGACGATGTAGCGCCATTGCCATGGGCACTGGACAATCTGGATGCCTCATTCCATGCCATGGCCGACCGCCACGATGGGGATTTTTTTGTGCTGCCGCCGTTCCAGCGCTTTACCCTGACACCACCTATTTCGGCATCGGCACAGCGCTCTCAGGTGCCGACAGAAACGGCGCCATAGCCAGGGGATCGGATTCCCGCTTGATCTGCTCCAGCAGCACACCAGCTTGGGGCCATTGACGACGCAGATAGCTGAGCCATTGTTTGACCCGTCCCGCTACCTGGGCATCAGTGCCGGTGCCGATAATATCGGCCAGGAACTGGCTCAACACCGGCGGGATATCGTCCCAGCGCGTGGCGCGGCCTTCATCCCGTAGCGCATTGACCAGCCAGGGATCCGCTACCGCTCCGCGACCCAACATCAAATCCTGGCAACCACTTTCCTGCTGACAGCGGCGGGCGTCTTCCGGAGTCCAGATTTCCCCGTTGGCAATCACCGGCAGTGAGATGGCCTCTCGAATATGACTGATCCGGTCCCAGTAGGCCGGCGGCCGGTAACCCTGACGCTTGGTGCGACCATGAACCGTCAGCCAGGCGGCCCCCGCCGCCTCCACCGCCCGGGCATTATCCAGCGCCAGCGCATCCTCTTCATTACCCAGCCGCATCTTCACCGACACGGTAATGGATGACGGCACAGCCCGGCGCACTGCTGCCGTGACCGCATGCACCACGTCCGGCTCATCAAGCAGCACAGCGCCACCACGATGGCGATTGACGGTTTTTGCCGGGCAGCCGAAATTCAGATCGATGGCTGGCGCGCCCAGCTCCACCGCCTGGGCCGCATTCTCCGCCATACAGGCAGGGTCCGAGCCCAGCAATTGCACATGCACGGGAATTCCCGCCCGGGTACGAGAGCCCTGTTTCAGCTCCGGACACCAGCGATAGAAGACACGGGGCGGCAACAGCTGACCGCTGACACGGACAAACTCGCTGACACACCAGTCATAACGGCCCACGTCGGTGAGGGCCTGGCGGACCCAGAAGTCAGCCAGGCCTTCCATGGGGGCAAGGATCAGTTTCATGGCGCGGATTCTAACAGAAAGCGTCGCCAGCTCCCCGGCTGTTTTCCGCTGAAACCAGCAGCGTACCGCCACTCCTCGGCAATCCGACTGCCCGAAAAACGGTAAAAAGACCCACTCCGACACAACCGGCATCGGTCCACAAAACCCGTGATGCTCCTGACATAAACGGGACCCGGTTTCTTGCACTTCCGGTTTTCCTTTGCCAAGGTAAACCTCAATGTTCGTGAAAAATGGAAGATTTTGCGGGCATTGTTTCACCGTCAACCAGACATGAGGGTACACAATGACCATTCGATCACTAGCAGGCGCCGTCGCGGCCACAGTGATGATGGCGTCACTGGCAGCATGTAGCGATAACGCTGAAGAGCCCGCCGCCAGCGCCGAAGCACAGGGACAGAACTGGCGCTATGCCCACGAAGAATACGAAGGTGATGTGCAGGATGTTTTCGCACACAAATTCAAGGAATACATCGAAGACAACTCGGCACATACGGTACAGATTCATCGCTTTGGTGAGCTGGGTGAATCCGACGACATCATGGAACTGACCCAGGCCGGCGTGCTGCAGTTCGTCAACCAGTCACCGGGCTTTACCGGTTCCCTGATCCCCGAGGCACAGATCTTCTTCATTCCTTACTTGTTGCCGGTGGAATCCGAAAAAGTGGTTACCTTCTTTGAGGAAAGCAAGGCCATCAACGAGATGTTCCCCAAGCTCTACGCCGAACAGGGCCTGGAACTGCTGACCATGTACCCGGAAGGGGAAGTCGTCATTACTGCGGATGAACCGGTGACGTCACCGGAAGGTTTTCAGGGCAAGAATATCCGCACCATGACCAATCCACTGCTTTCCGAAACCTACCAGGCTTTCGGTGCTACCCCGACCCCCCTACCCTGGGGCGAAGTGTACGGTGCCCTGCAGACCAATATCATTCAGGGGCAGGAAAATCCCATTTTCTGGATCCAGTCCGGCGGGCTCTATGAAGTGTCACCGAACCTGATATTCACCGGCCATAACCAGTTCACCACGGCCATGATGGCCAACCAGGAATTCTTCAACGGCCTGTCTGAAGAAGATAAAGAACTGGTTCGCAATGCCACCGATCACGCCTTCGACCATATTGCAGACTACGTGCCCGGTCTTGGCGAAAAAATGCTCGACAAGATTCTTGAAGACAGTGACGAGGTGACCGTTACCCGCCTGACTAAAGAACAGCGTCAGGCATTCCGGGAACGGGCTCCACAAGTGGAAAACCGGTTCGTGGAAATGACCGGCGAGAGCGGCGCCGAACTGCTTGAACAGTTCAAGGCTGACCTTGAAGCCATTGAAAACGAATAACAGGTAATACCACGCCGGGGCCGAACAGCTCTGCGGTCGGATCCCGGCGACTGATCAATTCCGGAACCCTGAATAGCAGTACAGGATTCCACGGGGTTCCCCGGCCACACCAGAATCACGACAAGCCGGGGGCGCGGATCAGGATGATCCGCTCAACCGGAAATTGCAGAAGGACGCTATCATGAACGATGGGGCTCCATCACCGCAGAAGTCTACCCTGCCAGGCTTTCTCGGCACCCTCGACAACGGCATCGCCAACGTCGAAGCCGTTATTCTCGCCACCGGCGTTCTGCTCATGGCCATCAATACGGTGGCAAACGTAGTAGGCCGTTTCATTCTTGGCGAAAGCCTGCACTTCTCCGAAGAACTCAATCGCATACTGATCGTCATGATCACTTTTGCCGGACTGGGTTATGCGGCCCGCCATGGCCGGCATATTCGCATGTCCGCCATCTATGATGTGTTCCCGACGACAGTCCGCCGGTGGATGATGATTCTGATCAGTTTCGTCACCTCCGTGATCATGTTTTTCCTTTGCTGGTATTCGGTCAGCTATATCTACTCGGTGTACAGCAGCGGCCGGGTACTGCCCACCCTGGGCTTTCCCATTTATCTGATTTATCTGTGGGTGCCGGTGGGTCTCGCCGTCACAGGCATTCAGTACTTCATGGCCGGGATAAAGAATATTTTCTCCCGGGACGTGTATCTGTCCACCACGGTGCTGGATGGTTACGACGAACAGGAAACGGAGATCTGACTGATGATGGCCTGGATCATGTTTCTAGTCATGCTGGTGCTGTTGCTGTTCGGGTTTCCGATGATGGTACCGCTGATCGTCGGCGCCGTGGTCGGCTTCGTGATGATGTTCGACGGTTTCGACCGCATGGATTTCTTTATCCAGCAAATGCTCGCCGGCATTCGTCCGACCGCCCTGATAGCGGTTCCCATGTTTATCCTTGCTGCCGACATCATGACCCGTGGTCACTCTGCCAATCGGCTGGTTAACATGGTGATGGCCTTTATCGGGCACATCAAAGGTGGGCTGGCGGTTAGTACTGCGGCCTCCTGCACCCTGTTCGGCGCGGTGTCCGGCTCTACCCAGGCCACCGTGGTGGCCGTTGGCTCGCCGCTGCGCCCGCGCATGCTGGAATCCGGTTACAAGGATTCCTTTACGCTGGCGCTGATCATCAACGCCAGCGACATCGCCTTTCTGATTCCGCCCAGCATCGGCATGATTATTTACGGGGTGATTACCGGCACCTCTATCGCCGAGCTGTTTATCGCCGGCATTGGCCCAGGCCTGCTTATCCTGTTGATGTTCTCCGCCTACTGTGTGATCTACGCCCATACCCAGAAGGTGCCCACCGAACCCAAGGCCAGCTGGAACGAGCGCTTTTCCTCGGTGCGAAAAGCACTCTGGCCATTGGGCTTTCCCGTCATCATTGTCGGCGGTATCTACGGCGGTATTTTCAGCCCCACGGAAGCCGCCGCTGCCTGTGTGCTGTATGCGGTCATTCTGGAATTCGTCATCTTCCGCTCGCTCAAGGCCATGGATATCTATGCCATTGCCAAGTCCACCGGCCTGATCACCGCTGTGGTGTTTATTCTGGTGGCCGTCGGTAACGGCTTCTCCTGGATCATCTCCTTTGCCCAGATCCCACAGACCTTGCTCGGGGCGATCGGTATCAATGAAGCGGGGCCTTTCGGCGTACTCATGGCCATTGCCGTGGCCTTCTTTATTGCCTGCATGTTTGTGGACCCCATCGTGGTGATCCTGGTACTCACCCCCATTTTCGCGCCGGCGGTGGCCTCTGCCGGTCTCGATCCGGTGCATGTAGGGATACTGATTACCATGATGGTGGCGGTCGGCTCGGCAACGCCGCCTTTTGGCTGTGACATCTTTACTGCCATCGCCATTTTCAAACGCCCGTACTGGGAAGTGATACGGGGCACCCCACCTTTCGTCATCATGCTTCTGGCAGCCACCTTGCTGGTTATCGTGTTTCCACAGATTGCCCTGTGCCTGCGAGATCTGGTCTTCAACTGATTGTAGCGAGGAATAAGGAGCCTCTGAATAACTCCCTAACTCCCCGCAAGGAGGCAGTTATGTACCAAAGGATTCTGGTTCCCGTGGATGGCTCCCAGGGCTCGCTCAAGGCCCTGGACCATGCCGCCAAGCTTCAGCAGGACAACGATGCCGAGCTGTATCTGCTCTGCGTCTTCAAACACCACAGTCTGTTCGAGGCGTCCCTGTCCATGGTTCGCCCCAACGATGTACAGCTGCCAGACGAGGCGCTAAAGGAATACGCCTCATCGGTGGCAGACCAGGCAAAACAGCTGGCCTCCGACGCTGGTGCCGAACAGGTACGGGCCTTCGTCAAGGGAGGCAGGCCCTCTCGGGCCATTATCCGTTTTGCCAAAGACAACAACGTGGACCTGATCGTGATGGGTTCACGAGGCACCAGTGGCGATGTGGACGGCTACTTTCTGGGCAGTGTCTCCCAGCGAGTCGCCAGCCTGTCGCACTGCCCGGTATTGATTGTCTGAATCTAAAACAAAAGAAGGGAGTTCAAGGATGAAATACCCACACACTCTGCCGCTCAGCACGGCGTTGCTCACCGGCATGGCCGTTCTGCCTGCCAATGCGGCACTGACGGTGACCCCCTACGGTTCATTGCGTATCCAGGCGGAAGCCGTTTCGGTGGATCAAGCCCAGCCCGGAGAAGACGACTCCTATACCGGCCTGCGCGACGCCTATTCGCGGCTCGGCGTCAACGCCAGCTATAACGACTTCGACAACGTGGATATCACTGCCACGCTGGAATTTCCGATCAACTCTGCCCGCCTGCGCGCCGAGGACCCCACCTTCTTTCATGAACTTTATAAAGAAGACAACAACAGCATGCCCCGTGTTGCGACGATTTCTGCGGCCCACGATCAGTACGGTAGTGTGACGGCTGGCACCCCATGGCTGGCCTACTACAACAATGTGGCCTCACC
>NZ_JBNPEC010000003.1:0-15659 GCF_051117345.1 Alcanivorax sp.
GGGTGCTGGACAGCGCCAGCCAGCCACTGGGGGAAACCGTAGTGCTGGCCGATGTGGGCGCCCTGGCCGCCAAGGATCTGAAAGAGCGGCTGCCCGGCATGCTGGTGCGCCAGACCCTGCGTGCCACCGCCAAGTACAACCTGCAGAAAAAGGCCAATGACGATTTCGGCCCACGGGGGGCCTTCGCCACCCAGCTGTATAACCTGGTCAGTGAGCAGGCGGACCGGCGTAGCTGGTTGACTCTGCCTGCCTACGCCCAGGCAACACGATTTTCACTGCCCCAGGGGGAACATACCCTTGTATTGAGCACCCCCGGGGGCAATGCTACGTTGACGGTACCGGTGGTAAACCGTGGCCTCACCGTGATTCATGTGGCGGCCGTTCCCGGCCAGCTGATTACCCGCGTGTTACCCGTTCAGGAGGGACCCTTATGACACTGTTACGCCCGATGCTGGCGCTGCTGCTGGCCGCGATGCTGGCGGCCTGCTCGGCCACCAATATGGGCCGCACGGAAGTGGATGAAGACGGCAAGACGTTTACCAAGGTCTATTCCAACAACAGCCTGCTGGCCAGTCGCATCTCCGTGCAGCACCTGAAACAGAAGACCGTGGGCGACCTGCTCTATGTGCAGGCCACCCTGGAAAATGACTGGAAATTTGAACTGGATTTCCAATACAAGTTCAAATGGTTCGACAAGGACGGTTTCGAGCAGGCGCCGGAAGGCCAGCCCTGGCGGCAGGTAGTGATGGCCGGTCGCAGTCAGAATAGCGTCCAGGCCGTTGCCCCCAACCCGTCCGCCGTGCGCTTTGAAATCTGGGTGCGCGAATAACTGCGTGCCTTTCTAAAGGGAACAAGGAGAAAACCATAATGCTACGCGTACTTTCCATGCCGCTGCTGGGCAGCGCCCTGGCCCTGTCCGGCTGTGCCTCCAAGGTGGATTACGGCGATGCCCAGGCCCGGGAAACCGTCAACACGGATTTCGGTTCCACCGACCTGCAGATGATCGCCGCCAAGATGGTGGATGACATGATGGTGTTTCCGCCCATCGTGCAGATGACCCAGAACCGCCGTCCGGTGGTATTCGTGGATCGCATCAAGAACAAGACCACCGAACACGTGGACACCGAGTCCATCACCGACACCATCCAGTCCAAGCTGATCAACTCCGGCAAGTTCCGTTTTGTGGACATGTCCGTGGTGGATCGGGTGCGTCAGCAGCTGGAATACCAGAGCGATTCCGGCATGGTGGATCAATCCACAGCCGCCGCAATGGGCCGCCAGATCGGTGCCGAGCTGATGATGTACGGTAACTTCTCCTCCATCGTCAAACGGGATGGCAGCACCAAGGACGTGTACTACAAGTTCACCCTCAAGCTGCTCAACATCCAGACCGGCATCATCGAGTGGACCAACGAAAAAGAAATCCGCAAGACTCGCAGCAAGAGCCTGTTCGGGTTGTAAGGACGCTGCACGCAACTGGCGTTAGCGGTTGCGTGCATGCTAACCAGACATGGAGGCCGTTATGACCAAGCACCTGTTCGCTCCGTTATGTTTCATCCTGTTGTTGTGTGCGTCCCTGGCCCAGGCTGCCACGGAGACGGTTTCCGTGTCGGCCCGCGGCTACGGTGACAACCCGGAACAGGCCATGACCAATGCCCTGGTGGCGGCGGTGCGACAGGCCGGCGGGGTCAGCGTGGCCGTGGACCCGAACTTCCGCACCAATGTGCTGCAGTGGGTGGTTCGCCAGCAGGGTGATGTCAGCACCTGGATCGGTACCGAGACCTCGGTGCCGGAGCCGCAGCTGCCTACCCTGGGCAATATCAAGAGTTACCAGGTGCAGTCGGTGAAGCAGGTGGAAGACGGCCTGTGGCAGGCCAACGTGCAGGCGGAGGTGCTTCGTCCCAAGACACTGGGTGCGGACCGCTCGCACCTGCCTGGTATTGCCATTACCACCTTCGACAGCCGCCAGCCCCGTTATGACCTGGGTGACGTGCAGGTGCCGGCCAGCCAAGTGCAGCGTCAGTTGCGCGATGATCTGGTCACCGCCTTCACCCAGTCCGGTCGCTTCCGGGTGCTGGACCGGGCCAACCTGGATGCCATTGATCAGGAGCAGTCCGTCGTCGCCAGCGGCAGTGTAGCGCCGGAAGAGCTGGCCCGGCTGGGGCAGCGCAAGGGGGCCGATCTGCTCTTGGTAGGCACCATCGAAGATTTCAGCATCGGCGACAGCCAGCGGGAATTCTACGGGGCCAAGTTTTCCGGTTATGAGCCGCGCATCCGGGTTCGCTATCGGTTGATCGATACCACCAGCAGCGAAATCCTCTGGGCAGATCTGTTCGACTGGAACCAGTCTGAAGCGTCCATCCGCGAGGTGGCCCGTCAGCTCAAGATCGACGACCGTAACCACCCGGAGCGGCTGGCGGATGAACTCTATCCCGTCATTGCCAGGGCCATGGCCGGTGCCGCCACGGATGTGCTCTATCCGGTGCAGATCATCAAGGTGCAGGGCGAGACCGTGTTCCTGAGCCAGGGTCAGGGCCGGCTGGAGCAGGATGCCAGCATGCAGGTCTATCGCCCCGCCGGGGAAATGAAAGACCCGGACACCGGCCTGACCATCAAGCTGGAGGGTAATGCCCTGGCCACCCTGATCGTCACCGATGTGCGCCCGGATTATGGCGTTGCTCGCCTGGACGGCCCGGCCAGCAGTCCCCTGCAGGCCGGCGACCGGGTACGCAGTGCCGCTGGCGCAGACAGCCCGACGGCCGGACCCGCCGGGCAGGCGCCCAGCCCGGGCTCGTCGGAAGCGCCGATTCAGTGGTAACAACAAGCCCCCGACAGGGGGCTTTTTTTGGGTTCAGCCGGAGGCCATGTGTCCCGTCCCGACATTTCACGCTCCAACATCCTGCTGGTCTACGACAAGGAATGCCCGGCCTGCCACGCCTATTGCCAGGTAGTGCGCATCCGCGAAAGCGTGGGTGAACTGCGTATCGTGGATGCCAGGGAAGACAGTGAGGTGATGCGCGAGATCACCGGCGCTGGCCTGGATATCGATCAGGGTATGGTGCTGAAAATGGGCGACCAGCTTTATTACGGCGCCGATGCCATCCATGCCCTGGCCCTGATCGGCAGCCGCTCCGGGGTGTTCAACCGATTCAACTACTGGGTGTTCCGCTCCCGGCGTGTCTCGAAAGTGCTTTACCCGCTACTGCGATTCTTCCGCAATCTGCTGCTGAAACTGCTGGGCAAAACCCGCATCAACAACCTCAACCAGCCCGGTCGTGATCGCTTCTGATTGAGGGCGTACCCAACCGCCGTTGGAGCTATGCTTGCATGGCGAACCGTGGTGGATAGGGTTAATCGCTATCAGGCAAGACACCTACACGGTAGCTAGCCAGCATTTACGACCGTCGCCATTTCCTGCTTGCGCTTTTTGCTGGCCACCCGCGCCTTGCGTTTCTTCCACCAGATCACCACGCCGGTGATCGACAGCATGGCCACGGCGATGCCCATGATGGAGACAATGATGCGGCCCGGCAGGCCGGCGATGCGGCCGGAGTGCAGCGGGAATTGCAGCTGGTTGAAGACGTCGGCAGCGGTGCCTTGCCAGGGGACTTCGTCACCGATCAGCTCGCCGTTGTTGCCATCGTAATACAGGCTCTTCACTTTCATGCCGCCGCTGTCATGGTCCTCGCCGGGGTAGTAGAAACGCACCCCGAAGACAGCAAAGTTATCGCTGTAGAAGGTGTCGCCGATGGGCTCGTCCCAACCCCGGGTAGCCGCTTCGCTGCGCGCCTTATCGAACAGGGCCGGCCAACTCACCTGGGGTTCCACTGGCTCATGCAGGGCCGTGGGAGTGCGTGTTTCGAAGGGACCCGGGGTGGTTTCGGACACCATGGACATGACCGGGTAGAAGATTTCCCGGTACAGGTTCAGGGAGAAAGAGGTGAATGCCAGTATCAACAGCAGACCGAACACCCACAAACCCACGGCCCGGTGCAGGTCGAAATTCAGTTTGTAGGCACCGGCGCCACGGCGAATCATCCACGCCGGTTTCCAGCGCTGCAGCCAGCTCTTGCCGGCGGGCTTCTGGGTGCGGCGTTTGCGCGGCAGGGTCAGGGCCATGGCGATGAAGGTATCAAACAGCCACACCATGGCAGCGGCACCCATCAGCCAGATGCCCCAGCGGTCGATGCCCTTCCACTCCGGCAGATGCAGGGTGAAGTGTAGCTTGTAGAGGAAGGACATCAGGTGTTCCGGGTGCAACGAGATCTTGCCCCACAGGCGTTTGCCGACAATCTCGCCGGTGACTGGGTCCACGAAGGCGTGGTCGTAGTCCAGCTCATAGCGGCGCCCCGTTTCCGGATTCACCCTGGCGTCCACCCAGATTTCTGCGTTATGACCGGGTTCCGCTTCCAGGTTGAAGAAACTGGCCCGCACCCGGGGGTCGGCCTGCTCCACCCGGTTCACCAGTTCCAGCATGGGCAGCGGTTGCCCTTCACTCTGGCTCTCGAACAGGTGCGGGTTGAGCCATTCATCCAGCTCATGGTCCCAGGAAATCAGCGCCCCGGTCAGGCCGGCAATAATCAGAAAGCCGGCAATAAAGAGGCCGAACCAGCGATGAAGGAGTACCAGAATTGCGCGCATGAGAGGCACCTGCCACGGATCAGACTGAGCGCGGCAGTCTAACAGTAGTGGCAACAATTCTCATTACGAAAATTGAATCAGGTTCCCGCTTTCAGGCTTCGCCACAGGGGATAGGGAATACCGGCGATGCGATTGATCAGGAAGGCCTGGCCGACCAGTAGCGCGACGGCGCTGATCAGCACCGGCAGTTGCTGTAGCTCATGCATCAGCCCCAGGGAAACGATCAGTGCGGTGGCGCCGGCGGGTGGATGGGCCACCCGGAACAGGATCATCAGGGCGCTGGTGAATCCCAGCGACAGGCCGGCGGCCACCACCCGTGGCCACTCCACCCCGGTGATAAAGGCGGCGGGAGCATCGTGCAGACCGCACACCCACAACGCAGTCCAGCCACACAGGGCACCGATCACATGGCCACTGAGCACATTGCGCGGCGAGGCCGCTTCCGCCAGTGGCAGGTGAAACAGCAAAAACGCAGTGGCACCGAGAGAAGGAAAGATAAACGACTGTTGGGTGATCAGGGCGACGATGGCGATCAGGGCAATACTCAGCCCGCCATTCACCAGATTGAACAGCGCCAGCACCAGACGGGGGTTGAAGCGCTGGCTCATCACATCCAGATGCAGTTGCCGTAACAGGCCGCCGACTAGCTGCTGGCGTAGGCGGTCATTCTGTTTACTCATTTTTTGCACCGCATTGGGGCATTGAAAGAGCGCGCATGGTAAGGCCTGGTCGGTTCATGGGCAATTCTGGTGCATTCTTGGCGGCGTGCCGCTTTTTAACATCGGTCGTCACCGGAATCCGCTAGCATTGGGGCATCAGAACAAGGAGATCACCGTGGAAGGCTTTTTCTCTCAGGCGCTGGTACTGCTGGCGGCTACCCTCTTGTTATTGCCCCTGTTCCAGCGGTTGGGACTGGGCAGCATTCTGGGCTATCTGGCGGCGGGGATCGCCGTGGGGCCGCTGGGGTTGGCGCTGGTCAGCGGCGGCACCGACGTGCTGCACTTCGCCGAGCTCGGTGTGGTGCTGATGCTGTTTCTGGTGGGGCTTGAACTGGCACCGCAACAATTGTGGGCGCAGCGGCGACGGCTGGTGGGACTGGGCGCCAGCCAGGTGCTGCTCAGTGCCGCACTGCTGGCGGGGGCCTTTCTGCTGCTGGGCTTCGAGACCAACGTGAGCCTGGCCATCGGCTTCACCCTGGCGCTGTCTTCCACCGCCTTTGTGGTGCAGATGCTGGTGGAAAACAATCAGTTGGGTACGCCCCAGGGCCGTTCCGCGTTCTCCATTCTGCTATTCCAGGATCTGGCGGTGATTCCCATCCTGCTGCTGTTGCCCCTGCTGGCCGGCACCCAGGCCGGTGAGGACAGCCCGCAGTTGCTGGCCGGTCTGGTGGCGCTGGTGGCCATGGTGCTGGCCGGCAAGTACGCCCTCAATCCCTGGCTGGGCTGGCTGGCGAAACTGCGCAACCGGGAGTTGATGATCGCCAGTGCCCTGATGCTGGTGCTGGGCGCCGCTGCCCTGATGGAGCATCTGGGCCTGTCCATGGGCCTGGGAGCCTTCGTGGCCGGGGTGCTGCTGGCCAACTCACCCTACCGGGAGCAACTGGAAACCGATATCCAGCCCTTCAAGAGTCTGTTACTGGGGCTATTCTTCCTGGCCATTGGCATGACCATGGATCTGCGCTTGCTGGTCGACAGCCCCGGGGACATCGCCCTCTATCTGCTGGTGCTGTTGGGCCTGAAGGCCCTGGTGCTGGCGGTGATCAGCCGGGTGCGCGGGGTGGAATGGCGCAACACCGCCCTGTTCGGCATCCTGCTCTGCCAGGGCGGTGAGTTTGCCTTTGTGCTGTTCACCCAGGCCCAGGCGCTGAACCTGCTGGACAGCACCTTGGTGGGTCAGCTCAACCTGGTGGTGGCCCTGTCCATGGCGGCGACGCCGTTGCTGCTGAAACTGGTCACCCTGCTCTGGCCGGAGCGCAGCAAGAGCACCTCGCGCCCGGACCTGGAAGCGGAAGACATGCCCGACCATCACCCGCGGGTGGTGATCGCTGGCCTGGGGCGCTTCGGGCAGATCACCGCACGGATCCTGGTGGCACGCAAGATCCCGTTCACCGCCCTGGATTCCGATCCGGACGAGATCGACATGCTGCGCCGCTATGGCAACGAGGTGTACTTCGGTGATGTGACCCGCCTGGACCTGTTACGCAATGCGGGACTGGAATACGCCCGGGTGCTGGTGCTGGCGGTGGATGATGTGGACGACTCGCTCAAGGCGGCGGAACTGGTGCGCCACCACTTTCCCGATGTGACCATCGTGGCCCGGGCCCGGGACCGCTTCCATGCCTACAAGCTTCATGCCCTGGGGGTGGACCAGGTGATTCGCGAAACCTTCGAGTCCGCCCTGCTCAGCACCCGTGTGACGTTGATGCAGCTAGGCGTGCCCGAGTCCACCGCCATCGATCTGGTGCGCAGCTTCCGGGAACTGGACGAGGCCCTGCTGCGCGAGCAGGTGGAGCACCAGCACGATGGCGACAAGCTGGTGGAGGCCAATCAGCGCGGCCGGGCGGAATTGTAGTCCTTGCTCTCCCAGGATGATGGGATCAGTCAATAGTACTATTGAGAACTATTATCAAAATCATTATTATCCCGGTCGGTTTCGGCCCGGATCACTGTTGGGGGCAGAGAACACTCTGTCAGCCGAAGCCGAATATGTGTGTACTGACTGGGGCTTTCCATGGGAAATCGAATTCTTTTCGGGGCGATAAACGCCTCGCTGTTGCTGCTATCGCCTGCTCTCCAGGCGGACAAGACGGATGCGTCTGCTCATGAGTTGAGCGAAATCACTGTCGGTGCTTCTGCGTCTGGTGAGGTAGCCAACGATACCGAAAGCTATGCTCCCAAAAAGGCTGTCTCCAGTGCGACAGGCCTTTCCATGAGTTTGCGTGAAACGCCGCAATCCGTATCGGTAACCACCCGTACGGAGATGGATGATTTTGGCCAGAACACAATGAATGATGTGTTGGCCAATACCACCGGTATCACCGTACAGAAATATGAAACCGACCGGGCTGAATATAATGCCCGCGGTTTTGATATCGATACGTTCAAATACGATGGTGTGGGGTCGCCATCGGGTCGTCCCGGTGTGAGAGGCGATCTGGATACCGCTATGTTCGAACGTGTGGAAGTGATTCGTGGTGCCAATGGTCTGATGACCGGGGCGGGCGAGCCTTCCGCGGTGGTGAATTTTGTCCGCAAGCGCCCCACCCGTGATAGTCAGGCGTCTGTGGGCTTGACCGGAGGGTCCTGGGATACCTACCGCGCCGATGGGGATGTGTCAGGCAGCCTGACCGATAATGTTCGGGCTCGTGTAGTGACCGCGTACCGGGATGGCAATTCCTATCTGGACCGTTATGAAAAAGAGCGTGGCGTTCTCTATGGTGTTGTTGAAGCGGATCTGACCGATAACACCTTGTTCACCGTTGGCTATTCCCGCCAGGAAGATAACGCGGATCAGAACATGTGGGGCTCTTTGCCGCTTTTCTATGCGGATGGCACGCCTACAGATTTCAGCGTGTCTACCAGCACCGGGGCCGATTGGGCCTTCTGGGATACGGTCAAGGAAGATGCCTTTGTCGAGCTGGCCCAGCAATTTGATAATGGCTGGGAAAGCAAAGCGGTTTACCAATATCGTAAATGGGAAGGTGACTCGAAGTTGCTTTATCTCTTCGGTAATCCCACCCGTGATCTGGATGGCATGTTTGCCTACCCCAGCAAGTTCCAGAGTTATGAACGCCAAGAAACCGTTGATCTGTCTGCCCGGGGCCCCTATGAGGTCGGTGGGCGTATCCATGAAATGGTCATCGGGTTTAACCGTGGCAAAGTCCGCCCGAAAGAGTTGTCCATTTTCTCTGATTTTGGCGGTTTGCAATTTACCCCCATTGACTCTGAACAAGTCTTTACCGGGGACTTCCCGGAGCCAGCCTTTGATGGCAGTACCGATGGCAGTGACTGGGTTGACCGGTACCTGGGCGGCTATCTGGCCACCCGCCTGAATCTGGCTGACCCGCTGACCGCAGTAGTTGGTGCCCGTTATCAGGATGTGGAAAGCGAGGGCGAAGCCTATGGCGCGACACGCACCAGCAGCGCCTCTGAACTGGTTCCCTATGCCGGCGTGATCTTTGACCTTACCGAGCAGCACTCCCTGTACGCCAGCTACACCACTATCTTCAATCCACAAACGGAACTGAAACCGGATGGCAACCGCCTGGATCCGGTGGAAGGCGTTAACACGGAATATGGCCTGAAGAGCGAATGGTTCCAGGGTCGACTCAACACCTCTTTAGTAGCATTCGAAACCGAGCAGAAAAATGTGGCTGAGGAGATTCAAAACAATACACCGAAAGCCGAATTCCGGGGGCAGGACTTCGACAGCGGGGGCTATGAAGCGGAAGTGTCCGGTGAGATTCTGAATGACTGGAATATCACTGCCGGCTACTCCTACCTGGATATCGAGGACGATGAAAAGGGGAATGAGCTAAGAACCTACATCCCTGAAGAAACCTTTACACTGGCTACCACGTATCGCCCGGTCGGACTGAAGAAGTTGAAAGTGGGGATGACCGTTAACTGGCAGAGTCGTGTGACCAACACCAGCGGCGGCAACGAAACCAAACAGGATAGTTATGCACTGGTTAACCTGATGGCAGGGTATGACTTTACCGACAACTTTAATGCCAAACTGCGTGTTAACAATGTGACCGACGAAAAATATCTGAGCAGTCTGCGTTACTTTGGTCAGAGCTATTATGGCGCACCGACCAACGCAAACCTGAGCCTGAACTATACGTTCTAACTACGGTTAATCACTGTAGCAACCGTTTAACGCCGGCATCTGTGCAAGCAAGGATGCCGGCGTTTTTTTATGTCTGAAAGCACCTGTATGAGCCATGCTCGCATGGCGATTCAAAGAGGGTTCGCCATGCGAGCATGGCTCATACAGAGTGTGCGACTTACAGCTTCAGCTTGTTCAGCCCGCGGCTGATAGCCTGACCCAGACCGGCCTTCACCGCTGGCCCGATCAGTGGCAGCTTGCCTTCAAACTCGATCACGTAGTGAAGTTGGCTACCGCCGTTGCCGTTCTCGGAAAAACGCATGGTACCTTTATGGTTCTTCAATGGGCTGCCTTTGCTGATCTTGTATTCGATCAGTTCGTTGGGAATCACCTTGGTGACGGTTTCCTCGAAAGGCGGTGCCACCAGGATGCGCATGCGACGGGTGGAGCCCACGCCGTTGGGGCTGTCGATGCCCGGCTTTATCCGCTTGATCTTGGCGGGGGCAAAAATCACTTCCAGGTTTTCGTGGTCACTGAGAAAGTCGAACAGCTTGCCCACGGAAAACGGGAAGGTCTTGGTAATCTCGATACGCTGCATAAAAAGCACTCCGCTAGGGCCCGGCAACGGGCCGGGCAAGTCTTGCACCGGCATGGCCGGTAAACAGGATGTCGATTCTGACCGCTGCCCCACAACCTGCAAGGTTAAATCGGGCCATAGCGGAAGCGGCCCTGGCTGATTTTGTTGGAGCTATGCTTGCATGGCGAACAGGCTCTGAATTCTTCGCCATGCAAGCATAGCTCCTACGTAAAAACTAACCCCAACCCTCGGCCAGCCACCGGGTCACCTCTGTCGCCGAGACTTCCCGGCAAGCACTGGCAAACTGCCCTGCCCACAATGGCGAGCAGTCACCGCTACCTTGAGCTTCCGCCGCCGCCCGCAACGGGCCGATGGCATTGCCCGCTAACGGGAAGGCCGGTGCTGCTTCCGGCAGAGGGCCCAGGGTGTCCATCAACCGGTTCATCATGCCCCGGGCCGGTCGCCCGGAGAATACTGTGGTCAAGGCGGTATGGCGGGCTCGGTCACTCTGCAGCCACTGCCGGTGCACCCCCTTGGTGGTGGCCTCCGGGCACAGCAGGTAGGCCGTGCCCACCTGAACGGCGCTGGCGCCCAGCGTGCGGGCGGCCTTGACCCCTGCCGGTGTGGCAATGCCGCCGGCGGCGATCACCGGCAGGGAAATGGCGTCGCGAATCTGCGGCAGCAAGCTGATGGTTCCCTGCTGCAGGCTCAGGTCGTCACTGAGAAAGTGCCCCCGGTGTCCACCGGCTTCCAGCCCCTGCGCAATTACCCCATCGGCGCCATTGGCTGCCAGCCAGAGGGCTTCTTCCACGGTAGTGGCGGTGGATAGCACTGTGGCACCGGTGGCCTTTACCCGGTCCAGCAAGGCGGCTTCCGGCAAACCGTAATGGAAACTCACCACTGCCGGGCGAAATCGTTCCAGCACTGCGGCGCAATCCTGGTCGAAGGGTTGGCGGGACGGGCCATGGGGAATGGCGGAGGCGTCCGCTGCGAACGCTTCATAGAACGGCAGCAGCGTTTCCACCCAACGTTGTTCCCCGAGCGGATCCGGCGTGGGAGGCCTGTGGCAGAAAAAATTCACATTCCAGGGGTTGTCGGTGGCCGCGGACAGCTGCGTCAGTTGTTCTTCCAGCCCCTGGGCATTGAGCATCCCCGCCGGCACAGATCCAAGACCACCTGCCTCGCACACCGCGGCCGCCAGACGCCAGTCCTGGACGCCGGCCATGGGAGCCTGGATCAGGGGAAGGTCGGTACCCAACAGGGAAGGCATAGAGACTCCGGTTGCCGCCACGAAAAGCACAACGCTAACCGGAAAAAAGGAGCACCGCTACCGTCTTAAGGCGGCCGAGTAGAGAGCTAGCACTGCTGGTTAGGTGTTGTAGGCATCGTGATAAGTTGCCAGGACTTGATCAATATCCCAATGTCTCGTTACCCAGATCGTGTAAGAAATCCATGCGAGTTGCCAAGCTGTATTTCCTTGCCCTCTAACTTGTTCTGCGACCTGGTTTCTAATCGCAAGCGCACTGACACGAAGTCCTGGATACTGCGAGGCACATTTTTCTGACCCTGGATTATTACGGTAAGCGCAGTAAAGGTGAGCAAGATAGCCATAAGGTGAAATAGGCTTGAGCCTGGGTGCCCCGACTCCAAATTCCTTTATCCAGATTCTGTTTCTTTGTTGTTCCGTCAGTGTGTGCAATGAGGGGCTTGGTTCATGCTCAAGTAACGACAGCCCCCACCAGTAGGCAAGCAGTGGTGACAGAAGCGTCAGCACTGTGACAAAGAAAAATAAACAGGCGAACTTTTTTAGCATGGATCAACTATCACAGAGGGTTAATCCGTACCGGTTTTCTTCAGCACGGCCTGTCCGCTTACCTGGGCACTGCCAATCCCGCGCGGATCACTGGCGGCGGTGACGTCATTGCTGTCCTTGCGCCACAGGATTGCCTGCATATTGCCATAGTCGCGACCGGTGGAGACCACATGGTGGCCGCGTAGCATCAATTCCTTGGCCGCTTCGCTGCCGACAAACTCCGGCTCCGCCTGCACTTCGTCGGGCAGGTACTGGTGGTGGAAGCGGACCCGGTTGACCCAGGCATCCACCGGCTGGTCGTTGGCCGCTTCCAGCACGCCGAGCATGACCATGGTGATGATGCGGCTGCCGCCGGGGGTGCCGAGGATGGCCACGCGGTCGTCGAATTCCACGAAGGTAGGGGTCATGGACGACAGGGGGCGCTTGCCGGGGGCAATGGCGTTGGCCTCGCTACCCACCAGACCGTAAGCGTTGGGGACGCCGGGTTTGGCCGAGAAGTCGTCCATTTCGTTGTTAAGCAACACGCCGGTGCCCGGTGCCACGAAGCCGCTGCCGAAGGGCAGGTTGATGCTCAGGGTGGCGGCGACCCGGTTGCCGGCCTTGTCCAGCACCGACAGGTGGGTGGTGTGGAAACCCTCTTCCACGGTGAGCGGTTCGCCCAGGGTATGGCTGGGGGTGGCCTCGTCCGGGTTGATGGTGCTGGCTCGCTGCTTGGCATAATCGCTGCTCAACAGCTTATCCACAGGGATATCCACAAAGTCCGGATCGCCCAGGTAGCGGGCCCGATCCTGGTAGGCCCGGCGCATGGCTTCCACGATCAGGTGGCTGTCCGGTTCGCCATCGAACTGGCTGAGGATATTGAGGGCCTGGCCCATCACGATGCCGCCGGCGGAGGGCGGCGGCGCGGAAACGATACGGGCATTTTTAAAGGTGCTCACGGTAGGTGAGCGCTCAATTACGTCGTAGTTGGCCAGGTCGTCCAGGCTCCAGATACCTCCGGCCTGCTCCACGCCATCCACCAGTTGTTGGGCCACGTCGCCCTCATAGAAGCCGGCTTTGCCCTTCTCTGCCAGCAGGGTCAGTACCCGGGCCAGATCCGGTTGCTTGATCACATGGCCTGCGGGGGGCACCTTGCCGTTGTGCAGGAAGATGGCGGCGGCTTCCGGAAAGCGGTTAAGCACATCCTCCCGGTAACCGGCGAGTTTGCGGTAATGCGCTTCCACCTGGAACCCGTCTTTGGCCAGCCGGATGGCGGGAGCCAGGGAGGCCTTCAGGGGCAGCTTGCCGTAGTGGTCCGCCAGGTGCACAAAGGCGGCGGCCTGGCCGGGGATGCCGGCGGCGCTGGGGCCGTTCAGCGCCCAGTCACGCACTACCTTGCCATCGCGATCCTGGTACATGGTGGGGATGGCGGCGTCCGGGGCCGTTTCCCGGGCATCCACAAAGGTCTGCAGGCCGTCACTTTCCCGGTGCAGCAGCCAGAAGCCGCCGCCGCCCATGCCCGCCGAATAAGGCTCCACCACCGCCAGAGCCGCCGCCACGGCGATGGCGGCATCATAGGCATTGCCGCCCTGCTTGAGGATCTCCATACCGGCTTCGGTGGCCAGTGGGTGAGCGCTCGCTACCGCGTTCTTGCCCGGCCCGGCGGCCTGTGCAGTGACGGTGATCAGCAGTAGCAAGGGAAGCAGAATGCGCATGGGGTCCTCCGTGGACGGGGTGTTTTCTGTAGGGCCAGCGCTTGAGGCGCGAACCTGCTTGTGAAAGGTTTCCCGGGTTCGCTTCGCGCCTCGAGTGGCGCTCCTACAGCAGTTTTTCAGCGTTATTATTATTGGGTGGCTATCGTGACAACGCGATCCAAGGCTACTGCTTCTGACAAGCCGCTACCCGCGACTGGTTCCGGTTCGCGGGTACGGCTGTAATGCAGGCGCCAACTCGCGCTACTGGGTGCCGCTATCGTTTCTTTCTTTCCTGGCGTTTCTGCTCCAGCGCTTCCGCGACCAGCGGCGGCACGAAGTTGCTCACATCCCCGTCCAGCAGGGCGATTTCGCGAATCAGCGAGCTGGAAATAAAGGACAGATGCTCCGCCGGGGTCAGGAAAACGGTTTCCAGGTCCGGTGCCAGTTGCCGGTTCATGTTGGCGAGCTGGAATTCGTATTCGAAATCACTCACCGCCCGCAGGCCCCGCAGCAAGATGTTGCCTTCCTCTTCCTTGCAGAAGTGGGCCAGCAGTTTGGAGAAGCCGGTGACCCGGACATTGGGCAGATGGGCCAGTACCTGATTGGTCAGGTCGACACGTTCTTCCAGGTTGAACAGGGGCCCTTTCTTTTCACTGGCGGCAATGCCGACGACCACTTCATCAAACATCTTGGCGGCCCGTTCAACCAGGTCCAGATGGCCATTGGTGATCGGATCGAAGGTGCCTGGGTAGATTACGCGGTTGGTCATGCTTGGCTCGCTTTGTCGCTGAATACCGTACCCGGCGCCGGACCGGGTACCCACAATGCCCGCAAGCATACCCCAAGCGCCCGCAAAGATGCAGGGTCAGGCCGGTTGCGGTGCTTGCTGTTGCTGGTACCAGCGGGCGCTACGGGCAATTACCGCCTCCATGGCAGGGCGTGCCAGGCCCTGCTGGTCCAGAAAACGGTCGGTGTCGGTGGTGTCAAAACGGGTAGGCTGGATAAAGTGCAATGCCTCCGGCCAGGTGTTCATCAGCCGTGGCATCCCCGGCAGGCGCAGCAGTGCCGCTAGTATGGGTATCGGCAGGTGCCGCTGCGGCGCGCGCCGGCCCAGTATATCGGCGGCGATGGCCAGCAGGCCCTGCAAGTTGGGGGTGGTCGGGTCCAGGGCCAGTAGCCGCTGCGGGGCGCTGTCAGCGGTGGCGGCCACGGCAATCAGTGCCGCCAGATGATCCACGGCCACCAGCGGCAGCCAGTGCTCCGGGCTGCCCGGGACCATGGCCATCCGCCCTCGGGCCAGGTTGTCGAGCAGGGCAAACAGCGGCTGGGCACTATCCAGGGCGCCGGTACGGCTGTGGCCGGCGACGGTGGCGGGTTGCACCTCGACCAGGTTCAGATCGCGGGTTGCCGCCAGGGCTCGCACCCGGATGGCCGCTTCCAGTTTGCTTGCTTCATAGCCGCCGGCCCGTCGGTAGACGTGCTGCCAGTCCACCTGATCCGGGTCGTCGCTGGTGCTCCCCAGTCGCCGCAGGTGCTCATGGTTTTCCAGCATGAAGCCACTGATAAACACCAGGCGGCTGCCATGGCGGCGGGCCAGCTCGGCCACTGCCAGGCTGCCGGCCACATTGGTGCGCTGGGCGGTGGCGCGATCCAGTTGCCAGGCAAAGCGGGCACCCAGGTGAATGATGGCCTGAGGTGCGACTAGATCCTCCGGCAGGCCCAGGCCGGGCAGATCCAGGTCGCCCTGCACCGCCTGCAGGCGCTCGCCCTGCCCACCCAGGGCATCGACCTGTTGGCGCAGGGCGGGGAGCTGGCTGTCCGGCTGGCGCAATACCGCCAGGATGTCGTGGTGATGGGTTAACTGGGCGCAGACATGGCGGCCGATAAAGCCGGTGGCGCCGGTGATGAGCAGGGTCATGGCAGGTCTCCGTGATGGGGTATGCCACCACCCTAAAGGGTAGAGTATGCTCTAAGGTCAACAGGGAATTAAGGAGCCTCTGAATAACTCCTTGCATGCTCAGTCTTTCAGGCTGGCTCGTAATCTAGGCACAATTTTAAAGGTGTATGTCGATCCATCGAAAAATTGTAACGACGAGTACGGGCCAGCCTGGAAGACCCGTAGGGC
>NZ_JBNPEC010000173.1:0-15657 GCF_051117345.1 Alcanivorax sp.
CAATTCCGATGTTGAGCTATGGGTGGCCCTGCTCGAAGAGCACGGCCCTTACCATCTTTACGGCACCGTCGCCTGGTGTGCGGCTCCGGAAGGCCAGCTCCTGGCAGGTATTGCGCTGGATCTGGAACGGGCGGATGGCCGACTGTGGGCTGCCCACTTCGATGACGACGGTTTTTTCAGTGACTGAATCGCTGTTTCAGCGCGGCAGTCAGTATCAGCAGTTTCGCCCCACCTACCCCCCTTCTCTTTTCCAGTGGCTGGCCAAACAGAGTGCGGGTCATAGTCTTGCGCTGGATCTGGGCTGTGGCAGCGGACAAGCCAGCCGGGGCCTGGAGCCCTGGTTCCGGCAGGTGCTCGGTGCCGACATCAGCCATCAACAGTTGCTGGCAGCCCCCTCATCGCAATGTCACTACCTGGTCAGCCTGGCGCACCATCTGCCTCTGGCCGACAAAAGCCTGGACCTGATTACCGTCGCCCAGGCCTACCACTGGTTTGATCAAGCAGCCTTTCAGGCCGAAGCGGAGCGCACCCTGCGGCCCGGTGGCGTGTTGGCACTGATCAGTTACGGGGTCTGCGAGGTAGCAGGTCTGGAAGGTATGATCCGGGACTTTCACGACGGCCCACTGGCTCCCTGGTGGCCCGCCGAGCGGGCCCAGGTGGTCGCCGGCTACCCGGATGCCGATATGCCCTGGCCGGCACTACCTTACCCCGGCGACACCATCACCCTTAACTGGTCCGCCACCGACATGCTCGGCTATCTGGACACCTGGTCCGCTCTGGTTCAGGCCACCCGGGCCGGGGAGTGCCCGCTGGACGACTTCGCACCAACGTTAAGACAAGCCTGGGGGAAGGCACCGCGCACGGTGCACTGGCCTTTACGGGTACGGGCCTGGCGTAAACAGTGAACAGTGAACAGTGAACAGTGAACAGTCTCAGGCTGCGATCTGAGCCAGCGCTATCAAGTCTTTTTCTGTTTTTCCAAAAAAAAGGCCACACCCACTAGGTGGGCGTGGCCTTTTGCCTCTCAGATCAAGCACCGCCCGCTCGCGACGCTGTTAACTACTTAGCGGCTTCCGGAAAGTGTTCGCCCAGCAGGCCAGCCAGGCGATCCAGCCGTTTGCGGCGACGGGCCAGACCAAAGACGTTGAGTAAGCGGGTGGCCCAGGTGAAGGCGGTAATCAGAGTGTCGCCACCGCGACGGGGGATCACGTGCACATGAACGTGGGGCACGTGCTGATTGGCTTCGCGACCATCATTGACCACCACGTTATGAGCCTTCACCGCCAATCCGGCCTTTTTCTGGGCCATGATGGTACGGCGCGCCAGGTCCATCAGGTGATTCGTCAGGCTAGCATCCAGCTGCTCCAGCAAGGGAGCGTGCTCTTTGGGAATCACCAGGCAATGGGCTTCGCGGATCGGAAACAGGTCCAGAATGACCATGGCCCGGTCATCCTCGTAAACCACGCTGGCGGGCAGCTTGCCGTCGCGGATCTGGCAGAAAATGCAGTCGCTCATTACTCAGTGGCCCCGGCGGTCTGCTTGCGCCGCTGACGCCATAACTCCAGCACCGCCACGATCAGGGCCACCACCAGCATGGCCAACAGTGGACCACCGGCACGCCACAGGCTTACATCTTCCTGAGCCAGTCCGTCGAACAGCGTCACCACCCAGGCCGGCGCCCATTCATCATGCTGCGGTGAAACCGACCAGGGGGTCAGCAACAGCGCTGTCAGCAGGATACGCAACGGCACCTTGGCCCAGACGGCCAGCGGCCGGGTCAGCCACCACCAGACGAAGAGCACGCCCACACAGCCCAACAAGTACGCCAACCAGCCCCACATATACGCTTGTGTTGTCACAATGACTCCCATCCGGTTCAGGTATCAGAGATAAAGTAGGCCACACTGAGCCCAGCTGAAACGCCCTACTCTATCCAGTGAATAATATGCTCTTCCCAATCATCTTCGTGCACAAGCTGCTCGGGGACCACGCGCCCCGCCACACTGATTCCTGCCTGCCTGACCGTGCCCGGCGCCCCGCTGATCAGCGGATGCCATTCGGGCAATGGCTGGCCATGGGCACGCAGCCGGTAGGCGCAAGTGGACGGCAGCCAGGCGGTATTGCGTGCCACCGCTTCGGTGACCTGGATGCAATCGGGCACCTTGCTAAAGCGATTATCGTACACCCGGCACTGGCATTTCTGGCTATCCAGATAACGACAAGCCAGGTTGGTGAAGGCCAGCTCGCCACTGTCCTCATCCTGCAACTTCACCAGACAGCAACGGCCACAGCCGTCACACAGCGCTTCCCACTCCCGTTTCGACAACTCCCCCAGAGGCAGTTCCCAGAAACGTTCACGCAAGCCCTTCTCAGGCATCCGGCCCTGCCGGTTTGTCCGGATGGCCATCGGCCATGAACATGTCTTCATCCGGTGGCGGCGGCATTTGCAGGTAAAACCCCTTGATGCGGATGTCATCCATCACTTTGGCCACCTCGGCCCGGGCCAACGGCCGGTCCGGGCTGAGAATCATGTCGCTCACATGCACGGGTTTGCCAAACTGCTTCAACAGCACCTCGGGCAGATCCCCGGTTCCCTTCTGCCGATCCACATACAGGTACATGCCAGCCTTGCGGCGGCTTTTATAGATCGAGCAGAACAGCTTGCCCTTCAACATCAAAGCAACTCCAGTAAGGGCCTGGTGACAATATCATGGCGCCAGCCGGTGAGTGGCTCGGGGACCTGATCCGGATGGCGGATCAGGGACTCCAGCCAGCGGCGGCGCATCAGCACATCCGGTTTCATGTTCATGGACTCGGCAATCTCACCGACCCGTTTACGCAGGATCTTGGCCAGTTTTTTCTGGTGAGCATCCGGCGGCCCCGGCAACGGCTCAGGCGGCGTGCCACGCCGGCCCTCTTCCAGCAATTCCAGAATGGTATCACCATCCCGGCGGACTACCTTGGGATGCAGGCCCAGCTCCGAAAACAAACCCCGGTCACTGCGGCTGGAGCGAGCCAGGTCCAGTAGCTGGGCGTCCTTGAGCACAAAACCCTTGGGTAGATCCCGCTCCCGCGCCATGCGATCCCGCCAGGGGGTCAGCACCGCCAGCACCGCCAAGGCCTGACCCTGCAGCAGGCCGGCGCCTTTCACATTGCGCCAGGCCTTTTCCGGGGCGGTTACCGCCTGGGCCTGGGCCAGCAGCCGCTCGCACTCTTCCCGCCACCAGCTCTCGCGGCCCAGGTTTACCAGCCGGCCACGGAGAATGTCGGTCACCTCGGGCAGGTATTTCACATCATCCTCGGCATAGAGCAACTGCTCCTGGCTGAGCGGTCGCTTGAGCCAGTTGGTGCGGGTGGCGCCCTTGGGCAAGTCCACCCCGAGCAGCATTTGCACCACCCTCTGGTAGCCCAGCTGCATGTCCTCGCCGGTGAGGGCGGCGGCGATCTGGGTATCTTCGATGGCCGCCGGGTAGTCGCCGCTGAACGCCGCGATCGCCTCCAGATCCTCGGAACAGGCATGCATCACCAGGGTGTGCTGCTGAAACATAGGCGCCAGATCCGAACCGCTCGCCTTGGTGGTATCGATCAGACGTATCTGCTCACCATCGTGAACCTGCACCAGGGCCAGTTGCGGCCAGAAGGTGCGCTCGCGCATGAATTCGGTGTCCAGGTAGAGGGGCGTTGTTGTCGCCAGCCCGGACCGCCAGGAGGAGATGTCGTCGCTGTTGTCACACCAGAGATAAGCCATGAAGTCGCCTGAGTCTGAATTGGCGACGATTATACGGGCTCAGGGCGGCACATTTCAGCAACACAGGCCGCCGATGTGGCATTTATCCGCGACTGGGCCAGATAACCGCCTGATGGCAGTGTGAAAAATTGCACTCAGCGGGTCGAATAGCAGCGAAATATCCCGGCTCACGCTCAATTTCCCGGCGCTTTTCTGCTACGCTTTGCGCCGCACTGAAAACCGCACAGGAAGAACCCATGAGCACGAAACTGGTACTGGTCCGCCATGGCCAAAGCGTTTGGAACAAGGAAAACCGTTTCACCGGCTGGAAAGACGTGGATCTCACTGATCAGGGCCGCGAAGAAGCCCGCAAGGCCGGCGAATTGCTGAAGGAAGCAGGCTTTGAGTTCGATGTGGCTTACACCTCCGTGCTCAAGCGCGCCATCCGCACCCTGTGGTCCATCCTCGACAACATGGACCAGATGTGGATTCCGGTAATTCGCGATTACCGCTTGAATGAACGCCACTACGGCGCCCTGCAGGGTCTGAACAAGGCAGAAACCGCCGCCAAGTACGGCGACGACCAGGTGCATATCTGGCGTCGCAGCTACGACACCCCGCCGCCGAAGATGGAGCGCGATGACGAGCGCTACGCCGGCAACTTCCGGGTATACCAGGGCCTCAGCGAGAAAGAGATCCCCCTGTCCGAGAGCCTCAAGGACACCGTGGATCGCTTCGTGCCCTACTTCGAAAGCGAGATCAAGCCACAGGTCGAAGCCGGCAAGCAGGTATTGATCTGCGCCCACGGCAACAGCCTGCGGGCGCTGGTGAAATACCTGGGCGACATTTCCGACGAGGAGATCGTCAAGCTCAACATCCCCACCGGCGTGCCGATGGTCTACGAGCTGGATGACAACCTGAAGCCGATCAAGAACTACTACCTGGGCGACGCCGAGGAAGTGGCCAAGGCTGCCGAAGCGGTGGCGAATCAGGGCAAGGCGTAAGCAAAACGCCGACGGCCTGACGCAAAAGCCCGACCCGGGAAACCGGGTCGGGCTTTTTGGTGGGCAGCCATTCAGCATGGCCAATAGCCCAGCCAGCTGACAAAAGTAGCGAGGCACGAGTTTCCAGTTACGAAAACCGGCGTTCACTGCTCGCAGCTCGTCACTCGCGGCGTTGAGCATCCCCCAACAGGCTTTCTTCTACATGTGTTCGGTAGCGTCGCTGGCAGCCCCCTGATCCTGCCGTCCCGCTTCCCATGCCGAATGCAGAACAGGGTCTTCATAGGGATTAGCGGTAACCCACCAGGCGGTCAGGCGGCCCCGTTCATATGCCACCTCCACGCTATCGTCCTCCGAAACCTCCGGTGCCCGCCAGCGGGCCAGCCAGCGCTGCTGCAAAGCTCGCACGTCATGGCCGACCACCAGCAGGCAAGGCACCAGTAACAGGCTCACCAACGTCGCAAACAGGACGCCGAAGGCCAGGGACACCGCCATGGGGATCAGGAAGCGGGCCTGAACACTGGTTTCCAGCATCAACGGCGCCACCCCGGCAAAGGTGGTGATAGACGTCAACATCACCGGTCGCAATCGACCACTCACGCCTTCGATTACCGCATCGCGCAAGCGCATGCCGTGAGCCCTGAAGCTGTTGATGGCATCAATCAGCACCAGATTGTCGTTGACCACCACCCCGCTCACCGCAATCACCCCCACCAGCGACCACAACGTCAGGCTGTAGCCCAGCAGGAAGTGCCCCATGAAGGCCCCCACCATCCCAAAGGGAATCGCCGCCATCACCAGCAGTGGCTGGCCGTAGCCGCCGAACAGCACAGTGAGCAGGAAGAAAATTGCGGCCAGGGCGATCAGGTAGCTGATCGACAGATGATCGAGAAAATCCTGGATCGCCGCCTGCTTGCCGGCCACCGTCCAGCCGGCCTGCTCATCCGCTGTCTGCATGGGCGCCAGCACTTGTTCGCGCAGCGCCGTCATCACCTGGGCCGGAGAGGTCATGTGCTCATCCACGAAGGCACTGACAGTGGCACTGCGGCGGCCATCGTAGTGACTGATCATGGCCGGTACCTGGCGCCGGTTCAGGTCCGCCACCGCCGCCAGCACGGTGATCTCCCCATCCGGCAGCTGCACCGGTAGCCGTTCCAGGTCGCTGATGCGGCGGCTGTCGCCGCTGGCCAGACGCAGCATCACCGGCACTTCCTGATCCTGTTCAAACCAGCGATCCAGCTCGATGCCGTGGAAGGCATTGCGGATCTGCAGGCCCAGTTGCTCCGCCCGCAGGCCGGCCAGCTTGCCCTCCTCACGCAGGCCGATATCGACGATGGTGCGCCGGGCATGCAGGTTATTGGCCACTTCATGGACCCCTTCCATCCGTGACAGGGCCAGCGCCGTCTGCTCACTCAACCGCTGCAACGTGCCCAGATCCGGGTGGAACAGATTGACGTGGATGTCCGGTTTCACCTGCATCAGGCTGGCGTGGAATTTTACCGACAGGGCATCGGCAATGAGCCCGTGCTGGTCACGCCACAGGCTGGCCAGCTCCCGGGGCGGCAGGGCACCGGTATCGCCGCCAATGGCCAGAGTTACCCGCACCCGGAAACGGGCCCCCGGATCACGGGCATTGGAGGTTTTCTGGCGTACCCCCTGCTCGGCAAACACCGCGTCCACGGTCACCGGCTGATCATCAGCCTGCAACTGCGCGGATAGCTTGCGGGCGGAGCTTTCCAAGGCCTGCACTTCACTCAGCAGGCGCGCCTCGCCAGTACCCTGCGGAAACACCACTTCCGCCATCACCCGGTCTCCCTCCACCCGGGAGAACAACACCATGGTCAGCCAACCGCTGTTGACCAGGGCGCAGCAGAAAATAAACAACCCCACGAACACCACCACCAGCACATAGCGCCAGCGCAGCGCGCGGCGTAGCAATGGCCGGGCGCGGTATTCCAGCCAGCGGTCCAGCCCCGCGTTGATACGGGTGGAAAGCTGCTCGGACTGGCGCCAGATGCCCCGGGCCGGGCGGTCATAGCTGAGGTGGGAAGGCAGAATCCACAGGGATTCCACCAGCGACAGCACCAGAATGGCCATGGAAACGATGGGGATCACTCGCATCAGCGCCCCTTCCGGGCCGGGAAGGAACAGCAGCGGTGCAAAGGCAAACAGGGTGGTGAGTACCGCAAACAGGATCGGTCGCGATACCCGCTGGGCGCCGGCGATGGCCGCTTCCTGGCCGCTCATGCCGCCCTGTCTGCGCTGATGATCGATGCTTTCACCGACGATCACCGCATCGTCCACCACGATGCCCAGCACCAGAATAAAGGCGAACAGGGAAATGGTATTGAAGGATTCCCCCAGCACCGGCAGCAAGGCACAGGCGCCCAGCATGCATACCGGAATCCCCAGCGCCACCCAACCGGCCAGACGCAGGGTGAGAAACACCCCCAGCATCAGGGTCAGCAGCACCAGCCCCTGCAGGGCATTGCGCCACAGCAGGTGGGAGCGCTCACGGAACTGGGCGGCATCATCGCTCCACACCCGCAGGGCCACGCCGCGGGGCAATTCCACCTCCTGCAGATAGCCGCTAACCGCGCCGGCCACGTCCAGCACGTTCTGGTCGCCCACCCGGTAGACATCCAGGGCCACTGCCGGCTGGCCGTCCAGCCAGGCAGCCTGGCTGTCCCGGGAGAACCCGTCCTCGATATGCGCTACATCCCCCAGCCGCAGCAAATCACCCTGCTTCGACTGGCGGATCACCAACTGCTCATAGGCGCTGGCATCCCCCGGCTGCTGCCCGGTCTGCAGCAACCAGTCGCCCCGGTCACTGCGCAACAAGCCGCCCGCAATCCGCTCCACACTCTCCCGGGCTGCTGCGGCCATGCCTTCGAGCGTGAGCTGGTAGCGGTAGAGATCATCCCGCGCCACGGTCAGCGCCATTTCCCGTTCCGGCAAGTTCTCGATATCCACACTGGATACCGCGTCGTGGTTAAGCAGCTGCCGGCGTACTTGGTGGGCGAGCTGATAAATATCCTGGCGTGACAGGCTGCCACTGAGCAGCAAACGTACCACCCGGTTGCGCACGATCAGTTCCTGCACCCGAGGCCGCTCGGCATCGCCGGGCAAACTGTCCAATCCTTCCAGGCGAGTACGGATCTGTTCCAGCACCGCGCGGGTGTCATGGCCCTTGAGTACATCCAGTTGCACCGAACAGAGTCCCTCACGGGCTTCGCTGATCAGCTCGGTGCCGCCTTCCACATCATCGATGGCGGTTTCCACCGGCGTGCAGACCATGGCTTCCACGCTTTCCGGGGTGGCCTGGGGCCAGGCTACATAAATGCCGATACGATCCAGCGGCACGTTGGGCAGGGTTTCCTGGCGTGTATGGGGAATGGCCATCAACCCTGCCAGCAGCAGGGTGATCATCAGCAGGTTAGCCACTGCACCGTTACGGGCAAACCAGGCAATGCTGCGATTCACAGCGCTGTCTCATTAGCAGAACGGTCCGCCAGCCCGCTGGCAGGATCGCGGGGATCGATACGCATGCCTTCCAGCAGTTGCAAGTCACCGGCCAGCACCACCCGGGACGACGCCGTCACCCCATCGTGCAAATACAAGTAGTCGTCATCATGATGCAGCACTGCCACCGACTGACGACGCAAGCGCTTGTCCTTATCCAGTACCCAGACGGTATTTTCACCGGCCTGGGCCGCCCGGGGCAGTATCGCCACATTGCGTGTCGGCGCGCCGCGCAACTCCGCCTGCACCAGCACCCCGGGTTCCAGGGCCAGGCCGTCTTCTGAATTGGTGACCTGAACAATCAAATGCATCATGCGATTCTTGTTCAGACCGCCCTCGCGGCGCACTACCTTACCCTGCCACTGACCATCTCGGCCGGCAAAGCGCCCGCGCAGGGTAACGTTCACCGGTTGCAGGGTTTTTTCGTCGCCGGGCATGATGCCCAGTAGCGCCAACCATTCATCCCTTACCGGCAGGCGCACTTCCACCATGTCTTCCTGATACAAGCGGGCCAGCACACTGCCAGCCTGAATCTGCTGACCGGCCATTACCTGCACGGCTTTGAGCCGCCCGCTGATCGGCGCCACCAGCTCGGTCTGTTCCTGGTTACGCTGGGCCTGGCGCAGCCCGGCACGAGCAGAGGCCAGCCGGCTGTTGGCTTCGTCCAGTTGTGGCTCGAAGCGGCCCAGGGCGGAAGACCGCTTGGAAGACCCGGACACCCGTGCCCGCGCCCGGGTTTCTTCCAGATGCAGGCGCGCGGCGTGGACCGCGTTCTGCTGGGCGATCACGTTCAGGGCAAAAGGCTCCGGGTCCAGTTTCAGTAATACCTGGCCGGCAGTCACCCGCCCTCCGTCCGCCAACAGCGGCGACACCTCCTGCACCCGACCGGAGACCTCCAGGCTCATGGGCAATTCGTGACGGGCGCGAACCAGCCCCTGGCTGTGCACCGGGATCACCACGTCTTTCCATTCCACTTGCCAGGTATCCAGCGCGAGTATGGTTTCTTCCGTTTTCAGGGTGGGCGTAGCCGGCGGCACCAGATACAGCACAGTCACCGCCAGAGCCAGGGCCAGGGTCGCCAGCAGGGCCACCAGCACACGCAGACTGAGGAACCGTTTCATGCCGACACTCCCAATCCATCAACCCAGCGTTGCAGACAGTCCTGCACCACTGTCTCTGACGCGCCCAGGGACGGGTGCAGCTTCAGCGCCAAGCTCAAGGTGCCGTTAACAATCATCATGCCGTTGGCCACCGGATGGGTGGGGCTGCCCGGGCCACAGCAGGCGAACACGGTGTCGGGAGCCAGGCCGCCAGACACGAAGTCGATCTGCCACTCTCCCAGATTAGAAAAGGAACCACCGTGCTGGGCACCGTTGAGCAAACGCCCGCATAACCAATCCACGCCCCACTGACCAACCAGCCGGCCAATACGAGCAAGGTGCCAATAACGCCAGTGAATATTGGCTTTCAGATAGCTGCGAATGGTGCGATCCAGATGCGCCAGCGAGTCGCCACTATCCACCGTCATGTAAAAGGCGCTGGACAGATTCATGTCCGGCCGCCCCATAGGCACCACGCCGCGCATGTTCACGGGAAAACACCAGCTGATCGGTCCTGCATGGGTCATCAGGGTGTCCGCTACCGCCAGATGCAGCGCCTTTAGCAAGAGGCTGTTGAGTGATACCTGCATCGCCTCGGCCCGTTGACGTAACGCACGGGTCTGCTGCGGCGTCAGCCATTGCACCAAAGGCTCGTCCGCTTGCTCATCGGCGGTCGAGGTAAAAATTCGCCACTGTGGCGATTGTGGTTGACGCTGTTCCGGCCGGGCCTGCCAGCGACGCCAGAAAGCTGGCGCCCGGGTCTGACGACTGAGAGGCATGGGCGGCTGGCGCACGCCCATACGCTTGAGAGATTCGGCGATACCGCCTACGCCATCATGATCCCGATGCCGCAGTGCCACGGTATGGCGCTTCCCGGAGCCTGGATTGATGAAGATAAATTCGATGCGGTCATCAATACCGAGCCGGGCACGGGCCCGGTACCACATGCCGATATAGTCTGTTGCACTGGCACTCACAGGCGGGCGACCTCCACATAGGGCAGGCGCCCATCGAGCTGATCTCGCGGATCGCCGTCATAGCTCACCAGAAAATGATCGCTGAGCAACAGCCGGCGACGGTAACTCGCAGGCACCCGGGCCAGCGGGTCCTGGGAAAAAAAGCCACATACCAGCGCATCATAGTGACCATGGAAGCGGCTAATGGCATCGTCCAGCAACAGCCGCAGCAGCTCCGGACGGTTGTCCTCCACCACCAGGCTGTGCAGAGTCAGGTAGGACAGCACCCCGCCCGGCGCCGGCAATTTCATGCCCCCACGCAGCAGGCTGTGGGTGTTGTAAAGGTGACGCATGACGCCCATGCCCCGGGCATAGCCCAGTACCCGGGTCTGCTTGATGCCCTGCTGGTCCCAGAAGCCGAGCAGCCCCTTGAGAGTTCCACCAATCCACAACCCGATAAAGTTGCGCGGGCTGAGCCCGTAGCAATAGGCATCACCCCGCACCCGGGACACATCCCAGTAGGGGAAAAACTGCTTCTGGGCGCCCTGATAACGCAGCAGTTGGGAAATCGCATCCAGGTCTGCCTCGCCAGTCTGGCGAATGACCACATCGTCGGGCAGTTTCCGGTGGCGAGCCCGGGTATATAGCATGCTGGTTTCAATGCTGCCCGACGGATAATAGGTGGGCAGCCCGGCACGACCACTGGCCACCGTGGACAAGGACGCCATGTTGTCGCGCAACACCGTGGTCTGCATCCACTCACCGTCCGCCAGTTGCTTGCGCAATTGGCGAAACAGGCGATGCAGAATCATGCCGTTGCGACAGTGTGGCGAAATACGCAGATCGTGAGCGTAACGCACCGGCCTTACCTGACCGTTTACCCATACATTGCGCCAGCCCACGTTGTAGACCGCGCCAATCGGGCCCTCGCCCTCGCGGGGCTCGGCCACCCAGACATCCGGCTCTTCACAGGTCACCCGGGCGCCACGAAAGTAGTCCGGGTTTCGCTCGAAATTCAGGGTGACTGCACCGGGCTGGGGCGTACCCTGCAACAGGGACAGGATGGCGCCATTGTCCTCTTCCCGGGCCTGGCGAATGCGGTAGCTCATAGCACCGCCTCCCGGGTAACCCGAGCCGCCGCCTGCGGATGGCGAAGCCATGCCGGCAACTCACCGGGCCAGTACTGCAGGGACTCCATCTTGATGTTGCCTTCGATCATGCCGCGCTCGCGGCACTGCTGCAGATACCGCTCACGCATGTCCGGTTGAATCGCACAGCGCAGTGGTGCCAGTTGTTCCAGATTGCGGGCCAGCTGGTAATGGAAGTGTTGCTGCAGGGCATCATCAAGGGCCTTTGCCACTTTTTCACTGTCCCTACTCTCCCCTTCCAGCAACAGTAGATAACCGGGGGTGCCCCCTCCGGAATCCTCCACGGCCACGGTACATACGGGCAGGGTTTTTACCGGCAAGGTGATACTGGCAAGAGCCGCATCCAGCGCCGCAGCGGTGAGCTTTTCACCGACCATGTCCGTGGTACCGGCCCGCCCCAGGAAGGTCAGCGCAGGAATTCCCCCCGGCAAGCCATCCACTCGCACCAGATCTTTCAGCCGATAGCGCAACAGGCCACTACCGGTACTCAGCAGTGGCATCACCTCCTGCCCTGACTCCAGTTCCCAGGGCGCATAGATGGTGCCATCGGACGGGTCCTGGAATTCATACACATGGCTGCGGTAGGCCAGCGCGTGTTGTCCCTGATAGGGAATGGTGACCACCCCTTCGGTCGCCCACAGCCCCTTGCCCTGAAATGCCGCCTGCGGCAACAAGGCATACAGCTGCCGGGCCCAAGGGCCGGAGGCGGCGGTATCCCAGGCACTGACCAGCGCCAGCGACGGCCACAACGCCATAAAGAAATCCGCACTCAGGCGCCCATCCCACTGGCGCAGCAGTTCCGCCCCGCGGGAGGATCGTGGGCAGGACTGGGTATTGCTGCCCAGCATGCGGTTGCCCCAGGAGCCGGTAGCCAACACCTCTGCCAGTTCCTCGCGCCACATGGCCATGGACTTGAGCAAGCCCAATCCGAATGTGGGGCTCCAGATGGACATCATTGAAAGGGAGGAATCACTGATCAGATAGGCCAGCGTAGCAAACAGGGAATCCTCGGACGTGCGCGCCAGAGACACATCCTGGGGTACCGCCTGGGTAGCACCGGCCAACAGTCGTTTGCCCATGGACATGAGCTGAATATCGTCGTTGATATCATCGCGCATGTCGTCACGCAGCGAGGTGGGCACCCAGGACATGGACCAGTAATGGCGGCCCTGCCTGAGCCTGGGGAACTGACGATAAAGGTCAACGATCCAGGGGCTGATGGCGTTATCCAGTTCCGACAGAAAATGGCGGGTGTAAGGAATCCACTTGATTGCCGAGGTAGAGCCGCTGGTGGGCTGATAGCGAACCACCGGAGACTGGATCAGGGCATTGCCACCGGACTCGCGGGCACGATCGACCGGATCACGCCAGTGGTCGTAGTCGCTTACCGGCACCTGCTCGGCAAAGGTCTCCCATTGCCAGTCTGCCGCTATCCCTTGACGTAGCCCGACCTCACAGGCGGCCACCTTGCGCAGCAACAACGCCAGTTTTCGCCTTTGCACGCTTTCCAGATCTGCCCGCCCGGCGGCAAAGCGCCGCTCCCCCGGCCAGGCGGCCATTTTGAGCAAACGATGTCCGAACATGGTTACCCCGGTTTTATTCGCAGGCCACAGCTGCAATTTGTGCTTTTGTTTTTCTTCTCTGTTTACGCCACAGGGAGAACGGATAACTCACCAGCAGGGAAAAGTTGATTTCCCCGATACAAGGTAATTCTGTTCCCCGGTTCCAGGTAGGATTGCGTGTTTCGAAAAACTCGATTTTTTCGTTTTCCTGCCGCATTTCTTCGGTAATTTTTGCCACATTGGACTTCAGGTGAGTATAACCCTCACCGAAATCCAGCAGTTTTTTCTCTTCGCAGTAATAGTCGGCAAATAAGCGTTCACAATAGAAATCTACCAAAGGGGCAAGGTCGTCACTTTTACCTTCCGGATGCGGGTAGTAATTATGGAAGTTATTCGCCATCAGCAAATAGGTTTTATAGCCTTTTGATATCAGCAACCAGAACAGCGGACGAAAAGGGTGACGCAACTTTTCACGGATCATGCGGAAGAAAAATGTTACCTGCAGGGCGCGGCTGCCCCAGTATTTTTCTTCAATGATGGTATCGCCGCTAAAAACACCCTTTACCTGCCGACCAGCCACAGTCATATCCAGGGTTTTTAAGGTAGAGAAACCAACCACGCGCTTGGTCGGTTTTTCCTCGACCAGAATCACACCACTTTTCTCCACCATGTCGCGGCAAAAAACGTCGAGGCTTATATTTTCGTAGTACCCCGAGTAAATGTCATACATTCTTCGCATAACAGGAACTGATACTTTGGAAAGGGGGAGATAACGGGCTTTCAGGGTTTCTGTTTTTTCCCTTTGCATTTTTCTGCTCCATGGTTATTTTTATGCACAAAAAAGCGGGGCTCATCATGTCCATGGAAGGTGACCGACTTAATAGTTAAAGCGGCCATTTTTTTGTTAAAAAGGGCAATAGGTATTTAAAACCAGCAGGATAAGAAGCCTAATGAGAGGCCCGTCACAAGCATAACAACAACTGCATCAGGCATAATAAAAATGAAAAATGACGGAATGGCACTGGACGTTCCTCTTATATCAGTCCGTTATGCCCGCCGCTTCTTGCGGTTTGTACAAAAGAACGGAATAAGTGGAACCATAGTCCTCGAAGGAACCGACATTGACGCCAGCATGCTGGACAATCCAGACGCCTATCTTTCCATGAGACAGGTGCAACATTTGCTTCACAACGGCAATAAGCTGCTCAACGATCACACGTCTTCATTCCGCTTCGGTCAAGAGCTGGATCTACAGGGGCATGGCTTGTTCGGATTCGCACTACTGCGCCAACGAGATTTTCGCAAACTTGTGAATATGGTGGTTCAGTATCTGCGGGTTTCACTGCCTCTGATGGATATGGAAATTCACTGCACTGGCGAGCTGATTTCCATCCGTCTGCATGACAACTGGGATCTGAAAAAACTCAAACCCATGGTCGCCAATATTTACATGGGCAGTATCTACGCTCTGGCATCATTGGTATGTCGAAAATTCACTTTTGAATTTGATTTTTCCTGCCCGGGAAACAGCCTCGCATGGCAACGGTTGGCTGATGGCGTAGAGGTAAAATTTAACTGCCCGCATAACCGGGTACTAATGCCACTATCCGGGCGACAGGCAAAGGATGACGACAGCAGCGTGGCGACCTATCTTGCCACCGCCCGTTCACGGGAACAGCTGCAGAGTGATGACAGCCTGAAAGTGGTGATAAAGGTTCGCCAGGAGATTATGAATTCACCAGGCAGAGATGGCACTTTGGAGCGGGTCGCCCAGAAACTGGGGATGAGCCCGCGCTCAGTTCGGCGCCATCTGGGGCTGGCCGGCTTTGCCTTCAGCGGCATTCGCAACGATATCCGTGAAACCTTTGCCAGCCGTTATCTGCTGGAAACGGATATGCCCCTGGAAAAAATCGCCGACCAGCTTGGCTACAGCGACCAGGCCAGCTTCAGCAAGGCCTACCGCAGCTGGACCGGGCGCCCCCCCGGGGACGTCCGCCGTACCAGCCGTCCTGACCGTAACTGATGGAAATTGACCTAATCGCTACATGGGCAGGCGCTTGGGTTTTTCCATTTCTCCATCATTCCCACTAGTATCAAGGTCACCATGCTGCACACCTCCATACCAGCAATAACAAGCAGGATAGACCCATGAAGAAGTTGATTATCGCCGTCACCACGGCCTTTGCCCTCACCGCTTCACTGGCCGCCCAGGCCGAATCCATCAAACGCAAGATTTGTGTCTTTGATATCGTCGGCAACGTGGGACCGGTAATGAGTGCCATGAAAGACTGGCAGGCCGCCGCCCTGGGCTGGGGTCTGGAAGTGGAGCTGATTCCCCATACCAACGAAGCCATTGCCGCCGAGGACCTCAAGGCAGGCGTCTGCGATGCTGCCCTGATTACCGGTATCCGTGGCCGCAACTTCAACAAGTATGCCGGCACCATTGATTCCATTGGCGCCATCCCCTCCATGGAACATATGGAAGTGGTGCTGAAAGTGCTGGCACACCCACAAACCGCCGACAAGCTGTCCCAGGGGTCCTATCAGATCATGGGCGTGGCCCCTGCTGGTGCCGCCTACATTTTCGTCAACGACCGGGAAATCAACTCCCTGGCCAAGGCGGCCGGCAAGCGTGTGGCAG
>NZ_JBNPEC010000156.1:0-15533 GCF_051117345.1 Alcanivorax sp.
ATTCACTTCGCTCACCCTTTGGCCCGCCCTGCGGGTGTTGCTGCGCTCCTACAGCGGCATTGTCGCGAACTGGTGACTGGCTTCGACGACGATGGCGTGCCGCCTTGCCAGCGCGTCCCGGTCATCATCGTAGCCGCCACCGATCACTGTGGCCACCGCTATTCCCCGCTGGCGGCAGCGTTCGATCACGCCCCGGTCTCGATCGGCGATGCCCTGCTCGGAAACACACAGCCGCCCCAGCGGGTCATGCTCGAAAATATCGACACCGGCATCATAAAGCACCAGTTGCGGGCACACCGTATCGAGCAGGTTTTCCAGAGTTTCGAATACCGTATCCAGATAATCCCGATCGGTCATTCCCAACGCCAAGCCCACATCCAGATCGCTTTTCTGCTTGCGCACGGGAAAGTTTTTTTCGCAATGAATGGAACAGGTAAAGGCCCGCGGTTCATCCGCGAGCATGGCGGCAGTACCGTCGCCCTGATGCACATCGCAATCGAAAACCAGCAGACGCTCCACGGCGCCGCTGGCCAGCAACTGTTTCGCGGTAAACGCCAGGTCATTGAAAATACAGAAGCCGGAACCGAAATCGTAATGAGCATGATGGGTGCCACCGGCCAGATGACAGGCCAGCCCCTGTTTAAGAGCAAGCTGAGCCGTAAGCAGGGTTCCCATGGGGGCGATGCAGGTGCGCTTCACCAGCCCCTCGCTCCATGGCAACCCCAGGCGACGCTGGGCCTTCTGATCCAGGGTCCCGGCAACGATGTCCGAGACATACTGCGGACAATGGGCCTGACCCAACAGGGCTGCCTTGGCCCGGCCGGGACGAAATTCGTTGTCGCCATGAGCAATCCCCAGCCCCCGCAAATGCCCATGCAAGCGAGCGAACTTTTCCATGGGGAAACGGTGTTCACCGGGAAAGGGAAAGCTGTAATCGGGGTGATAGACCAGGGGCAGCACGACAAACCATTAGGTGGGAAACGGTTACCGCATTGTGACGTGCTGTGCTTGCCCGGGCAATTGGCGAGTGACGAGGCACGAGTTGTGAAAACCTGTCCCGGTTTTGGGCTTTCGTAACTCGTGCCTCGTCACTCGCAACTGCCCATTGTTCACGCCTCTAGGGAGCCTCTGTGGTGAAAACTGAATGTAGGCAAGCGATCCTCAGCCGTGACAAGACCCACTAAAACAACCACTCCAGCCCATGCCGCGCCTGGTTGCGGGCGTTTTCGGTGATCACTTCACCGTGGGCCAGGCTGAGTTTTTCGAAGGGCCATTCCAGGATGCGGGTAATGCTGGCCCGGGCCTTTCTGCGGTTCAGATATACCAACCGCAGGATCGGGTGCCAGCCCGGCTTTTGCCACAGGCCGCCCAGCTTCAGGTACCAGCGGGTAAAACCATGATCACACTGACGGAAGTTTTCGATCAGGTCAGCGGCAATCAGGGTACGACTGGCGAGATGATAGAACACGGTCTCCTGCAACATGGAGCCTTCGATGAAGACCAGCTCGAAGTCGTCCCCCCAATCCGGGTGTGGGGTTTCCGACAGGGTGGCATCCAGGGTCAGGTCCTTGCGCTTGCCCGCCAGTTTCGCCGGGCCATGCAGCAGCGCATCCGGGTAACGCTGTTTTACCTCACCGGCAAACACGTGGTGAAACAGATTGGGACAGACGATATGTTTCACCTCGCCCAGTGCCGCCAGCTCCGCCGCCAGATCCTCATCCACCGGTACCGGCGAATGCAGTAGCAGGCCGCCGCTGGACAACTTCACCACCGTCATGCGGGACCCCACATGCAGGCCCATGAAGGCGTGAGGGATGGCGACGTGCCAGATGGTGTCGGTAAGCGTTTCCAATCTGCTCATCTGCTCTCCTGATAGAGTTGTCCGGCGTTCACTAACCGTCGGCAAGCTGGCGCGCCCGCTGATTGAATGACTGCAGCACCGCTTCGATAGAATCTTCCAGGGCGATACCACTGTTAATCAGCAGCCCGGCCACCATACGATAATGCCCCACCAACAGAGTGATCTCTATAATCTCTCTGTCATTGAAATGTTCACCCAGCCGCTGCCAGCTATCGTCACTGATCAGCCCCGACTGGCACAGCTCGTCGCAGGCCTGCAGGGCCGCCCGCTGCGACCGCTCTTCAAGGGATTGCGGCCCCCGACTCAGGGCCACGATCTGGGCGTCCGTCACCCCGGCACCGAGAGCAATTTCCACATGCTGCCCCCATTCGTAGCGGCTGCGGCAATGCCAGGCGGTGCGTAGAATGAGCATCTCACGCAAGGCACCTGGCAACCGCCCGAACGGCATCATCTGCGAGGCAAACAGCAACCAGGGCCAGAACAACCGGCGATGAATATTGAAAACCGGGAAGATGGCGGGCAGCTCGTTACGCCCGAACAACCGGGCAGCACCGGAAATCGCGCGGAACAGCACCCCGCGGCGGGCCACTGGCGGCGGCGGGATACGCACGGTCAGCGGCTGCGCCCAGCCCGCCTCCGGTATCGGAAAATCCTGTCTGTCTTCCATGGCTGACTCCTGCTGTCGCCGACGTGCCTCCTGAGGGCTTGTGCCAGAACGTTACCATTTTGTCCCAGTAAGCCACTATGCATATCCGCTGCGTGTAGAGCAGGCTGATCAACAAAGGCTGCTGACGGATAACGCCATGACCACCCTGAACGACAAAAAATGTTTTATCACCGGCGCCGCCAGCGGCATAGGGCGAGCCGTTGCCTTTGCCTCCGCTCAAGAAGGCGCTCGCTTGTTCCTCACCGATATCAATGCAGCGGCCCTGGAAGACACTGTCGCCTCGCTAAAAGAAATTGGCGGAAACGTGGACATGTACCGGGCGCTGGATATCTGCTGTCATGAGGATGTGCAGGCCTTTGCCCGCGATATCCAAACCGATTTCGGCAGTATGGATGTGCTGATGAATATTGCCGGCATCGCCATCTGGGGGCCGGTGGAGAAACTGAAGCTGCAACACTGGCGGGCACTGGTGGAAGTGAACCTGATGGGCCCGGTGCATGTACTGGAAAGTTTTCTGCCCGGCATGGTTGAAGCAGGCAAGGGGGGCCATATCGTCACTGTGTCTTCCGCCGCCGGCCTGTTCGGGCTGCCCTGGCACGCCGCCTACAACGCCAGCAAGTTTGCCCTGCGCGGTCTCAGTGAAGCCATGCGCTATGACCTGCGCCGCCACAACATCCAGATCAGCCTGGTGTGCCCCGGCGCAGTGAATACCGGCCTGGTACAGACGCTGGATATTGTCGGCATTGATCAGGACACCCCGGAAGTGAAAACGCTGAAGGCGCGCTTCCAGCGCCACGCCGCCACCCCGGAGCAGGCCGCAACAGCCATCATCAAGGGGATCAGGAAAAACCGCTATCTGATCTATACCTCGGCGGATATCCGTCTGGGTTACTGGTTCAAACGCAAGTGGGCCTGGCCGTTTGAACAGGTTATCCGCCTGATCGGTTACCAGCTCGACAAGGTGGCACGCCAGCAGGAAAAGCCCCGCTGACCATCAGCCTCGTAACGGCTCCAGCAGCTTTTCGGTGCCGTCCATTTTCAGCATCAACGCCAGCGCCATCAGCCGGCCCAGCTCGCCGTTCGGGAAGCCCTTGCTGGCAAACCACAGCAGGTAGGGTTCGGGCAGGTCGATCAACACCCGCCCCTGATACTTGCCGAACGGCATGGTGCGTTCGATCAGGGCTTTTAGATCTTCCTGTTTGAAATCCATAGAAACTCAATGGTAACGGCGACGCAGGCGGCGGTGACGATGGCTGAAAAAGGCGCGAATCATCACCGACGTGACTGTCGGCAATATCCGCGGCTCAAACGCCAGAGTGTCGAGAAGCGTACAGCCAGTATCGCTATCCTCCAAGCGTCTTTCATGACGCCAATGTCGCATGCCGGTCATGGCCGAGGCCTCCACGAAGCCTTCCCCGGGAGTGAGAGACAGCAACGTCAGCTCCGAATACCCTACCGGCAGCCAGCCAAACAGCTTGATTTTACTGCGAAACAGCGGCTTACCGGGCGTCAGCGTCACATCCTGCAAGCTGCGGACACCCGCCGGCGCCCCCATGGTCAGCCAGGGCCGCATTTCGTGGTTAATGCCTTCCATGGCTGTAATGTCCTGCCACAGGGCAGCCCGGCTCACCGGCAACGCACTGGAAAATTCCAGCCTGATCAGCATGACTTCTTTTCCTCCGCACAGTGCGGCGCGCCCTGCTCATCACGTACCTGGCGCAGAATCGACAGGGCGCTGTGGGTAAACAGACCGGCAATCGCCAGCGCTACCAGCAGGTCCGGCCAGCGGCTGTCCAGCCACAGCACCAGGCTGCCGGACACCAGCACCGCCAGATTGGCCAGCGCATCATTGCGCGAACATAACCAGGCGGAGCGGATATTGGCGTCCCCTTGCCGGTGACGCAGCAGCATCAGGGCGCTGACCACATTGGCAACCAGCGCCAACCCGGCCACTCCCATCATCATCTCTCCCTGGGGAGCGCTACCCTGCCACAGGGCCCAGACACTGTTGGCCAGCACCACCACGCCCATGATCAGCAGGGAAAACCCCTTGATTCGGGCGGCACGCAACCGCCAGGCCAGGGACTGGCCCAGTGCCCACAGGGTCAGGCCATAGGTGGCGGTATCGCCGAGAAAATCCAGCGCATCCGCCTGCAGGGCGCGGGAGTCCGCCAGCACCCCGGAGGTGGCCTCCACCACAAACATCACCGCGTTGATCAACAGCACCAGCCACAACACCCGGCGGTATGCCGGTGCCGGACTGGCCTGGATATCGGTATCGCAACAGCCCATCAGTCAGTCTCCATCAGGTCACGCAGGTCACCGGCAATCGGCATGGGTTGTACCGGGCTCACATTGGCGCCGCCGGTATTCCCCACCGGCACCCACAGGCGCGACAGCAGCAGGGCCGCCGGCAGCCGCAACAGCTGACCCCGCACTTCGCGGGCATCCCGGCGCTGCCATCCCACCTTCAACATCCACCAGTGACTCTGCACATGAGGTACCACCCGGGTCTGGCCCAGCACATGGGCACGTTCCAGCAGCGCGAACGCCTGCTGCCAGTGGCGCTGCCGGTAAGCCTGGCGGGCTTCGCCCATGGCCGCCGCAAACGCCTGTCGCTGTCGTTGATTCACGGGGTTCTCCTTGAAACGCTTCCGTTATGCCACTATTAAAAAAGCTATAGTGACTACAGGTTCAAGCCCCGGAGACGCCATGAGCACCCTTTTTTCCATCGGCACCCTGAGCAAAGCTGCCAACTGCAAGGTGGAAACCATCCGCTATTACGAAAAGATCGGTCTGATGCCCGAACCCGCCCGCAGCGAAGGCGGCCAGCGCCGCTATCACCGCAAGCACCGGGAACGACTGCAGTTCATCCGCCACAGCCGGGAACTGGGTTTCACCCTGGATGATATTCGCGAACTGCTGGCCATGAGTGAACAGCATAGCCATGCGGACACCATCGCACGCCGCCATCGGGCCGCCGTACAAGCACGCATCAACTCACTGACCGCATTGCGCAACGAGCTGGACCGGATGATTGAGGAATGTGAGCAGGGACATGAGGGGGAATGTCGCGTCATCGAAGTACTGAGCGATCACCGGGAGTGCAGCGGTCGTCATTGACACTTTTACGACAGGCTTTTGAGCGCTTTACCCCATATGGGGGAAGCCTATTTCTGTCCAGTTTCTACAATGAACCAGGAACGACGATCCCCGGTTGAGGGCACGCCGGGTCAAACCGCTGGACAGAAAAGGGGAATATCATGAACTGGACCTTTGTCATTGCTGCACTTCTCACGTCACAGTTTGCCGTGGCGGACTACTACTCCAGCCTTGATGACGACACCTGCTGGGATGGCCGTAACAGCCGCGGCGGCCCCTGCATGGAGGTGCACGACACCAAATGGAGCCAGTACACCGAGGGACGCTTTACCGTCACCTTCCGCAACACCTGCAACAACCGTATTTATGCCCGCTTCTGCAATGAGCGCGATAACGGCTCCGAGGATTGCGGCGCCTCCGGGATTTCAGCGGGTAACACCAAGAGCTGGTCCACCAGTAACGCCAATGGCCGCTACACCTATAACTGGATCGGGGTAGAGAAAGGCTCCAAGGATTGGGTCTGCTCCGGCAAGGTGTCCAACTGGCACGATTGATACCCATCAAAAAGACGCTTCCGACCTGGAAGCGTCTTTTCAGGGACAACAGCCTCGCAATCACTACTGCATGCTGTTCTTGTAAATTTTCCCATCTTTCATAATGACGGCAAAATTGCTTTCCGGGTCAGCAATCAGCTCAATGTTCTCAATCGGATCTCCCTTGACCAACAACAGGTCAGCCAACGCACCTTCCTCAACCACCCCAAGCTTTCCGGTATACGGCGAACGCTTGCCGGACAGGGCAAGCAGCTCGGCATTGGTACTGGTTGCCATGGCGAGAACCTCAGCCGGCTTGTACCAGCGCACCATCTTGGCCAGCTGTGCACCCTGTCGCTGGTTCAATTCAGCATCAAAGAGTGTATCCGTGCCCCAGGCAGTCTTGATGTTGTACTTGCGGGCCAGGGCGTAGGCCGTGTCCGTGCCCTGTGTCATCAAGAGCTGCTTCTCACGACTCTCGGACCCTTCCGGGAAAGCGGTAATGTCCTCATCATCCAGAAATGGCTGGAGACTGAGCCAGACATCCTTCTTTGCCATTATTTTGGCTGTTTCTGCATCGATAAGCTGACCATGATCAATCACTTTGACCCCGGCACGAATAGCCGTTTGTATGGCTCTGGGGGTATAGGCATGCACCGTCACGTAGGTTCCCCAGTTCTCTGCAGCAGCAACCGCTGCACGAAATTCCTCTTCAGTATACTGAGACACATCAATTGGATCGTAGCTGGACGACACGCCCCCGCCGGCCGCCAGCTTGACCTGTGATGCCCCCAGCATAAGCTGCTCCCTGACACGACGGATCACCTCGTCAGGACCATCCGCAATGGCGGCGGCGCCCACCTTTTCCGAATAATGCAGGTGACCATCCGAGGCCCGGGGCAGTTCATTGGTGTGGCGATAATCCCCATGCCCGCCGGTCTGTGAAATCATGGCGCCAGAAGGCCAGATTCGCGGGCCATCGATCAGCCCCTCATCAATGGCTTTCTTTACGCTGAAAACCGGGCCCGCCAAATCACGAACGCTGGTAAACCCTCGCATCAGGGTGTTTTTCGCTTCCTGAGCGGCGAGCAGATTGAGATACCCTTCCGGCCCACCAAGGGCAGCATTCATCGGCGCTGCAGCAAGCATCATGTGAAAGTGGGCATCGATCAGGCCAGGCATGAGAGTCATTCCCTGCCCATCAATAACCTCGGTCTGCTGTCCTACCTCAATCGCTGCAGAGGAAATGGTTTTGATCTGATTCCCTTCAACCAATACCTGAGAAGGTTCTGAAAGAGAGGCGCCTGCCCCGTTGAATATTTTTACATTCTCAAACAACACGGATGATTCGGCGATCACCACCGAAGACAAAAGAGAGAGAAAACCTGACAATATTGCCGTTAAAATTTTTACCTTCATTGATGTTACCGCCACTCCGTTTGATTGCCTGAAACTAAAGCACGACCTGGCATAACAATCCATCAGGTTTACAAAACACCGCAAATAAAACCTGTCTTTTTTCTGTAAAAAAACGAGAAAGAACGCAATATTTCACGAGAAATTCACAGCAAGACAATGGCCAATCAGACGACGCTGAGATGGTTATCCCACCAGCCGTCAGGCAACTCAAGCCAGCAGCTTTTTACCTCGCGGGCACGGCAGTCGAAGTAACGGCATTTACCTTGCCCTGAGGTAACTGCGAACCCACCGGGAACGGCGCCGACACCGGCGCAGTCGGGCATCGGGGTATCCACCAGAGTGGCGGCGCTATCCAGATCCCAGATGAAAAAACGATTGCCGCGCGGGGCGGTCATGGCCACCAGCCGCTTTTCGCTGTGGATGGCAATGCTGGCGGTGTACTGGTTCATCATCGCCAGTTGCACTTCGCTCACCGGGAAAGGCTGATATGCCTCACCGGGGCGTTTGATGGCCAACAGCGGCACACTGTCCCAGGCATCACCATGGTATTGCTGCCCGGTAATCACGGTGCCATCCGTTGCAACGGCCAGATGGCGAATACTGTTCCGGGGGTGCGGCAGGGTTTCCTTGCTGATCCGTTCACCATGGCGATCCATGATCACCAGGCTTGGCGCCATGGCATCCAGATTCATTTCCGCGCGACTGCCGCCTTCGGTGCGAATGCCGCCGTTACCGATTACCAGGGATTCGCCATCCGGCAGCCAGGCTAATTGATGCGGCCCCACTCCGTGGCTTGGCACCTCTCTGTCATGGATCAGTTGCAGGCGCTCGGGGTCCAGGCGGTAACATCCCAGCACCCCACGTCCCGGTTCACCGATGTCGTTTTCCGTCGCGTAGAGCCACTGGCCGCTGCTGTGGAAGACAGCGTGACCGTAGAAATGCCGTTGCGGCTGACTACGCAGGGTCTGTAGCAGGGTGCCGTGGCGCAGATCGATCAGGTAACTTTCCCGGGCAGGGCGACGGCCGACAAAAAGAGCCAGAGGCAAAAAAGGATGCCGACAGATGTCGTGGCAGCGCTCTGCCACCGGGGTGGCAAAGGCGCGCCGACCATCGAGAAAATAACCGACGGCATAATGCTGCCCGGCATCGTCATTACGGGCGGACAATAGCAACGGCGATTGGCCACGCCCGGACCAGAGGGTCCAGCCACCGAGGGCGGCAGCACCGGCTACCGCCGCACCAGCACTCAGTAATTGTCGTCGTGTCAGTGGCATATCGTCTTCCGCAAAGCTATCCGAAGCACCAGAAATGCATGACCGTCCTGCGGACGGTTTCCGCTAACGCGGTTCGCACCTCAAGAGGTGTATTCGCTGCGCTCACCCTTCGGGCCGCACGGAACTACGTGCGTTACTCCGCTACGCTCCGTTCCTACAGCGGCTTCGTAGTGAATCGCGGGCACGACCTTTAACGATCAAAGCGGCTATCCCGCGCTTTTCAACTTTGAACTTTCAACTCGCTCCTGCTTTCAATCGCCGTCGTTGGCATTGAAGCCGATCTGGATACCCAGGTGCCGGGCCAGGTCGTTCTGCTGCAGCGTTTCCAGGGTATCCAGGTCCTGATAAAGGGCCTGCAACTGCGTCTGATTGACCGGGTCCTGCACCAGCTCCATCAATGGCGCCGGCAAGGCTGTCAGCTGGTCACGAACCGCCTTGTAAGCCTGGTCGATGTTACCCACCAGCCTGGCATCACCCACCAGGGAACGGACCCGCTCCCACACCGCCTGGGCACCCGCCAGGGAGGCGAGCAGATTCTCCGTGGAATGACGGCTGCGCCAGGCTTCCGCCTGATAGGGCTGGGGCACACCACTGTTGAGGCGACCCATGGGGGTACCCAGCTTTTTCTTCAGGGTATCAACGCCGGTCACCTGAACACGCAGGATGCCACCCAGTGCCTCATCCGCAGTGGCATAACGCTCATTGGGGAAGCTCGTGAGTTGATCCAGCATGCCGCCGGGCTGCTGCCACAGGCCAAGCACCTGGTCAGACAAGGTCAACTGATGGCGAGCGATGCCGGTCAGCAGCGGACAGTAGCGTTCCCGGTTGTCGGCGATGGCGGTCTGTCCATCGAAAACCACGTATTCAAAAGCGGTAAGCCCCTGCACTACCACACTGGCACCATCCAGTTGCTGCTGATTCAGATCGGCAAATTCATTCAGCAAGTCCTCGGTCTGGCGGGCCACCATGTTGCGTTTGTCCGGCCAGAACTGGACCTGCCAGCTGCGATTCCCCTCGGACAATGGCCCCACCATCAATGGCTGCAGACGGGACCAGGCGCTCTGGGTCTGATGGAATGCTTGCTCCAGGCTGGCCAGCGGCTGCTCGCCGCTGCACCAGGCCCGGGTGCTATCGAGCAAGGCGGCATTGCGGCTTTGCCATTGCTGATGGGCGGGCAACAGCACCTGATCGGCCAGTTGGGTGGTGACCTCCTGGCGAGGATTGCTGCAGGCGGCCAGCGTCAGGGAGGTGATCAGCACTATCAGACGTTGCATGGGAACCTCGGGTTTTTCACAAACTAGAGCGAATTCAGAAAGGCCAGCAGGGCAGCACGCTGCTCGGCATCGAAGGTGAGCACCGTGTCCCGGGAGCGGGCGGCTTCGCCATCGTGCCAAAGAATGGCTTCCATCAAATTACGGGCCCGGCCGTCGTGGAGGAACTGGGTGTGCCCGTTCACCGCCTCGGTAAGGCCAATCCCCCACAGCGGCGGGGTGCGCCATTCCTGTCCATTGGCCAAAAATTCCGGACGCCCGTCGGCCAGGCCCGGACCGACATCGTGAAGTAGCAGGTCGGTATAGGGACGAATAGTCTGGCTGGCCAGCTCCGGCTCTGCCGCATCGGCGCCGGTGGTAAAGCTGGGCACATGGCAGCCCTGGCAGTTGGCCTGGTGGAATAACGATTTGCCTTTCAGTACCTGCGGGTCATCCACATTGCGGCGGGCCGGGACCGCCAGATTGCGGGTATAGAACAGCACGTTGTCCATAATGCTGTCGCTGACTTCCACCTCTCCGCCATTGGGCATGGCCAGGCAATCGGTCTGGCTGGGCGCGCAGGAGTCCGTGGGCACCAGGTGACTATTGAGCCCCATGTCGTTGGCAAAGGCTTCCGCATTCTGCTGTCGCAGGCTGGGTTGACCGGCCTTCCAGCCAAACCGACCCATGGCCGTGGTGCCAGTAGCACGATCCCAGACCCGGTTGGCGCGCCCGCTGATGCCGTCGCCGTCGTCATCATTCGGGTCAACGTGGGCCAACAGATCCGCTTCCGGAATCGCTTCCAGAAATCCCAACCCGATCACTGGCGGTGCAATGCGTGCCGAATAGAGGGTAGCCGGATGCATCTCGCCATAGGCCAGATCGGAAAATTCCAGACGCGGTTTGCGCAGTTCCACCTGGTGGCCATCGGCAAACGTCATCGTCTGCGGCTCATAAGTGACCCGCACGCGACCTTCCGGCTTCGCACCAGGGATCGCTGCATCCTGGAACTGGCCACCGTAGTTAGGCTCGGGTACCAGACCGCTGCGTGTCAGGTCATCGGTTGCGCTGGCAGGTACCGACAGGCGCACCAGCATGGACACCGCCTGCTTGGCGTCCGGGGCAGGCGGATGGCCACGACCATCCTTGATATGGCAGTTCTGGCAGGCGTTGGTGTTGAACAGTGGGCCCAAGCCGTCCCGCGCATCGGTGGACGCCGGACCAATCACCCAGGGATTGCGAAAGAAACTGTTGCCCACACTGAAATCCAGCCGGCGCGACGGCGACAGGTTGGCCAGCGGCAGGGAAAAGGCGTTCTGGTCGGTCTTGGTAACCGTGCCCTCGCCGGCAGACAGGTGCTCACCGGGCTCCGCTTCCGTGAAAGTCGGGCCCTGATCGCAGGCGGTCAACAGGGTGGCCAGGGTCAGCAGGAGATATCGCAAGGTACGGGTATCCTTCTATCTTGATAGCGCCGCAGGAACGACAACCTGCGGTAACGGGATAACGGCTCATTGATTGCACAAACGCCGCCGGGTGGCGGCGCTATGTTAGCAGATCGCAAAGCGCATCGTTTTCAGAAACGGTGGTTGGCTGTGTCCGGGTTCAGAGCCTGGATATCCAGTGCCAGTGCCGCTTTTTCGATACGGGTGGTCTGCTTCACCAGCGCATCGATGGCACCATTCACCGTAGCCGCACCCTGTGCATTGCCCGGCGCGATCAGTTGATCGAAATGCACGCCGCTGGCGGCACTGTCTACCAATGTCTGCAACGCCGCCTCGCTGTCGTTCAGGTCGGTTTTCAGCGCCTCGTCCAACTGCGGTTCGCTGGCAGCCACCAGATCACTGAGGGACGGGCCGCTCAGCGTCTCGCCGTTTACCCGCTGGTACTCACCCAGATAAACATTCTCGATGCCCTTGGCGTTATAGAAATGGGAGAAGTGCGTGTTGTCACTGAAACAGTCATGTTCGTCTTCCGGCGAATGGGCGGCCAGCGCCACCTTCATGCGCTCACCGGCCAGCTCGCCCAGGGACAGGCTGCCCATGCCGAACAGCATCTTGCGCAGACCGTTTTCTACACTGTCTGCCGCCAGTTCGGCGCGATAGTTATCCTGGTCCGGCTGCCATTCGGCCACCATGGCTTCCAGATCGCTGATCAACAGATCAGTCACCACTTTCAGGTAGTCGCGACGACGCTCGTTGTGGCCACCAGTGGCATTGTCGCCGGTGGCGAAATCCGTGGCCGGGCGTTCACCGGCACCGACATCGGTACCATTCAGGTCCTGACCCCAGAGCAGAAATTCAATGGCGTGGTAACCGGTGGCCACATTCACCTCGGACCCGCCCAGTTCGTTCAGACTGGCCAGCAGTTCCGGGGTCAGTTCACTCAAATCCAGCTGCTGCTCACCAATCTTCAACGACTGGCTGGCAATGATATTGGCGCGGGCGCCCGGGTTACCCATCACCGCCTGATAGTTGTCGTCCACGTAATCAATCAGGCCTTCATCCAGGGGCCAGGCATTCACCTGCCCTTCCCATTCATCCACCACCGTATTGCCGAACCGGAATACTTCGGTCTGCATGTAGGGCACCCGGGCATCGCGCCAGGCCTGACGGGCCGCGGCCAGGTTGTCTTCATTGGGCTGCGCCAGCAAGGCGTCAATCTGCCCCCGCAGCTCGCGCGCCTCGCTGAGTGCGTCACGGTAGGCAGCCAGCGCCAAGTCAGCATAGTGGTTGACCACCTGCCGGGCACGGGCCTCGTCGTAGGCTGGTTCCGGAGTGGCAGCAGGTTCATCACTGCAGGCCGAGAGAAGCAGAGAGGCCAGCAACAGGCCCCCGGTAGAGACGCGGGACAGCATGGAATTCCTCGATATATCGTGTGACAGCAAGTGAAACGGCGCCAGCAACAGGCGGCACCAAAAATATCAGAGTGCAATAATGCGAATTATTCTCATTGATTAAAAGGGGCAGGCCGGCAAATCTGCCCTTTCAGGGGTATTTTTTTCCATCGCGGAGGCGTTCACAGTAAATAAAAGCGGGATTAATGGTGAACCCGGTTCACAAAGGGCCTAGAATACCGCCGCCCTCACCCTCAACACCTCCCTGCCGTGAGAGAGGCCCGTCATGAGCACCGTTTTACTGATTCTGGTAGCACTGGGTTTTCTGTCCATCGTCGTCGAAGACATGGTCCACATCGACAAGGCCAAGACCACCCTGTTTTTCGGCTCCCTGGCCTGGCTGCTGTATTTCATCGCCCCCCCGGCCCACCTGAGCCACGAGGTGCTGATGGAGCGGCTGGACGAGAACCTGCTGGATATCGCCACCCTGTGGCTGTTCCTGATGGCCGCCATGACCTTTGTCGCTTACCTGTCCGGCAAGGGCATTATCGACAGCATCGTTAACCGCCTGCTTCCCACCCGCATCAGCGAACGCAAGCTGATGCTGCTCACCGGCCTGTTCGCTTTCCTGTTCTCCTCCCTGGCAGACAACATCACCGCCACCCTGGTGTGTATTGCCGTGCTGATGAACCTGAAGCTGCCGGCGGAAAAGCTGCTGCGCTATGTGGTGCTGGTGGTGTTCGCGGTGAACGCGGGCGGTACCGCATTGATCACCGGCGACGTGACCACGCTGATGATTTTTCTGGCGGACAAGGTGGAAATTCCCGACCTGCTCCTGCTCAGCCTGCCCGCCGCCGGCGCGGTTGCCGTGCTGGCCGGCATGCTGTCGCTGGGGCTCAGCGGCGAGGTGCAGATTCAGAAACAGGAGACCGTGATTGATCGAGGCGACAAGGTCATTGCGGTGCTGTTCTTCGCCACCATCCTCGGCACCATCGCTGCCAACGTGGCCTTTGGTATTCCGCCAGTATTGTGCTTCCTGTTCGGTCTGTCGCTGATGTTTCTGGTGGTGCAGTTCCTCAACAAGGACGAACCGGTGCTGGAATACATCCGCAAGATCGAGTTCGACACCCTGCTGTTCTTCCTTGGCGTACTACTGCTGGTGGGGATGCTCAAGGAACTGGGCATGCTGGCCTACTTCCCGGCCCTGTATGACCTGATGCCCCCGGTAGCCGCCAACTTCCTGGTGGGGATCGCCTCAGCCCTGTTCGACAACGTGCCCCTGACCGCAGCCCTGCTGAATTCCGGCATCGACATGACCCTGCCGGAATGGCTGTCACTGACCTATTCCGTTGGCGTGGGTGGCTCCCTGCTGATCATCGGCTCCGCCGCCGGGGTGATCGCCATGAGCAAGGTGGAAGCGCTAACCTTCGTCAGCTATCTGCGTTATTTCTTCTATCTGCTGTTCGCCTACAGCGTGGGCTTTGTGGCAGTGCTGGGGCTTGGGCAGTTGCTGGTGATGTAGGGGGAATCTGTTTTACCACAGAGGGCACAGGGTTCACTGAGGGAAAACATCATTTGTATGTGTAGGGTGGATTAGCCGCAGGCGTAATCCACCAGAAACGCGCAATCGGTGGGTTACGCCTGCGGCTAATCCACCCTACATATCCCTCGAAGAAACGGGTTTTCCTCAGTGAGCTCTGTGGTGAAAAACCTTCACCCAACGGCGCTTAACCCCAAACCCCATCCAGCTTGAGCTGATTCTTCAGTTTTCGCCAACGGGGTTCGGCAACCTGCGGGCGGGGTTTGAGTAACCGCAGTGGCAGCCACTGCTGCTGGGGCAGTTTGTCGGCCCACTCTTCGCCGGGCAGCATGGTTTCGGCCTGATACTCCTGGCCCTGATGATGGTATTCAAAGGTCATCAGCCACAGGGTTTCTTCCCCCTCTTCGGGCTGATTATACGGCTGCAACGTCAGCACCCGGCCATCAATATTGATGCCGTACTTTTTCAACAGGGCCCGCTCGTAGTAATAGCCGACGCTGCTGCAAGTGGTGACAAACGCCATGACCAACACGCCAAAGCCGATCAACGCAAACAGCGACGCAAACAACAGCAGCCCCCAGTCTCCGGGGGAATACGCCCACACCAGCAGGCCCACCCCCACGGACGCAAATGCCAACCCCATAAAAAAGAGAATGGAAAAAAAGCCCAGGTGGTTGCGCAGGGATTGCAGCAGCAGCGAGCCACTGAGTAGTTTGAGAGTCATCACGACACCCTCCGTCCATGGAGGGCGCAAGAATAGCGAGGAAAATCAGCCAGCAAAAGTCGAAGGGGCATGTCCCTTCACCTCCGGCCAGTCACCTGCCCACAACAGCGACGGAACATATTCCTGCGCCACGCCTGGCAGGCACGGCAGTAGCAAAGCCACAGTCTGGCAATCAGTTGGCGCCATAAAGATCGTTATTCAGATCCTTCAGGTCGTGATCCAGTTGCTGCCAGTTGCCCTGACCATCCGCATCCATGTCGGCCAGTTCATGGTATTCGTCAATGCGCTGCTGCAAATCGGTGTGCACATCATGCAGCGCCAGCTGGTGAC